>CANEVO010000017.1 GCA_947442255.1 Opitutia bacterium
CAGGTGTACTGGCGGATCGGCGACACGGGCACCCCGATACTCGCGTTTCCCTTTGTTGGTGGCGAATTCGGCGGTTTCCGCGCCAAACCCGATGGCGACATCGATCCGAATTCGGCGCACCTCGACGTGTTCTACTTTACCAACACGGCAGGCACCATTTCCGCTCCGCAGGCGTCGGACGCGGCGTTCTATACGGATGACATCTATATCGACCAGGACGGCATCAATCTCTCCGACCCGACGGGCCGTGGGGGTGGGGCAAGCGGCGGCGCCGGCCTGTTCAACATGTCGACCCGCGGCGAGGTCCAAACCGGCAGCAAAATCATGATCAGCGGATTCGTCATCACGGGCCGCGAGCCGCAAAAGGTCCTGATTCGTGCGGCCGGTCCCGTGCTCGAAAAATTTGGCGTCTCCGGCACGCTGGCGACTCCCAACCTCAAGGTGCTGACCGCCACCGGCGCCACCGTCGGTGAGAATGCCGGCTGGAGCAAGGCGACTAATGCCACGGAAATTTCCGCGGCCGCCGCCACGGTCGGAGCTTTTGCCTTCCCGTCCGGATCGAACGATTGCGCCCTGATTGTCACGCTCGCGCCTGGCGCCTACACGGCCATGGTGACGGGCACGAGTGGTGCCACCGGCGTCGCGCTGGTTGAGGTCTACGCCGTCACGAAGTAGTCGTTCCGCCGCCTTCCGCGAGAGAGATTGCGCCACCCAAGAATTAGAAGCCATGAAATCATACCACCTCCTGCTCCTCACCGGACTGGCGCTGCTCGCGCCGGCCGCACGCTCCGCCGATAATCCCGACTACAGCGTTCGTGGCTCCGGCCCCGAGCTCGAACGGAACCTGCCCGATGGTTTTCGTCGTATTAATCTCGGCGATGCCGCGCCAGACTTCAATCTGGTGGGCGTCGATGACAAACGGTACTCGCTGAAGGACTTCGCCCAGCACAAGTACCTGCTGGTGGTGTTTCTCTCGAATCACTGCCCGTATTCGCACGCGGCCGAGTCCCGGATGGTTCCTTGGATCAACCGGATGAAGGCGAAAGGTCTCGGGGTCGTGGCCATTCAGCCGAATCACCCGGATGCGATCACGGTCGATGAACTGGGTTTCAGCAAGTACAGCGACAGCTTCGACGAGATGAAGCTCTACGCGAAGGAGAACCATTTTACGTTCCCCTATCTCTATGACGGCGAGACCCAGGAGGTCGCCAAGGCCTATGGCGCACTGGCCACCCCCGATCTCTTCATTTTCGACGAGAACCGGAAGCTGCGCTACTCGGGCCGTTATGACGACTCGCGCTTCGAGGACCCGAAGACGGTGTCGAAGCACGACGCGGTCAATGCGTTTGAGGACTTGGTGACGACGAACACCATCAAGGTCCCCTACGCCCGGCCGATGGGCTGTGCTGTCAAGTGGCTGACGAAGCTCTCCAAGGTCGCTGCGACCAAGGAAGCCGCATGGCCCCACGAACCCATCACGCTTGATACGATCGATGCGGCGGGCGTCGCCGCCTTGGCGAAGAACCCCACGAACAAGCTGCGGTTGATCAACGTCTGGGCGACCTGGTGCGCGCCGTGCGTCGCGGAGTTTCCCGAGTTGGCCAAGTTTTCCCGGCGGCTGAAGCGCCGCGATTTCGAGGTGATCACCATCAGTCTCGATGATCCCAAGGATCGGGGCAAGGCGCTGGCGTTCCTGCAGGGTCAGCACGCCGGCATGCCGGAGCGGATCAAGGACACGCTCAAGGCCGAGGGACGCACGACCAACAATTACCTGTTCACCGAGGCGAACACCGATGCGCTGGTCAAGGGACTCGATCCGGCGTGGCCGGGCCCGATTCCGCACTCGGTGCTGGTGGCACCCGGTGGGGAGATCATTTGGCGGCAGAACGGCCAGTTCGATCCGGTCGTTCTCGGTCGCAAGATTCTCGACAAACTCGGCGGTTTTTATCCCGAGGAGTGACGCGGCCCAGGCCGCGACGCCGGCGTTTTCCATGACTACTCCTGTCAACCCCACCCGGCGCGGATTCATCACCTCGGCCTCGATGCTGATCGCCGCGTCGACGCTGCCGAAGCAACTGGCAGCGGCCGAGCTGGCGCTCCCGGATCGCTTGTACACGACCGAGGATACGACCCACGGCAAGCGGCGGCTCTTCGATGGTGTCTCCCTGCGCGGCTGGCGGGCCATCCCGCGGCTCGATCCGGGCGCGGTACTCGCCAACGGCGACGTCCCCGTGGAGGAACTCGAGGCCCGCACGCTGGCGCACTATCGGGCGCAGCCGGACGCCAAGGCGACGCTGGAGCACAAGGGCAAATGGGAGGTCATCGATGGTGCAATTGTGGGTGGGCAGCAGCCGTCGGGTTCGGGGCTCGGGGCCTACTTGATCACGGAAGATAAATTTCAGGACTTCGAACTCGAGTTCGAGGCGAACCACGACTGGCCGATCGATAGCGGGGTCCTTTTCCGGCAGCACCCGCTCGGGGCCATGGGCTACCAGTTTTCCGTGGAGCCGCGGCCGCGCGGCAACAACGGCGGTTTCTATGTCAACGGCATCGGCAATTTCCGCTCGGCGCCATTCTACATCGATGCGCTCGAGTTGCCGAATTTCAAGTACACCCATGTGACCCAGGGCGTGCATGACAGCCGGCCGTTCTGGCCGCTGGATTACGCGGCTCACTTCGAGGACTTCGTGAAGATTTGGCGGCCCAGCGACTGGAACACGTTCCGTCTTCGGTGCGAAGGCAAGGTGCCCAAGCTCACTTCCTGGATCAACGGGCTCAAGATCGCCGAGTTGGACTATGCGAATGTCTGGATGCCGGGTTTCAATCCGGAACGGGCACAAAAATATCTGGGTGGTCCGGGGCACATTGGACTCGAGGTCCATAACTCTCCCCCGGGCGGCATGGGCCGAAATCGCTGGGCGCCCGGCGCCGTGACGCGCTGGCGGAATATCACGATTCAGCCGCGGTGAGGCGGGGAATGGAGTTGAGGGCAGAGAGACCTGTCCCGCCCCGGGCTTCAACCGGAGTGATCGACAGCGGGCAAGCTTAACGCGCCCGCGGGACTTCGAGCGCGCGGATGGCGTCGAGGTCGATGTCCAGACCGAGCCCAGGCTTATTTGGCACCTCGAAGCAGCCGTCGACCAGGGGCAGGGGCGTCCGGATGAGTCCGGAGGCGAACGGATTCTCTGTCACGTCGAACTCGACCATCGGCGTGCTCACGCCGGGCATCAGGGTCGGCTCCTGGATCAGCGAAACGATCTGGATCGAGGCGGCGTTGAGGATCGCACCACTCCAGGAATGGGGGATGCATTGGACGCCATAGAGCTCGGCCAGCTCCGCGACGAACAGCACTTCCCTGATCCCGCCGCACAGGCTCGCGTCCGGTTGCACGATATCCACCGCGCGCCGGTCGAGGAGTTCCTTAAAGGCCTGCCGGTTCTGGAGCATCTCGCCGCCGGCGATAGCGATGTCGAGTTGGGCGGCGAGTTCCGGGTACCCGCGGTAGCCAAACTGCGGCAGCGGCTCCTCGTAAAATGTGATCCCAAGGCGCTCGAGCTCACGTCCAACCATGAGGGCGGTGGCCAGCGTGTAGGAGCCCCACGCATCGACCATGAGCTTCACGTTGGACGGGAGTCCGGCGCGGACGACTGCGAGGGCCTCGAGTTCCGAACGAGGATCGTAGCGGCCAATCTTCAGCTTGATGGCCCGAAAACCGCGGGCCACGTGCGCCTGCGTTTCGGCCGGCCAGATTTCGGCGGGGTGGACTCCTTCGAAATAGCCGCCGCCGGACGCGTACGCGGGAACCCGGTGTCGTCGCGCGCCGCCGTAGAGTTGGTGCACCGGCACGCCGAGGGCCTGGCCCACGAGGTCGTGCATCGCGATGTCAATGGCGCCGATCGCCAGCCGGTTTTCGAACGGCGCGAGCCAGCGCGTCCGCCACGAGAGGCCGATGGCGCGCGGATCGCGGCCGACCAGCAGGGCGGCGTAACTCGTATCGATCGTTTCCCGGACGCCGGCCAAGGGTGCCGTTTCACCCCAACCCACGAGACCGTCATCGGTCGAAATCCGCACCAGCAGGGTCTTGCGCCAGTCGTTGAGTACGGACGCCGGACCGGTGGGTCGAGTGAGCTTGTGCTGGAGCAGGATCGTTTCGACGGACTCGATTTTCATGGGGAGAAGACGGGGCGGGACCGCGGGGCAGGCCAAGAAGTGATCGCTTTCGGCCATCGAAGCCATCCTGCGAGAGTGGCCATAATTGTGGACCGGGACTCCGAGTAGCCTGCTTTGGCGGCGGTTCGGTGGCCGGTCAGCCGACACACCCCGGCGCTGCGCGCCACCCTTCTCCAGAGGAAACCTTCGGAAAGCACGGGGTCATGATCTCCTCATGGAGAGGGGTGTCCGCAGGGCGAGGTGTGTGGCCCGGCCGGTCCGGTGCGGCGGCTGCAAGACCCAGCGTTATTCCACTTCCCTACCGGATAAACTGATCGACGTAGTCGCCGAGGCCGACGCTGCGGTAGTGGGCGCGGCACATGTCGATTTTGGTGAAGACGTCTTCGTACCCATTCTGCCCGCCCTGGTCGTCGAGGTAGATCATGGCGCCGGCGATGTTGAAGAACGTGATCATCTCCTCGACGCCTTCGTCGACCACGAGGGTGTGAATCTCGCCCGGCGGTTCGTAAACAAAGTGTCCGGCTGCGGCGACCCACGGGTGCTCGAGGTACCGCCACGAGCCCTTGATGACGTAACCGACGACGAGCCCGGGATGCCGGTGTCGCGAGATCATGCCGGACTTGCGGACGCGAAGCAGATTGCACCAGCCGCCCGTGACCGTGTTGAGCAGGAGCGGACGGAACCAGACGTTCGGGGCCTGCGGAACCCAGACGCGTTCGTCAGTCGGGATCGCGCCGATCGCGATTTCGGGTTGGATGCCGGACGAAGGGAGGATGCGGGGCGCACTCATCGCGCGGGCAAGCTGCCGCCAGGGCTAGGAGCTGGCAATGACGGATGGCGTGGGGGGCGGCGCCTTCACTCTGGACGCTCGGCGGCGGCTCCAACTGACTCGGGGCCAAACCCACTGCTCGAATTCCCGATGAATCCTCCCCAACTCTTTTCCCTTGCCGGTCGCAACGCGCTGGTCACCGGCGCCAGCCGCGGAATCGGGCGTGCCCTCGCCGAGGGCCTAGCCGCGCACGGTGCCAACGTGGTCTGCGCGGCGCGCACCACCGTGGATCTGGAAATCCTGACGGCCGCGATCCAGGCCGCTGGCGGGCAGGCCAAGGCGTTGAGCATGGATGTCGGAGATCGCGATTCGCTGCCAGCGGCGGCCGCGGCGGCGGAGGCCTGTTTCGGGCCGATCGACATTCTTGTGAACAATGCCGGCGTGAATTTTCGCGAGCCGTTGGCCGAAATCTCGGGCGAGCACTTTGATCGCATCCTGTCGATCAACGTCGAGGGCATGCTGTTCCTGACCCAGGCGGTGGCGAAGGGAATGATGGAGCGGCGAAGCGGGAAGATCATCAATGTCGGATCGATCACCACCGGCTTCGGTCTTTCGAATCTCGCGGTCTACACGCTGACCAAGGGCGCAGTCGGCCAGTTGACCAAGGCGCTCGCGACGGAACTCGGCCGCCACAACATTCAGGTGAACGCACTCTGCCCGGGGTTCATCATGACGCCGATGACCAACAAACTGTGGTCGATGCCGCACATGCAGGAGTGGGGGCAGCGGAGAATTCCGTTGGGCCGAATCGCGACGCCCGCCGATCTGGTCGGTTCGGTCGTTTTCCTCGCGTCGGGCGCGTCCGACTACGTGACCGGCCACTCGCTCTTCGTCGATGGCGGCTTCACCGCTGGCGAGCCCTGGCCGATTCCGAGCGGCGGCGGCAACGTGGCGCCGCCGGGTGAGATCGCGTAAAGTGGCAGTCGCTCCGACGTAGCGCCGGTCTCCGACCGGCGGCAAGAAAGGTGAGGTAAAGCGATCTCCGCCGGTCAGAGACCCGGCGCTACCGCGTCCGTGCTTCGTTTCTCTTCAGACCAGCAGCAGCGCAGGGCTCTCGAGCAGGGTCTTCAAGGCACCGAGGTATTGCGCACCGACGGCGCCATCGACCACGCGGTGATCGCAGGAGAGCGTGAGGATCATCGTCTGGCCGATCACGATCTGGTTGTTTTTCACCACGGGCTTCGTGACGGTCGTGCCGACCGCGAGGATCGCGGCATTCGGCGGGTTGATGATCGCGCTGAAACGCGGGATGCCCATCATGCCGAGATTCGAAACGCAGAAGGTTCCGCCCGTGAACTGATCCGGCTTGAGCTTCTTCTCCTTGGCCTGCTTGCCGAGCAACTTGGCCTCGGTGCTGATCTGAAAAATCGACTTCAGGTGCGCATCGCGGACCACCGGGGTGATCAGGCCGTCGTCGATCGCGACCGCGAACGCGACATGGGCCGCGCTGAAATAGCGAATCTGCGTCCCTTCCCACGAGCCGTTGACGGCCGGCACCCGGCGAAGCGCCTCGGCGCTGCCCTTGAGGATGAAATCGTTGACGGAGAGCTTCACGCCCTCGGCCTCAAGGCCGGAGTTGAGCTGCTCGCGCAGGGCCAAGAGCGGCGCGGCGTCGACTTCGATTTCGACGTAGAAGTGCGGGAGCTGCGTCTTTGACTCGAGCAACCGGCGGGCGATCGCGCCGCGCATGTTGGAAACCTGGACGGTCTTCTCCTCCTGGATCGGACCCTTGGCCAGCAAGGACGGAGTCGACGGAACGGACTTGCCGCTGACTTTGGTGGCGGGGGAATTCGCCGCCGCGGCGAGAATGTCGGCCTGCACGATGCGGCCACCGGGGCCGGAACCCGTGACACGGGAGGCATCGACACCCTTCTCGGCGGCGAGTTTGCGGGCGAGCGGGGAAATCCTCAGGCGGTCGCCGGATGAGGCGACAAGGGCAGACGCGGGTACGGCTACGGCCGGAGTTGGTGTCACGGCGCGGGGCGCGGCGGCGGCCGCGGCGGCCGGGGCCGTCGTCGGTGCGCTGGCGGGGGCGGCGGGCTTGCAGACGGGCGCGTCGACCTTTTCGCCGGGTTTGCCGATGACGCAGAGCGGGGCGCCGAGTTCGACTTGGGCGCCCGCGGGGGCGAAAATCCTTAGGATCGTGCCATCGAAGAACGACTCGAGCTCCATCGTGGCCTTGTCGGTTTCGACCTCGGCGAGCATGTCACCGGACTTCACGACGTCGCCCTCCTGCTTCAGCCACTTGATCAGCGTGCCCACGGTCATGGTGTCGCTGAGCTTCGGCATTTCGATGATGTTCGGCATGGGAAAGTAGCGGGTAGTGCGGCAGCGCGGTGTTTGAAATTGGGTATGCTCGCTACTCGCTAGGCGCGACCCGCTACTGCTTCGAGGGCGGCCTGGATGACGCGCTGCGGGTTCGGGAGCTGCTCGGTTTCGACGGGCGGGCTGTAGATGGCGGGCGCGTCGACGGTCGTGAGCCGGTGAATCGGGCCGTCGAGTTCGTCGAAGGCTTCGCGCTGGATCATGTAGGCCAGTTGGGAACCGACCGAGCAGAAGGGCTTCTGCTCCTCGACGATCAGGACGCGATGCGTCTTGGCGACGGAGGCGAGGACCGGATCGATGTCGAGCGGGCGAATGGAGCGCAGGTCGATGACCTCGACCGAGATATCGTGCTCCTGCTCGAGGATCGCAGCGGCGGCGAGTGAGTGCAGGACGCAGCGACCGTAGGTGACGATGGTGAGATCGGTCCCGACGCGCTTCACGTCGGACTTGCCGAGAGGAATGACGTAGTCGCCGGCCGGGACCTCGCCTTTGTCTCCGTAGAGAATGGTGTTCTCGAGGAAGAAGACGGGGTCGTTGTCGCGGATGGCGGACTTGAGCAGGCCCTTGGCGTCGTAAGGCGTGGCGGGGACGACGACCTTCACGCCGGGATGATTGGCCAGGACGTTCTCCGGGGTGTGCGAGTGGGTGGCGCCGACATTGGTGCCGCCGTTGGCGGGACCGCGAATCACGATCGGGCAGTTAATCAACCCGCCGCTCATGTAGCGGACGTTGGCGGCGTTGTTCAGGATCTGGTCGAACGCGACCGAGTAGAACGACCAGAACATCAGCTCCATCACGGGACGGACGCCAAGCATCGAGGCCCCGATGCCCATGCCGATGAAGCCGGCCTCGCTGATCGGCGTGTCGACGATCCGCTGCGGGCCATACTTGGCGAGCAGGCCCTCGGTGATCTTGTAGGCGCCGTTGAACTGGGCGACTTCCTCACCCATGACGACGACGTTGGAATCGCGCTCGATTTCCTCGGCGAGGGCGTGGCGAATGGCTTCGCGGTAGGAGATGACGGGCATTTTAGTAAGTCAGAGAGGTACCGCGAAACACACGAAGGCTGGAATTGATGCGGGCAGCCGGCAGTCCGGTTGGTTTCTCTTTGGTGTGTTTCGTGGCTAATTCTTAATCGAAGAAGAGACGGCCCCCGGATTTACGCTCGGAGGGATTGTCGGACTCCCAGTAAACATCCTTCTGGATGTCATCGACGGTCGGGTAGGGGCTGGCCTCGGCGAACTCGGCGGAGGTTTCCGCCTCGGCGCGCGCCTCGGCGTCGATCTTCTCGATCAAGGCGTCGGTGAGAACGCCCTCGCTCAGAAGTTGGCGCTGGAAGACCTCGATGGGATCCTTCGTCTTCCGGTAGTCCTCGATTTCCGACTTGGTGCGATAGGTGTTGTCCGGATCCGCGACCGAGTGCCCGCGATAACGGTACGTATCCACTTCGACTGTGCTCGGCTGGCCATCGCGGGCCATCTTGAGATGCTTGTCCATGCACGCACGCACCTCGTACACATCGTGGCCGTTGCACTGGCCCCAAGGCATGTCGTAGCCCTCCGCCCGCTTGGCGAGTTGGCCGGCGGAAGACCGCGCCTGGCTGGTGCCCATGGAGTAGCCGTTGTTCTCAATCACGAACACGACCGGCAGCTTCCAGAGGGAGGCGAGATTGTAGGCTTCGTGGACCGCGCCCTGGTTGACCGCGCCATCGCCCATGAACGCCATGGCGGCGCCCTTCAGTCCCTTGTACTTGAGTCCGTAGGCCAGGCCAACTCCGAGTGGAATCTGGCCGCCAACGATGCCATGCCCGCCCCAGAAATTGCGCGACGGATCAAAATAGTGCATCGATCCGCCCTTGCCCTTGGAGCAACCGGTTGCCCTGCCGTAGAGCTCAGCCATCAAGGGATTTAGCTCCATGCCGACCGCGATGGCGTGCCCATGGTCGCGATACGCGGTAATCACGTGATCATTGGGTCCCATGAGCGAGCAGCAACCGACGGCGACGGCCTCCTGACCAATATAAAGGTGAAGGAAACCACCGATCTTCTTCGCTTGGTAGGCCCGCAGGCTGCGCTCTTCGAAGCGCCTAATTCGCACCATTTTACGGTGCAACTCGATCTTCGCTTCGCAGCTCAGCTCCGCATTGATCGGCGCCTGCGCGGCGTCAACCGGCTTGGCCGGGACGGCGCTGGGCTGGGCTTTCGGTTCGGCAATGGTGCTCGTTTTCTTACTCACGGAGGAAGGCTCTTTTGATTGAAATGGGAAAGTGTTTGGCGTCAGCGGGGGAAATCAAGCGTTGAGTGGCCCCTGCCGTTCGCAAGGGAGGAGGTTTTGACCGAATCGCGAACCCGGCAGACATCATTCCAAGCCGGCGAGGCCGGCGCCGTCGGTAGCCCCGAGTATCAGCGAGCGCCAGCGAGTTGATGACGGGTTGGACAGCGGATCTCCGTCTTAAGGCCAGCAGGCCGCCACTCGCTGGCGCTCGTGGTTACGCTTCAGGCCTGTGCGGGAGTGATTTCCTCGATCGTGACGTCGATCGGGCGGCCGGGAGCGCAGTCGGCCTTGAGGGCGACGAAGCGATTCTTGTGCTGATCGAAGATCGGCCAGAGGGCTTTCTTATCGGTCTCGGGGATCGCGAGCGTTTCGATGGCTGCGCGGCTGAAAAACGCGAAGCTCCCCTCGGAGATTTCCGGCGGGAGCGCGGCGATTGGCCGGCGGCAGTGGAACAGGAACATCAGCCAGTGCGTTTGGCCCTCGTAGGCCTTCTCCGCGATCATGGCGAAGAGGTGCAGATCGGAAGCGGCGACCTGGAACCCGGTTTCCTCGTAGGTCTCGCGGACGGCGCACTCGAACGGCGATTCACCGATCTCGGTCTCGAGCTTGCCGCCAATTGGGCTCCAGACGCCGAGATTCGGCGGCTTGGCGCGCAGCATGAGGAGCAATTCCCCGGCCTCGTTCTCGAGGAAGACGAGGACGGCGATTTTGTAACCGAGCAGCGCAGTGGCCATTCGCCGACATTTCCGTTCCGGGTGCGGGGGAGCAACCCGGATTCTTCCCGGGCGACGGACCCGCGGCGGAAATCCGTGCCTCTGCGACCGGCGACCAATTGCGCGTGACCTGCCGCGCCTGACGCATACGTTTGTCGCCTTTCCTCTCATGGCGTTGCTCCCAATCCACTTTCCCCGTTCGACCTGTGTGGCGGGCCTGATCGCAGTGGGCGTGTGGTTCGCGGGATGTGCGACGCCGGAGCCACCGACCGACGCGAAGATTCGCCTGATGTCCGCCGCGCTCCGCGCGCGGGAGCAAGGCGATCTTTTTGCCGCGCAAAAGGCCGTCGCGGAACTCGCGGTGCTCGCGCCGACCGATGCCAGTGTCCGGCGGCTGGGCCGCGAAATCGAGACGCAGATCGCGTCGATGAAAGGGGTCGCCAGCGAACTGAAGACGACGCTCGTCACGCCGGCCGCACCCGCGCCCGGCAGCGTGGAAATAATCGATCTCAACGCCTTCACGTCGACGAAGCCGACCGTGGATTACGCGGCCAAGAAGGTGAGTTTCTTCGCCACGCGCGGGCATGTCGGCGTTGACGATCGCACCTTGCGGGTCACCTTTTCCGTCGAGCGGGCGGGCGGCACCCGGCTCGTGCTGATTCGCGGCGTGGGTCCGTCGCTGCGGCGATTCGGGCAGAAACGCGGATTTCTTTCGGAACCTCAGGTCGAGTTGAGCGACGCGAGCAACCGGGTCATTGGCGTGAACAGCGACTGGCGTAAAAGCGGCGATCCGGCCTTCATCTCCGCGATGGTTCAGGCGGGTGGGGGCGTGGCCTTCGATGCGGCGGGCAAGGATGCCGCGATCGTGGCGACGCTGGCACCGGGAGACTACTCGGTGCGGTTAAGCGGGGTGCGGGAGAAGACCGGCATCGGGGCGATCGAGATCTATCAGTTCACGCCGCCGTAGCCGGCGGTGCGGGTCTGGGACGCCGCCGCGAGACCCCGATTTCCGGGGCAATGCGCTTTTGCGCCACCTGCCGGTCTCGCGATCTTCGGGGAGTGGCCATCTCCTCCGCGCGCCTTCTCGTCTTCGATCTCGGAACCAGCCACGTGGCCGGGGCGCGTTTCACGTTGCGCGGCGGCGTGGCCCAGCTCGAGGAGTGCGGAATTGAGTTCCACAGCGCGGATCCGACGCCGGAGCCGCCGTGGGCGCAGCGGGTCGCCGAATCGCTCGATTCCCTGATCGTGGGTCGAGGATGGACGGGCTCCTGCACGATGGTCCTGCCGAGTCACCTGACGTGGTCGAAGATCGTGACGCCCCCCCCTTGCGAGGCCGACGGTGTCCTGGCGGCGGTGACCGCAGCGGCAAAAGAGCACATCCCGCTTCCGCTGTCGGAGGTCGTGTGGTGTCACCGAATTCTCTCCCGGACGGATCACGAACTGCAGATTATGCTGGTCGCCGCTCGGCGCGAGGCGGTCGCCGCCGTTTGCGAAATGGCGAGGCTCCGCGGGCTCGCGGTCGAGCGAATCTTGCCGACGGGGCAGGCGTTGGGGGGGCACTTGGCGATCGGGACACCGGCTAGGCCTGACACCGTCATCCTCGCCGATCTCGGGGCGAGGACGACAACCCTGGTGTGGTCGGAGGACACCCATGGCCGGGTCAGGATTTCGGGCGTCGCCGGCAATGCGATCACGCACGCCATCAGCGCGGCGTTGGAAATGGATTACGCGGCGGCCGAGGAACTCAAAGTCGCGGTGTTGTCCGGATGCTCCCAGTTGCCGGCGGATGCCCCGCCACGTCGCGCGGTAGAACAGGCCGTGGTGGACTTCGTGCCCCGAATGACCCGGGAGATCTCCCTCGCGGTTGCTGCGATCCGCCGCCGAAGCCCGGGTATTGCGGCCTTGAGCGTGGAGATCCTGGGCGGAAATTCCGGCCTGCCCGGCCTCGAAACGGAGCTGACGCGGACGCTGGGGTTGCCCGTCCGTCGCTGGGTCGCGGCGGCGGACTCGCTGTCCGCGGAAGCGGCTGCGGCTGCGCAGCGGGCGAAGGGGCGCGGCCTGGCGGCGCTCACGGGCGTGGCGACCGCCTGCCTCTCGGGCAACGCGAGCGACCTTAATCTCCTGCCGGCGGAAGATGCGCAGGCGCAGGCCGCGAAAACGGACCGACGCAGCCAGGTGCTGCCAACGGTCTTGCTTCTCGGGGCGATGCTGCCGCCGCTGGGATATTTCGGGTGGAGCGCCCGATCCGCACGGGAAGATGCGGCGGAGATCGAGGGTCGACTGATCCCGGTCCGAGCGCGGCAGGGGCGAATCGATGCGTTACACCGTGAGCGACAGCAGGTGGATATCG
This sequence comes from Opitutia bacterium, assembly GCA_947442255.1. Next base: position 12,662 of record CANEVO010000017.1, read on the forward strand.
ATCTGGGCGGGCTCGAGCGGGCGCGGTGGGCACGGACGGAATGGCTGCGTTTGCTCGGGCAATTGGAGGAGATCGTCGGCTCGATCGAAGGAGTCTGGCTGGAGCGGCTGTCGGTGGACCGCACCGCGCTCCCCGCTGTGCGGGCGGATCCCGTTCGCGTCGGCCAGAGGAATGTCCCCATCGCCACGGAGCGCGGCGAACACGATGCGGCGGGGCCGGCATCGGAGACACGACTGCGATTGGCCGGCCGGGTGGTGGAGTTAAACCTTTCGGAACTCCGCGAGGTCGCGAATAGGGTCGGTCGGGTGAAGGCGCTCTTTCAGCAATTTCAGCTTTCGCCCTTGGTTGCGCGGATTGAAAGCGAGCGCTTCGATCCGAGTCGCGAAGGCGTCCTCGGCTTCGAAGTCACGCTGGTGCTGCAGCGGGACGTGCTCCGATGAAAGCGCAGGCCGATTCTCATTCAATGAACGCGCCGCGCATCCCCCGCTGGAGTCTTTTCGTGCTCCTCATTGTCGTGGGTGGCGGCGAGGGCGCGCTGTTGTGGCAATGGCGGCAGGAGGGCTGGCGGGCGGCCGCGTTGCTCGCCGCGCGGCAGGCCGAGGCAGATCAGTGGCAGCGTCGGCAGTCGGTGCCGACGGTGACACACGAGGCCGCGATCGCTGATGACCTGGCCACGCGACGGACGAGGCTGGCGTGGCTGGGAGTCGAATTGATGGGGAAGGGAGAAGCGTCGTCGGTTGCGGGCGAAGCGGACGCCCCGGCGGAGCGCACGGACGTGTTCTTCGCGATCGCCGCGATGCGCGATCACCTGAAGGCGCTTGCTCAGGTTCGCGGAGTGCGCCTCGACGTCCACGCCGCCGACTTTGGATTTGGCGCGTTCGCCAGCGAGGCGCCCACCGTCGATCAGCTGGAGAACGTGAATCGGCAGCGCGCCGTGCTGCGTGACCTAATCGAAGCCCTCCTGGAGTCGGGTCCACGGGCGGTTCTTTCGATCCAGCGTGAAACGGAAGTCGCAGCCGCCCGCTCCCCTGAATTCCCGATGAACGTGATTCCCTCCGGCGTCAGAAAGAGTGGCGGCGGGCGAGGGATCGAACGCGGGGACTCTTTCGCGCTGGACCGCGGAGTGAGCGTGGCGGTGCCGGGTTTGCTTGAGACCCTCGGATTTCGCCTCGTGTTCTGCGGCGACACCGAAGTTCTGCGGGTCTTTCTGAATCGGGTGTCGCACCACGGGCGGACCTTGGTGATTCGCGACGTGGAAGTCTCCCTCGCCAGCGCGGCCGAGGCCGGTGCGTCGCCGGCTACAAGCGGCGACCGGAATCTAGCGGCGAAGCCCGCAGCTCCACTTGTCACGCGTCCGCTTTCGCGGTTCACGGTGACGATCGAGTCGATAGAACGGGTGGCCCCGGATCATCGAGGCCGGCGGCCCACGCCGCCGGTTGCGTCCACGGGGGCCGGATCATGATCGGGGAAAAGCCGGTCCTGCTTTGTGTCGCGGCTGGGCTGGCCGGCTTGTCCGTGTTTGCCTTTGGTTGGCTGGGTTGGCGGCGGGAGAACGCGCGGCGAGCCTTGAGTCTGGACTTGGTTCTGAGGGAAAAGACCGTGATCACGAGGCCGTTGGATCGAGGAGAGGATCGCCTGTCGGTCTGGTCATCTCGGTCGAGTGCTGTCGAGGAGCGCTTCGATCTCTTCACGGCGCCGGACCTCTGGTTCGATTCCCATGCGAAGAGCTACTCCGTTCGTTCCCTCCCGGAGGACGCGGACGAGCGCGTGGCCGACAAAGCCGGGTTGGCGTTGGCGGAGATAGCGCCCCGGCCGTATCGGATCCGGCTGATTGGGCACCAAGGCGGGCCGGGTGCGTGGCGGGGATGTTTCGTCGACGATGAGACGGGTGAGATGGCGAGCGCGGGGGTGGGCGGACTTCAGCCGCTGCGCCTCGAGGTGCTTCGTCTCGATCTGCAGCGCGCGAAGGTAGACGCCACCGATACCATTCAATTTCGAAAAGAGGCCGTCGCGGTGGTGCGTGATTTCGACTCGGGTCGGGAGATTACGCTGCGCGAAGGCGAGGGGGTCGCGCGGGAAGAGTCGGACGTTGGAGCAGCCGGAGAGTCCCGATGAACGATTGCGTGAACGGACTGACCAGAGTGCTCGCGAAGACCAGCCAGGCCATCGGCCAGGCGGTCGCGCTGCTCGCGCTCATGGCGGGGCACGGACGAGCTGACGAGAATCGGAACCGCGTGCCGGACGTTCGCGAAGGGGAAGAGCTGCACGAACAACCTCGCGGTGTTGTGCCGCGCGAGATGACGCGGGCGAAACTGTTGCAGGAGGTGGAACAGGGCTGGCAGCGACCGTCGAACCCGGTGACCACGGATCCCGATGTTTTGGTCTCCGACGCGACCGCGACTCTGCGGCGCAAGTTGAACGACATTGTGCTGCCGCAGGTGAGTTTCACGCGCGCCGAGATTGGGCAGGTGGTCGGCGCGCTGAGTTCGATTTCGCAGGAGTTCGATCCGGCCAGCGATGGGGTGAAGGGCATCAACGTCGTGCTGCTCGATCCGGAAAACCGCCGTCCGCAGGTCACGCTGGTGCTTCGGCAGGCGAGCCTGAAGCGTGTGCTCGATTTTGTGACTGCGAGCATTGGCTACGAGTACGAGGTGCAGGTCGACGCGATTGTCGTTCGGCCGGGAGGCGAAGCGCGCCCGCTGGATACCGACTTCTTTCCGGTGACGCGGGCCACTGTCTTGCGCATGATGGGAGGTTCCGGATCGGCAGTCGGCGGGCGGGAAACGGGGCGCCGCGAGCCGGGCGAGCGTGCTGGCGGAGCCAATGAAGCGGCGGCGTTGCAGGCCTTTCTTCAGCAGGCGGGCGTGAGCTTCGCCGGGGAGGGCGCGTCGCTGGCCTATGATGGGGCGGCGCTGATCGTCACCCAGACCGCGCGCAACCTGCAACGGATTCGAAATATTGTTTCTCGTTACCGCGAAGTCCGGCAGGTGGAGATCGAGGCCAAGTTCATGGAGGTGCAGGAAGGAGCGTTGGAGGAACTCGGCGTGCAATGGAACCTCACCCGGCGCGGTGTCCCGCGACTCGATCCCGTCACCGGTTCGCCCTTGGTCGACGCCCACGGGCGGCAGATCTTCGATCCGCAGGAGAGCTACACGACGAGTGGCATCAACCGATCGCTGGCGGCAGGGTTTCCCAGCAGCACGAACAATCCCGCGATCACGATCGACGCGGCGGCGAGTGCCGGTGCGATTATCGACGGGGTCGCGCTGCCCGGTACCGCGGCAGAGAGTCGCGTCATTCCCGTCGCGCCGCCGGGCATTCCCGGCAGCGTGGCGCTTGGCAATGCCGCCTCGGCGCTGGGCACGATCGCGGGCTTCGTGGGTGAGTTCGATGTGAGTGCCGTGATTCGGGCGCTGGCTCAGAAGCAGGGCACGGATCTCCTGAGTTCGCCGCGGATCACGGTGCTGTCGGGCAATCTCGCGACCATCACGGTGGCGCAGGAGATGCGGTACCCGCAGAGCTATGGGGAAATCCAGAGCCAGGTGGGATCGGGCAGCGGCAACGGCACGGGAATCAGCGCGGCCGGCGTGACCGTCACCGCCGGAACGCCGCAGGATTTCACCACGCGCAACATCGGCGTGGAACTGAAGGTCACGCCGACCGTGGAGGACGACGATCGCGCCATCAGCCTCGACCTGAACCCGAGGGTCACGGAGTTCGAGGGTTTCGTCGAATACGGCGGGCCGAGCATCGCCATTTCGTCAGGGGTCACCGTCAAAGTTCCCCCGGGGTTCTATCAACCGATCTTCTCGGTGCGCGACATCTCGACGCGGGTGACGATCTGGGATGGCGCGACGCTCGTGATGGGTGGGTTGACGCGCGAGGAGGTCAAGAAGGTCGACGACAAGGTGCCGTTCCTTGGTGATCTGCCGCTGCTCGGGCGGTTCTTCCGATCGAAGGCCGAGAGCGCGCAGAAGCGAAACCTCCTAATCTTCGTCACGGCGAATCTCGTGAGCCCGGGTGGATCGCCCCTGCGTCGTACGTCCCCGGTGGCGGATCGATGATGCCCGCTGCGAACTGAACCGGGCTGACGGCGACCGGGGGGGGGGCAATGGCCTTCTGTGGCTGCGAGCGTGAGCGAGTGGCGGCCGCTCGCGGCCACGGCGCCGGTCGATTCTTCGCTGGCGCTCCCCGCGGGGCTGGATTGTTTTGGCGCATGGCGAAGTGGCTTCTGATCGACGGCTTCAATCTGGCTTACCGGTGCTTTCATGCGCTGCCGGAACTGACGCGGGCTGACGGATTTCCCACCGGGGCGCTGCACGGCTGGGTGAAATCGCTCTGGAAGCTGATCGATCAAGAAAAACCGGATGCGACGCTCGTCTTCTTCGATCTCGGAGAATCATTGGACCGGCTGGCGCTGCTCGCCGAGTACAAGGCGCACCGCAAACCGATGCCGGACCCGTTGCGTCAGCAAATCGATCCCATCAAGGCCCTCACCCGCGCCATGGGACTCGCGGGGATCGAGCAGGACGGCGTCGAGAGTGACGACCTGGTGGCGTCGGAGGCCGTCGCCCTCGCGCGGGACGGCCATGAGGTGGTAATCGTCAGCAGCGACAAGGATTTCGCCCAAATCGTCGGCGACCGGATCAGGATCATGCTGCCGCCTCCCTCCGCCAATCCGAAGCTGGGCTGGCGGCTGCTCGATGCCGCGGGCGTGGTGGAGAAGTTCGGCGTCCCGCCGTGGCAGATCGCGCACTACCTCGCGCTGGTCGGTGATACCTCGGATAACATTCCGGGCTTGGTCGGCGTGGGACCCAAGACGGCGGCGAAATGGCTGGCCGAGCACGACGGCAGCGTGGAGGGCGTGTTGAAAAAGGCGGCGGAGCTGAAGCCGGAGCGCTTCCGCAATCAGGTCGGCGCCGCGGGCGAACAACTCCGGCGCAACCTGAAGCTGACGACGCTGAACCTGAATCTGCCTCCGGTGAAGCCGGAGTGGCGGACCCCGCAGCCGGAGGAACTCTTCCGGTTGCTGGACGGTTTTGAAATGCGAGGCTCGGCCGCTGAGGCGCGGCGGCGTTACTCCGGTGGCTTGGCCCCGGTCCCGCCGGTCGGCCCGCTATTGATCGCGACGCAGGGGGAGCTGTTTTAGAGGGCGTCCGAGAATCTCACCCGCGGCGCGGTTGTAGCCACGAGCGCCAGCTCCGTGCATTCTGTGCCTTCGGTGGTTTAAACATCCCCGTGTTTAACCACCGAGTGCACCGAGTGGATCCGTTGCTCTAAAAAAGGAGCAACGGGAAGACCGGGAAGTGAGGTTGGGCCGATTCCTGGCTTTCTGGATTCCGGCTCAACTCCGGCTGGCTCGATCGAGGTGGAGAATCGAGTCATAAACTTTTTCATTGCTCCGCTCGATGAAGTCCCGCTGCTCACGCCGCGGGCCACAAAGTTCGCTTTTTCCCGATTTGCTACTGCGACGCTCCGGCTTAGCAAGCCCCGCTCAGTTGCGTCCGTTGGCCACCGGTGGCTCGAAGATGTAGCCGATGCCGTGCACGGTGCGAAAGGCGTCGAGATTCAGTCCGTGCGCGCTGAAAAGATCTCGCACCTTCACGATATACTGATCCAGCGACCGGCTCTTCACGTCCGCATGGATGCCCCAGACGGAATGGATCAGGGCCTTGCGGGTGATGACCTGGCCGGGGTGGGCGTTGAGGTACAAGAGAATGCCGAGTTCCTTGCGGCCGAGCTTCTGCGTCGCTCCATCGGGAAAGGAAATCTCCAGCCGCTCCGGAATGACGCGCGCGCCGCAGAAGGCGAAGGGCTGATCGTTGACGCGGACGTTCTTGGTGACGTTGACATTGCCCTGGGATTCAGTTCGGCGGAGCACGGCGCGAATCCGCGCCACGAGTTCGACGTAACTAAACGGCTTGGTGACGTAGTCGTCGCCGCCCATTTCCAGACCCTTCACCTTGCTGTTCTCTTCGACATTTCCGGTGGGGAAAATGACGGGCACGGTGATGTTCGCCTTCTTGAAATCCTCGACGAGGGAGAAGCCGGACTGGTCGGTCAGGTTGATGTCGACGAGCACGAGATTGGCGAAATTCTTCCTGAGGTGTTTCAGCGCATGCGCGGCTCGATTGCGGATCTGGGTATTCATGCCGTTGCGCTCGAGAGGCGTGGCAACCAGCGATGCCAACTCAGCCTCGTCTTCGACAATGACGATAAGTGGCTTGGGCTCCGTGCGAGAAGGGGCCGTGGCGAGCATGTCCGTTCTGCGACGCGCTTTTACATTTCGGTTCCCTGACTATCAAGCCCCCCCCCGGCGAGAACGCGGCGGCAAATAGGCTTGAACGGCCTCGCCGTGGCGTCTCCTTTGGCCGTATGTCAGGGAAAGCACCATTGCTCATGCTCGGATTGCCGAAGGGTAGTCTCGAGGAATCGACCAAGAACCTGTTCGCCAAGGCGGGCTGGAAAATCACCACGAGCTCGCGCAGCTATCGCCCGGTGATCGACGATCCGGAGCTGGACGGCCGCTTTATCCGGGCGCAGGAAGTTAGCCGGTACGTGGAGCACGGGTTCTTCGACTGCGGACTCACCGGCCAGGACTGGGTGCAGGAGAACAATTCCGACGTGATCGAGGTTTGCGACCTCATCTATAGCCGCGCCTCGATCAAGAAATCCCGCTGGGTGCTCTGCGTGCCGGAGGGTTCGACCGTGAAGTCCGCCGCCGATTTGGCGGGCAAGCGCGTCGCCACTGAACTCGTCAACACGACGAAGCGCTACTTCGAGCAAAAGGGCGTGAAGGTGGAAGTGGAGTTTTCCTGGGGCGCGACCGAGGTGAAAGTGCCGGATCTCGTCGATGCCATCGTGGACATCACCGAGACGGGCAGTTCGCTGCGGGCGAACAACCTGCGGATCGTCGACACGCTCCTCGAGACCAACACCAAGCTCATCGCCAACAAGGCGAGCTGGGCGAACCCGGAGAAGCGGCGGAAGATCGAGACGATTGCGTTGCTGCTGCGCGGAGCGCTCGAGGCGGAATCGAAGGTGGGGCTGAAAATGAACCTGCCGCGGCGCTCGCTCGAGGCGGTGGTGCAGGCGCTGCCCGCCCTGCGCAACCCGACCATCTCCCAGCTCAGCAGTCCCGATTGGGTGGCGCTCGAGACGATCATCGACGAGAGCGTCGTCCGGGAAATCATTCCGCAGCTCAAGGCGCTCGGCGCCGAGGGCATTGTGGAGTACCCGCTGAACAAAGTGGTTTATTGATTTTCAATTTTGGATTGGAGTCAGCCGGCGTGGCCCCGATGACTTCGGAGTAATTTCCCGGTGGAGTCTCCGGCGGGTCTGAGCACGGTTTTGCCCATGAGATGGAGAGTCAGGGAATCGAAAATCGAGAATCCAAAATCAAAAATTCAGATGTCCACGGTCACCCTCGGCCTGTTGCAGCATGCGTGTTCCCCCAGCCCGGCGGAGAACCTGAAGAAGACATTGGCCCTGGTCGCCAAGGCCGCGCGGCGGGGGGCGAACATCATCTGCACGCAGGAGTTGTTTCGTTCCCAATACTTCTGCCAGAAGGAGGACTACGACTCCTTCAAGCTGGCGGAGCCCATCCCGGGTCCCACGACGAAGGTGTTCCAGGCGCTGGCCAAGAAGCACGGCTGCGTGATCATTGCGTCGCTCTTCGAGAAGCGGGCGGCAGGCCTTTATCACAACACCGCCGTGGTGATCGACGCGGACGGTGCCCTCCTCGGGAAGTACCGAAAAATGCACATTCCGGATGATCCGGCCTACTACGAGAAATTCTATTTTACGCCGGGCGACACCGGATTTCGCGCGTGGGACACGAAGTTTGGCCGGATCGGTGTCCTGATTTGCTGGGATCAATGGTATCCCGAGGCGGCGCGGCTCACCGCGATGCAGGGCGCTGAAATCCTCTTTTACCCGACCGCCATCGGCTGGCATCCGGCCGAGAAGTCGACGCAGGGCATCAAGCAGCACGGGGCTTGGGAAACCGTCCAGCGCGGGCACGCCGTCGCCAATGGTTGTTACGTGGCGGCTGTGAACCGCATCGGAATGGAGAAGCCCGCCGGCGATCCGGGTCTCGAGTTCTGGGGCCAGAGTTTCGTCGCGGGAACGAGCGGGGAGTTGCTCGCGAAGGCCAGTTCCGATCGCGAGGAAGTCCTGCTCGTGCCCGTCGATCTCGGCCACATCGATGCCACCCGGACCCATTGGCCTTTCCTGCGCGACCGCCGGATCGATGCCTACGGCGATCTCACGAAGCGTTTCAGCGACTAAGGGGGAATCGCGGACGCGATTCCCTAGGCCCCGCGCGGCGCGGGGCGTTCATTCCGATGGCCCAATCGAAAATCGAGAACCCGAAATCGAAAATTGCGACGCCGCGGGCGTTGGGTTTTCGGATGCCCGCGGAGTGGGAGCGGCAGGCGGCGGTGTGGTTGTCCTGGCCCCACCGCGCCAAGACTTGGCCGGGAATATTTCGGCAGGTGCCGGCGGCCTACGCGAAGTTCGTCGCGGCGATCAGTCGCTTCGAGCCGGTGCGGATCAATTGCGCGGCGCGACTTCAACCGCGGGCCCGGCGCTGCTGCGAGGAGGCCGGGGCGGACCTGGCTAAGGTGACCTTCTGCGATCATCCGACCAATGACGCATGGGTGCGCGATCACGGACCGATCTTCGTCAAGCACCAGAGCTCGGGCGAGGTCGCGATCACCGATTGGAGGTACAATGCGTGGGGCGACAAGTATCCGCCCTACGATCTCGACAACGCGATCCCGCCGCAGATCGCCCGCCGGCTGAAGTTGCGCCGCTTCGTCAATTCCATGGTGCTCGAGGGCGGCTCGATCGACGTCAATGGCCGCGGCCTCCTGCTGACGAGCGAGCAGTGCCTGTTGCATCCGAATCGGAATCCTCAACTTACCCGCACCGACATCGAGCGGCACCTCCGCGATTATCTGGGCGCGACGACGGTGCTGTGGCTCGGAGAAGGAATCGTCGGTGACGACACCGACGGACACATCGACGACATGACGCGCTTCTTCGCGCCGGCCGGAATTGTCAGTTGCGTCGAGGCGAATGGCCGCGACCCCAATCATCGCGTCTTGGCGGAGAACATCGAACGACTGCAGGGCTTTCGCACGCCGGGCGGCAGGAAGTTCGAACTGGTTCCGCTGCCGATGCCGAAGCCGGTGGCGTTCCGGGGCCAACGCCTGCCAGCGAGCTACGCGAATTTCCTGATCATCAATGGAGCGGTGCTCGTCCCCACCTTCCGGCAACGGCGTCGCGATGCGGAAGCGTGCGAAATTATTGGCGGCTGTTTCCCGGGACGTGAAGTGGTGCCGGTGGATGCTTCCAAACTCATTTGGGGATTAGGAACATTGCATTGCCTGTCGCAGCAGCAGCCGGCTTGAAGCGGTGGGTTCGTGGCCGGTCCTTTCCACTCGCGGGCGCTCGTGGCTGCGGGCGGGGGTTCGCACGCGGGGACGTGGAACGATCTCCATCGGACTTGCTGGGATGTCGGCGGAGGGGAACACTGCGGCGATGAAACGAATCGTGTCCTGCCTTGCGGTCCTCGTCCTTGCCCTCGCGGGCTGCGAGTCGATCTCAGAGGCCACGAATTCCGTGCGCGGCAAGCTGGCGGCCCGGGAGGAAGGACGGAGCCGGAGCTACGCCGCGCCGCAGCGCGTGACGTATCAGGCGGTCCGCACGACAGCGGAGCGGATGGGTTATCGCATTCTGCGGGGTGGGGCGGCGCAGGGCTTTCTCGAGGCAGTCACGACGGTCGGGCGGGGTGAGTCCAACCGCAGCGCGCGCCAGATCTCGATGAAGGTCGACCTGCGATCGACGCTGGACGAAGGGACCGCGGTGCAGATTCGCCTGGCCGAGGTGCTTGAAACCGAGTCGGCGACCCGCGCGGTGTTGGCGACGGAAACGCCTTTGCAAGGCACGCCCCAGTACGAGGTTTTCTTTCGCGGGGTGCAGCAAGCGCTTGATGAACAGGGGGCAGTGGAGGACAGAGCGGCTGGGAAGTAGCGCCGTGTCTCCGACCGGCCGATTTCATTCTGATTCACCTTCCAGCCTGCGCCGGTCAGAGACGCGTCGCCACCTAGGCGGGAGAAACCGGGCCTTGTCCCCTCGATAATCACCGAGTTTCAGCTTGCCGCCGCCTCGTGGCCCGAGGACTTTGACCGTTCGCGGTTGTTACATTGGTCAGGTCGGCGTCGCCGCGATGCTCCCGCCGGCCTTTCACGTTAGTCTAACCATCAACCTACGGACCCGCTTTACGGCGGGGCCATCGCGCTGGAAGGACGTCTCTTGGAGCAAGGCGGCCGGCCGGCGTTCATTGCCATGAGTTCAGTAATGCAAGACCTGCTCGCGCAGTCGTCCTTCGATAAGTTGAAGGAAGGCGCCATCGTCCCGGGCATCATCACCGAAATCCGCCATAACGAAGTTGTCGTCGATATCGGCGGCAAATCCGAAGGCGTCATCCCAGCCAACGAATTCATCGACATCGGTGATCTCCAGATTGGCTCCACCATCGAGGTGCTCGTCGAGAAACTCGAAGACAAGAGCGGCGCCCCCGTTCTCTCCTTCGACAAGGCCGAGCAGAAGAAGAACTGGGATAACATTCTCACCAAGTTTCCCGAGGGCTCCATCGCCGCGGGCCGCGTGAAGGCCAAGGTCAAGGGCGGCCTCATCATCAGCATCGGCGTCGATGCGTTCATGCCGGCGTCGCACATCGACATCCAGCCCCCCAAGAACCTCGACCAGTACGTGGGCCAGACCTACGACTTCAAGGTTCTCAAAATCAATCTCGAGCGGAAGAACATCGTTCTCTCCCGCCGCGAGCTCATCGAGCAGCAGCGCACCGACAAGCGTCGCAACCTCCTCGACTCGATCCAGCCCGGCCAGGTCCGCAAGGGCGTGGTCAAGAACATCACCGACTTCGGCGCGTTCATCGACCTCGACGGCATGGACGGCCTGCTGCACATCACGGACATGTCGTGGGGTCGCATCTCGCACCCGAGCGAAATGCTCAAGCAGGGTGAAGAGGTTCAGGTCATGATCATCGAGGTCAACCGCGAGAAGGAACGCGTTTCCCTCGGCCTCAAGCAGACCACCAAGAATCCGTGGGACGAGATCGACCGGAAGTACCCGGTCGGTGCCAAGGTTCACGGCAAGGTCGTCAACCTGGTTCCCTACGGCGCGTTCGTCGAAATCGAACCCGGCGTCGAGGGCCTCGTCCACATCACCGAGATGTCCTGGACCAAGCGCATCACCAAGCCCTCCGAACTGCTCAAGGTCGGCCAGGAGCTCGATGCGGTTGTCCTCGGCATCCAGAAGGAAGAGCAGAAGATCTCGCTCGGCCTCCGCCAGCTCGAGCCGAACCCGTGGGATATGGTCCGCCATAACTACCCGATCGGTGCGCGCGTCCGCGGCAAGGTTCGCAACATGACCACCTACGGCGCCTTCATCGAACTCGAAGAGGGCATCGACGGCATGGTGCACGTCTCCGACATGAGCTGGACCCGCAAGGTGAACCATCCGTCGGAAGTCCTGAAGAAGGGCGACGAAGTGGACGCGATCGTCCTCGACGTCGACGCGCAGCAGCAGCGGATCAGCCTCGGCATGAAGCAGCTCGCGACCGATCCGTGGTCGGACATCGATTCCTTCTTCAAGATCGGCGACGTCGTGAAGGGCAGCGTGACCAAGATCACGTCCTTCGGCGCCTTCGTCGAACTGAAGGATGGCATCGACGGCCTGGTGCACATCTCGCAGATCAGCGAGGATCGCATCGACAAGGTGAAGGATGTCCTCAAGCCCGGTCAGGAAGTCGACGCCCGCGTGATCAAGATCGATCGCGAAGAGCGCCGGCTCGGCCTGTCGATCAAGGCCGCGAACTACTCCAGCGAGCAGCTCGCCGCCGAGACCTCGGCTTACGAGGCGCTCAATCGCAGCGCCGGCAACGACATGATGAACCTCGGCGACATTCTCGACGAGGCCTCGAAGAAGGAATGAGAATGGCCTGACGGCCATTCTCCAAGCCGGCCTTCAGCCAGCTGACGAGGCTGGAACAATTACAAGCCGCCCGGAGCAATCCGGGTGGCTTTTTTGTGCCGTCGCACCAAGGCCCCGCCGCTCACGCTGCGGGTTGCCAGGTTCGCCTCTTCGCGATCGCTCCTGCATCAATCCGGCCAGGCATCGCAGGCTGGTGGGATCAGAGTTCCTCGAGCCGGACGATCAGTTTCCGGGCGTGTTCGCAGCGCTGGCGCGATCGCTCGACGCCGAGGGCATCGAGCCCGAGGCGATTCGCCACGGCTAGGACAGTGCCGACGCCGCAAAAGGGATCGACGATCAGCTTCGCTCCCACCTGATCGCGCGCAAACCGCACGGCATGAGCGGCCGCGCGAATGCCCATCGCCCGCACCCACGGTAGCCGGCCGGGGTCGAGGATGACATCGGGAATCGGCAGGATCTCCGGGCAGCGCATGGCCCGCGACACCGCGATGAGATGGGTGAAGCCGGGCCGTCGCCCGGCGGGCGACCCGGGCGGGCGGCGACATACGATCTTGTGGAAGAGCACATGCGCCCGCGAGTCCTCGGCGGCCCGCACGACCATGGCGCCTTTGTCGATCCAGATGCCGTCCCGCTGAATATCCGACTGAAAGAAAATCGCGGCGCTGTCGTCCGGTACGCTCCCGATCACGAGCTGCACGGCGTCGAGAAACCACGTTCGCCAGGCGTACAGGTTCAGCTTCACTTCCGAGACATCGGGCAGTGAGGTGATAGCGCAGGCCCCTTCAATCTGGCCACGGGCCTTCATCCACGGGATCGAGTCGCCCTCATTGACCTCCCGACTGCCGCGAGGCGTCGCCGGGTCGGCGGACTGAGGACCGGAATCGGGGATCGCGTTCACCGGACGAGCAAAGGTCCACCGTCATCGCGGCTCAACCGTGGAATGGCGGAGCCGGACCCAAACCCTGGACAGGACTTACCGGAGACGAACCGGGATGAGTTGGACCGGAGCGGTCGGTATCAACACGGCAGGTTTCGGGCGCGGGCGACATCGCCCAAAGCCTGCGCTGCCACCCGGACGGTCCGCTCGAGGGCATCGCGCGGTGCGATCAAGGGCGGAGCCAGTTCGAAGGCCGTCCCGATGGGGCTGACGATGACACCGAGTTCGCGCATCCGGCGGACGACGGCGGCGACCGTGTCGTCGGTGAAGGTAGCTTTCGTGGCCTTGTCGCGGGTCAGATCCACGGCGAGCCACATCCCGATCCCACGCACCTGCCCGACGATGGGCAGCGGCTCAAGCTCGGCCTTGAGGGCTTCGAGGAACCAGGCGCCGGTCTCCCTGGCCCGGACGATCAGTTGCTCGCGTTCGTAGATCGCGATGCTGGCGTTAGCCGCGGCGACGGACCCGAGATGGCCGCTGAAGGTGTGCAGGTGAAGGAAACTTTCCGGCGCGTCGATGATCGCTGGAGTGGTCATCACTGCGCCCATGGGGGCGTAGCCTGCGGTCATGGCCTTCGCCATCGTCATGATGTCGGGCACCAGGCCAAAGTGATTGCTCGCAAACCAATCGCCGGTGCGACCAAAGCCGGTGATGACTTCGTCGGCGATGAGCAGGACTTCATACTTGCGGCAAATCTCGCGTACCCGCGGCCAATAGTCCGCCGGAGGAATCTGCACGCCGTTGGCCTGCATGATGGGCTCGCCAATAAAGGCCGCGACATAGTCGGGCCCCTCGTGAAGGATCTGCTGCTCGAGCTGACGGACACAAAGATCCGTGTAGGCCTCATCCTCCATCCCGAACGGATTGCGGTAGCAGGTCGGCCCCGGAACGAAGGAATGGCCCGGCACGGCCGGCTCCGCGATGTGCCGGAGATTGAGCCAGTCGGTCGCACCGATTGCGCCCATCGTCGAGCCATGGTAGGCGTTCCACCGGGAAATGATCTTCCGGGCGTGGGGCTTGGCGCCCCGGCTGCGGTGATATTGCCGGGCGAGCTTGAAGGCTGTCTCGACGGCCTCGGATCCGCCGCTGACGAACATCGACTTGGAGAGCGCGCCCGGGGCGAGCTGCGCGAGCCGGGTGGCCAGGCGGATCGTCGGCGCGGATAAATTGTTGCGCGTCCCGACGTAGTGCAGCGTTGCCAGTTGATCCCCGACGGCCCGGGCGATCTCCTGGTTGCCATAGCCCAGGGTGTTCGCGCGGGTGTGCGCGGAGATCATGTCGAGATAGGTTCTTCCCTGCAGGTCGTGCAGCTCCACGCCTTCGCCGTGCGTGTAGACCTGCACGCTGTCGGCGGTGCGGCCCGACCGGGGAAACATGGGGAAAACACAGTAATCGAGCGCGTCTTGCGCGAGGTTCTCAGGGTCGTCGGGGAGTCGAAGAGAAGCGGACATGGGGATATCTGACCTTGCGATGTGAGCGAATCGAAGCCGAGCGAAAATCGGACGGCACCGTCCGACCTCGCCCAACAAAAAGGCCGGCCGGTGAAGGCCGGCCGGATGCACAGAAGTCGAAAACCGCGGGCCTAGTTGCGCCCGTCTTTGCCTGGTTTATTGGTCTTGCTCTCGACGAACTCGCGGATGACGAGCATCCGTTCGCGCTGGCGCTTGTCCTGTTCGATTTCGTCGACGGTCCGGACGGCTTCGTTCTTCGCCATCGCCTTCCGCATTTTCGTCAGCGCGAGATACTCGAGCTGGCGGATGCGTTCGCGGGTGACGTGGAATTTCTTGCCCACCTCCTCGAGCGTGAGCTCGTCGCGGCCCTCGAGGCCGAAACGCAGCTTGATGATCTCGGCTTCCCGCTTGTCGAGGGAGTCGACCATGGCGGAGAGATCGCGGTTGAGGTTCTTTTCGCGCAGGCCCTCGTAGGGACTGACGGCGTTGTCGTCGCCGACGACCTCGCCGAAGGTCGCGGAATCGCCTTCCTCGCCGATCGGCGCGTCGAGGGACGCCGGCCGCACGCTGACCGACTTGAGGTGCGCCACCTTGGAGGTGGGAATCTGCAGCTCGATGGCCAATTCCTCGTCCGTGGGTTCCCGGCCGAGCTCCTCCGTCAGCACCATGGCGGTGCGGCGCATCTTGGAAATCTTGTCCACGAGGTGCACGGGCAGCCGGATGGTTTTACTCTGGTTGGCCAGGGCGCGCTTGATCGACTGCTTGATCCACCACGCCGCGTAGGTCGAGAGCTTGCCACCCTTGCGCGGGTCGAAACGCTCGACGGCCTTGATCAGGCCGATGTTGCCCTCGCTGATGAGGTCGAGCAGCGGCAGGCCAAAGTCCTTGTAGTCCATCGCGATTTTCACGACGAGCCGGAGGTTAGCCGAGATCATGTGATCGCGGGCCGCCTTGTCACCGCGGCGAATCCGACGGGCGAGGGTGACCTCCTCGGCAATCGTCAGCAGGGGCGTCTTGCCGATTTCCTGCAGGTAGAGCTGGAGATTACTGCGTTCACCGTGAGCGATTTGCTCCGCGGGAGCGGGTTCGAATTTTTCGAGAAACGAGGGCGGGGCGTCTATCGGAATAACCGCGAGAGCCGTACTGGCGCGGTCAGGAGTGAAGGACCCGTCCGTGGCCTCGTGGCGGCGATAGGACTTTGATGTAACGGGCATGGTAAAATTTGAACCTGTTGTGGTTAGAGGATTGGGCGTCATGCTTGTTCCTCTGGGTGAAGCGGAATTCGTTCCACTCCCTGCTACGCATGGCTCCAGAGGAGAGTTGCATTTCGGGACGAAAATGGGCGCGCAATTATGGCGCACCGCGTGCCACGGACCCATCAAATCGGCACCGATTCGGAATACTTTACCGAGATTCGCGGATCACGCTGACAAAGCGGGACCCAGACGTTGGACAGGATTGACAGGAGACGAGCCGGCTCAGAACCGCTCGGCCATCTCGACGGCCTTGAAGAGTGCGGAGGCCTTGCTGACCGTTTCCTGATACTCGGAGCTGGGCACCGAGTCGGCGACGATGCCAGCGCCGGCTTGAATGTGAATCCGGCCGTCCTTCAGCAGCGCGGTCCGCAGCATGATACAGGTATCCATGTTGCCGTCGTAGCCGACGTAGCCGAGCGCTCCGGCGTAGAACCCGCGTTGCGAGGGTTCGTATTGGGCGATGATTTGCATGGCCCGAATCTTGGGCGCCCCGCTCACGGTCCCGGCGGGGAAGGTGGCGCGAAGCAGGTCGTAGGCGGACTTGTTCGGCGCGATCTGTCCCTCGACCTGGGACACGATGTGCATCACATGGGAGTAGCGCTCGACGACCATGAGTTCTGGCACCGTGATGCTGCCAAACTGGCAGACGCGGCCGATGTCGTTGCGCGCGAGGTCGACGAGCATGAGATGCTCGGCCCGCTCCTTCTCGTCGGCCAGGAGTTCCTTCTCCAGCGCGACATCCTCGGACGGCGTGGCCCCGCGTTTGCGGGTCCCCGCGATGGGTCGAATCTCGACGAGTCCATCGGTCAGCCGCACGTGCACCTCGGGCGACGCGCCAACGATGGAGAAGTCGCCCGCCTCGAGGATGAACATGTAGGGCGACGGGTTAACGGTCCGAAGGGCGCGATAGAGGTCCAGCGGAGACTTGGTGAAAGGCCGCGTGAAACGCTGGGAGGGAACAAACTGAATGATATCGCCCGAACGAATGAACTCCTTGCCCTCGTCGACGACCTGTTCGAAACGGGCCTGGGTGAAGTTGCCGGAGGGTACCGGGACCTGCGGAAGGTCGATGAGCGGGGCGGGGGCGAGTTCGCGCGGATGGCGCAGCAGGGCATAGAGCTCGCGCAACTCGGCGACCGCGGAATCGTAGGCGGCGCCGGCGTCGGCCTGCACGTGGGCATTGACGCAGAGCCTCAGCGTCTGCTTCGCGCGATCGAAGATCAGCAGCGAATCCGACAGCATGAAATAGAGCAGGGGAAGACCAAGTTCGTCCTTGGCCACGGCGGGCACGCTGGGCTCGATCCGCGTCACATACTCGTAACCGACGAAACCCACGGCGCCGCCGGTGAACCGTGGCAGGCCTGGCAGCGTCACGGGCCGGTAACCGCGCATTTCGTCCTCGATCAGGGTGAGCGGGTCGAGCGGTGTCGGCACGGTCTGCGCTGGCTGGCCCGGGGTGCGGATCTCGGTCGTCTCGGTCCCGCACGCGAAAATCTTGCGCGGCCGGCAACCAATGAAGCTGTACCGGGAAAGCGTTTCGCCGCCCTCCACCGACTCGAGGAGGTAGGACGGGCCGGAGGCCTTCAGTTTGGCGTAGGCAGAGACCGGCGTCTCGAAGTCGGCCATCAGATCCGCATACACGGGAATGAGGTTGCCCTTGGCGGCGAGGCCCACGAACGCGTCCCGGGTCGGATGGATGGTCATCGTCAAAAAAGGGCTTATGCGAGGTGCCGCGGAACGTCGCAAGGCGAATGAAAAAACAGCGCGGCTCGAAGTTCGAGGCGCACTGTGCGCCCCGGTGGCCCGGGTATTCCGACCCGTGAAATGCGGACCGAAATCGGCGGCCTGGGTCGGGAAACCCAAGTCGCACCCATGGTCACTCGACCGTCACCGACTTCGCCATGTTGCGCGGCTTGTCGACGTCGCAACCGCGTTCGACCGCGATGTAATAACTCAGGAGCTGCACGGGGATCGCGGCGACGATGGGCAGGACGGCCTCATGGCAGTCCGGGATCGTGATGATTTCGTCCGCGAGACCGGGAGGCAGTTCGCAGCCTTCGGTGATGATGGCGATGACCGAACCCTTGCGCGCTTTGATTTCCTGCATGGAGGAAACGATCTTGGGGGAAATTTCGCCAGCGGGGGCAAAGAAGACGGACGGGCACTTCTCGCTGATGAGGGCGATCGGGCCATGCTTCATCTCCGCGGCCGGGTAGCCTTCAGCATGGATGTACGAAATTTCCTTCAGCTTGAGCGCACCCTCGAGGGCGAGCGGGAAGAGCGAAAGCCGGCCGAGGAAGAGCATGTCGTGATAGCCGGCAAACCGCTTCGCGATCGCCTTGATGTGCTCGGCTTGAAGGAGCGCCTGGCGGACGAGGTCGGGGGCGCCCTTGAGCGCCTTCACGTATCGCACGCCGCCGCTGAAGCTCATGTCCCGCAGACGCGCCACGTAGAGGGCGATCATGGCGCCGACCATGAGTTGGGAGGTAAAGGCCTTGGTCGAGGCCACGCCGATTTCGGGGCCGACGTGCTGGTAGATGCCGCCATCGGCTTCGCGGGCGATCGTCGAGCCTACGACATTGTTGATCGCGAGGGCCTTGTAATCCTTGCGCTTGGCCTCGCGCAGTGCCGCCAGCGTGTCGATGGTCTCCCCCGACTGGCTCACGACGAAGAACAGCGTGTTGCTGTGCAGCGGGGTGTTCCGGCAGCGGAACTCGGAGGCGCAATCCACTTCGCAGGGAATGCGGGCGAAGCGCTCGATCAGGTGCTCGGTGACGAGGCACGCATGCCAGGCCGTGCCGCAGGCGCAGAAGAGGAAGCGATCAATCTGGCGCAGTTCGGACGCGGTGATGTTCAGGCCGCCGAAGTTGGCGGTGCTGCCGTCCTCGGCGAATCGGCCGCGCATGGTGTTCTCGAGCGCCTGCGGCTGCTCGAAGATTTCCTTCTCCATAAAGTGGGTGTAGGCGCCGCGGTCCGCATCGGTGATCGACCACGTGATGCGATCCACGACCGGCGAGACATCCTCCTGATCGAGCGTGGTGATGGAAAACGCCAGCGGCGTGATATGGACGATCTCGCCGTCCTAGAGGTACACCACGTTCTGGGTCCGGCCGATCAACGCGGACGCATCGGAAGCGACGATCTACTCGCCGTCGCCCACCCCGAGAAGCAGGGGCGACGCCTTGCGAGCTGCGACCATCTCGGCGGGGTTGTCGACGCACAGCACGACGATGCCGTAGGTGCCTTCGACATGGCGCAGGGACTTGCGCGCGCTCTCCAGGAAGCGGTTGGTGCCATTGTTGCCCACGGGCTCCTTCGCATAGTGATACGTGATCAGGTTTCAGAGCACCTCCGTGTCGGTCTCGGACTGGAAAGTATAATTCTTGGCGGCCAGAAACTGCTTCATCTGGACGTAATTCTCGATCACGCCGTTGTGAATGAGGACGAACTTCCCGTCGCTGCTGATGTGGGGATGTGCGTTGGCATCCGTCACGCCGCCGTGCGTGGCCCAGCGCGTGTGACCGATGCCGGTGGTGCCGGAAAAGCGGTGCTTGGCGGCCTCCTTGGCTAGGATTTCCACCCAGCCGGCTTTCTTGGCCACGTCCAATTTACCGCCCTGGTGCACGCATACTCGCGCGGAATCGTAGCCGCGGTACTCGAGGCGTTTCAGGCCTTCGATGAGGATCGGGACTGCTTTCTGTTTACCGATGTAGCCGACAATTCCGCACATGAGAAGATGGAGAGTTAAGTGAGAGGCGCAGGATGGCGCCCGCCACGGTCAACCGGCAACTCGCGAAAAGAAAACACGTCCCGACACGTAGATCTGATCGAGAATCACGCATTTTCACCCCGTCGGGTATGGGGCGAAGACCGACCCAATTACTCCGCGCCCAATTCCGCCAAGCCGCTCTCGACCGTGACCGTCGCGCGAAACCCCAGGGTCCGTTGAGCCTCGGACGGATTGCCGATGGAATGGAGAATATCACCCGCCCGGGCCGGGGCGTGGATCGGCAAGCCGGCCGCGGGGTGCCGACGGGCAAAGTGCGAGGCCAGTTCGAGCAGGGAGGTGCCCTGGCCGGTGCAGATGTTGGCGATTCCCGAGTGCGAGGCAGTCGTCGCCAGCGCGTTGGCCCGCGCCACGTCATGGACGGAAATGAAGTCACGGGTCTGGCGCCCGTCGCCATAAATGGTCACCGGCCGGCTCTCGCGATACCGGCGTTGAAAGATCGAGATCACACCGGAATACGGCGAAGCCGGATCCTGGCGGGGACCGAAGACATTGAAATAGCGCTGGCAGCGTACGACGAAGCCGTAGGCAGCGGCATGTCCGAGGAGGATTGCCTCGGACGCCAGCTTGGCCGCGCCATAGGGGCTGAGGGGCTTCTTCTCGTCCGACTCCGACACGGGGAGCCGGATCGGTTCGCCGTACACCGCGGCGGAAGACGCGAACACCACCCGGGGCACCCGGTGGAGGCGCGCGGCCTCGGCCACGTGAAACGTTGCCTCGATATTCAACGAATGATTCAGCGCGGGCTGGGCGATGCTTTCCGGGACACTTACGAGGGCGGCCAGATGAATGATGGCATCGACCGGTCGGGCGGCGGCGAGGGCGGCGAGTACGCCGGGCCGGGCAACGTCGCACTCGTGGAACGTAAAGTCCGGGCGGGTGAGAGCGGCGGCGAGATTTGCACGCTGCCCCGTGCGGAAATTATCCAAGCCAGTCACCGTGTGGCCCGAGTTTAGCAGGCAATCGACGGTATGACTGCCGATGAAGCCCGCGGCGCCGGTAACGATGATGTGGGGCATGAAGCTCCGACGAATCCGCCAGAAAGTGCTGGCGAAAACTGAGGTGGGTGCAAAGTTCGGGCAAGCGTTTATAAAACCTTTCCCTTTCGCATGATGACGACTCAGAAGCGGGTTCTGGCAGTGATTATGGGCGGTGGACGCGGCACTCGCCTGCATCCGCTGACCGCTGAGCGCTGCAAGCCGGCCGTCCCCCTCGCGGGCAAATACCGGCTCGTGGACATCCCGATCAGCAACTGCCTCAACAGCGACATCAACCGCATGTTTCTACTCACGCAGTTTCAGACGGCGTCGCTGCACCGCCACGTGCAGAGCACGTATCACTTCGATCCCTTCGGCGGCGGGTTCGTCGACATTCTCGCAGCGGAGCAGACCGAGAAGGGGTCCGACTGGTATCAGGGGACGGCGGACGCCGTGCGGCGGAATCTCCTCCACTTTCGCGCGTTCCCGCACGACCTGATTCTCATCCTCTCGGGCGATCAGCTCTACCGGATGGATTTTCGGAAGATCATCGAAGACCATCTCGCGAAAAGCGCCGACGTCACGATCGCGGCGATCCCGTTCCCGGTTTCGAAGGTGGAGGGCCTCGGGCTCATGCAGGTCGACGACAATCTCGCGATCCAGCGCTTCGTGGAGAAGCCGAAGGATCCGGCGGTAATCGCGAGCCTCGCCATCAGCGACAAGATCGAGGCGACGCTGGAAATCCCCTCGGAGGAGAAGCGCTGCCTCGCGTCGATGGGCATCTATGTCTTCAACCGCGCCATTCTCGCGGAGGCGCTCGACAACTCGATGACCGACTTCGGTCGGGAAATCATTCCGGCGCTGCTCAACCGCAAGCGGCTGTTCGCGCACGTTTTCGAGGGCTACTGGGAGGACATCGGTACCGTCCGGGCGTTCTTCGATGCCAATCTCGCGCTCGCGCAGCCGTTGCCGCCCTTCAATTTCTTCGATCCCTCGGCGCCGATTTACACCCAGGATCGCTATCTGCCCGCCTCCAAGCTGAACAAGTGCGCCATCGATCACGTGGTGATTGGCGACGGTTCGATCCTGACGGATTCCTCCCTGCATCACTGCGTGCTCGGGATTCGATCGCTGATCGGCGAGGGCTGCGTCCTCGAAGATACCATCGTGATGGGCTCGGATTACTACGAGACGAAGGCGCAGCTGGCGGCCGGTCGCGCCCTCGGGCAGCCCGACATGGGTCTGGGCAAGAACTGCCGGATTGATGGGTCCATCATCGACAAGAACGCGCGCATCGGCGACGGCTGCATCCTCTCGCCGAAGGGCAAGGCGGACGGCACCTATCTCGACGGAGCGATTATCATCCGCGACGGCGTGCTGGTCGTGGCCAAGGGCGCGATCGTGCCCGCGGGCACGGTGCTCTAGGCAGCCGCGCCCCGGCTGGGCGACGACCGGCGGGAGCGGACGATGAAGCCTGCGCCGGCCAGAATCAGGAAGATCGAGTAAAACGTGCCCCGGCTCAGTCCGAAGAGCAGGGATGCATCCGGCTCGCGGAAGAGTTCCCCGATCATTCGCACCACCGCGTAGGCGATCAGGAACTCACCCGTGAGCTGGCCGGGCCGGGTGCGAGCGACCTCGCTCCGCCAGAAACGCCATTGGATGTAACCCAGCAGGACCGCGCCCTCGAGGGCGGCCTGATAAAGCTGAGACGGGTGGCGGGGTAGCGCCTGCGCCAGGCCGCGATCGAGTTCGTTGTCCGGAAAAATCACCGCCCACGCGACCGTCGTGACCTTCCCCGGGAGTTCGCCGTTGATGAAGTTGGCGAGGCGGCCGAGCAGCAGGCCGACCGGGGTGACGGTGGCGATCAAGTCGCCGATCCGCCCGAACGGGATGCGCTGCCTCCTTGCCCACCACGCCAGGGCCACCGCGACGCCGACAAATCCACCGTGGCTGGCCATCCCGCCTTCCCAGACCCGGAGGATCGTGAAGGGGTCCGCGGCGACCGTGGCCGTCTGGTAGAGCAAAAAATATCCGAGCCGGCCCCCCAGGAGCACGCCGAGAATCACGAATGTCATCAGGTCTGCGATGGCCGCAGAGTTGAACGGGGATCGCCCTCGGTGATGATACGCCGTTAGCAGCCACCATGCGCCGACGAAGCCGAGCAGATAAGCCAGGCCGTAGTACCGAATGCCGAAGTCTCCAGAGAAACGGACCAGGAATGGACTCAGATCGTGAACCCAATACGCGAGTGGCGGCACGCCCGTGATCACGGCAACCGCTTGTCCAGTGGCGAATAAATTCTGCCGGGGATGAGTCCGCGGCGGAGGTTGGCGCGGGGCCCGGCACGCCCGATGAAAACAAACCTTGCGGCGGCGCCGCGTGACATCGCTATGCTGGAGGCATGAGCGGACTCAAACGGACCTCGTTGCGCGATTTTCACGCCGCCCATGGAGCGCGCCGGGTGGACTTCGCAGGCTGGGAGATGCCGGTGCAGTACCGGAGCATCCTCGAGGAGCACAAGGCGGTGCGCCGCGCCGCCGGACTCTTCGACGTGAGCCACATGGGGGAAGTCGACGTCCGCGGACCTGAAGCCGGCAAGTTCCTGAACCGCCTCGTGACCAATGATGTCACGAAGCTTTATCCCGGTCGCGTTCTGTACTCGCCGATGTGCTATCCGAGCGGCGGCGTGGTGGACGATCTATTGGTCTACCAGCGCGGGCTGGACGATTACTTCCTCTGCATCAACGCGGGTAACATCGACAAGGACGTCGCGTGGATTCGGGAGCAGGCTGCCGGCTTCGCCGTCACGATCGAGGATCGCAGTGCCGACTATGGCCTCCTCGCCGTGCAAGGTCCCATGGCCGCTGCCATCGTGCAGTCGTTGACCGGCGCGAAGCTCGGCCTGATCAAATACTATCACTTTGCCGAAGCGACGGTGGCCGGTATTCACTGTCTCGCGAGCCGCACCGGCTACACGGGCGAGGACGGCTTTGAACTTTATCACGCCGCGTCGGAGTCGGTCGCGTTGGCGGAGGCCTTGTTGGCGGCCGGCGTACCTCATGGGCTGGAACTGGCCGGCTTGGGTGCGCGGGACAGCCTCCGGCTCGAGGCCGGCTTCCCGCTCTATGGGCACGAGATCACCGCGGACATCTCACCCTTGACGGCCGGGCTGGGCTGGACCGTCAAACTGGACAAGGGCTCGGACTTCGTCGGCGGGGCGGCCCTGCTCGCCGAGAAGCAGGGCGGAGCCCCCAACCAGGTGATCTTCTTCAAGACGGGCGATCGTCGGATCGTGCGCGCGGACACCCCGGTACTCGGTCCGGACGGCACGATCGTAGGGCGGGTACTTTCCGGCACCTTGTCGCCGATTCTCAATGAGGCGATTGGCTCCGCCTTCGTGACGACCGCGAGCGCCGCGGGGGAGGGAGGCTGGTCGGTGGACATTAGGGGAGCGCGGCTGCCCTTGCACCGGGTTCGGCCTCCCTTCGTGCCGCTGAAAAAATGAGCCATCGCTGCGCCCCGGCTTGCACGCGTGGAACATTCGCGTCAAATCGACGCGTTTTGGCCCCGCAACTCCGTCCCTGACCGACCTTGATGAGCACTATTCCCGCCGATCTCCGCTACGCAAAATCGCATGAATGGCTGAAGCTGGAAAGCGACGGCACGGCGACGATCGGGATTACGGATTTTGCCCAAGATTCGCTCGGCGACATCACCTACGTCCAGATGCCGAAGGTCGGCGCCACGCTCAAGGCGGGCGAAACCTTTGGCGTGGTTGAGTCGGTGAAGGCCGCGAGCGATCTTTACGCCCCGGTCAGCGGAACCGTCCTGGCGGTGAATTCGGCGCTCGATTCCGCTCCCGAGACGGTCAATCGGGCACCTTACTCGGACGGCTGGATGCTGAAGCTGAAACTGGCGGATCCTGCGGCCGCGGCTGCGTTGCTCGATTCCGGCGCCTACGCCAAGTTGGCAGGGTAGCGGCTAGTTAGGTGTCGGAGTGGGCCAGTCGTGAGCTGGTTCGTCCACGAAGATCGCTCGAAGATCACTCGCCCGCGCAACGACGTGCAGGCCGGTGCGTCTTTAACCCGAAGCCCATCGTATAGAACCTTTGCAAGCCCACTAATTTTCCGCAGTTATCTGACTCCCCGTGATATATCGAAAGCGCATTTCCCGCCTGGTTCTCCTTGCCCTCCTTGTGGCAGTGGGGTGCATCAAACCTGATCATGCTGCGATTGCGGCAGTAAGCGAAGGCTCCGGCAACTCGCCGGCCGTGCCGACAGAGGGTAAGCGCAAAAAGAAAGCGGTCGAGGAAGGCGGAGCGGTAACATCGGATCCTGTCGCGAAGGACAGTGCCGCCAAGACCGGTGCGAAGACCGGTGGAGCGAATAAAAAGACGGGTGGCAAAGCCGGCGGCGCCGGCGGGGGGCGCGGCGGGTCGGTTCAGCCGGTTGAGGTTACCAATATTTCGCGACGCGATCTCGTCGAGTCGCTCCGGGTGGTGGGTTCGCTCGGCGCCAATGAGACCGCCAGCATCCGGCCCGAGATGGCCGGGATTATCCGGGCGGTGCTTTTTGAGGAAGGCTTTGCGGTCAAGAAAGGGGATTTGCTCCTCAAGATCGACGACCAGGAACTCCAGGCGCAAGTCGACCAGAGCAAGGCCCGCTTCGAACTCGCGAAGCAAAACCTGGCCCGTGCCGAAAGCCTGCAACTCACGCAGTCGAACACGCAGGCCGACGTCGATCGCTCCCGCAGCGAGTTCGCCGCCGCGCAGGCCGATCGGACCCTGCTCGAAGTGCGGCTGCGTCGGACGGAGATTCGGGCGCCCTTTGACGGTGTCGTTGGATCCCGGGTGCTTTCGCCGGGCGATTTCATCAACACGCAGTCGGTGGTGACGATTATCAACGACCTGAGCCGGCTGAAGGCCGAGTTTCAGGTGCCGGAACGTTATGTGGCGAAGGTGCGGCAAGGCACGCCCTTCGCCGTGAAATCAACAACCGGCGACACGAGTTTGTCGACTTCGGGTGAGGTCTATTTCGTCAACTCGGTGATCGATCGAAACACCCGCTCGAGCGAGGTGAAGGGCTACCTCACCAGTCCGCCCCCGGCGCTCAAGCCCGGCATGTTTGGCGTTTTTGAAATCGTCCTCGAACAGCGGAAAAATGCCCTAGCTGTGCCGGAAGGTGCGATTTTCGTGGATCAGCGTGGCCCGCAACTCGTGGTCGTGAAGGATCAGGGCGGGGACAAGGTTGTCGAATTCGTGCCGGTCAAGCTGGGTTTGCGGACCAAGGGGCTGGTCGAGGTCATCGCGACCGTCACCAAGCTGGACGAGCGGACCCAAATCGTCGGCGCCGGCGTGGGCGCGCTGCCACTGTTTCCCGGAGCCCGCGTGGAATCACGGCCGCTGCGCGAGGAATTCCGTATCACCGACTAAATCATGCTTCTCTCCGACCTTTCCATCAAGCGGCCGGTCATCTGCCTGGTCGCGTCGATTGTCATCATGCTCGTCGGCGCGCTTTCGTTCGGCCGGCTCGCCGTGCGGGAGTATCCCGACACGGACGCGCCTGTAATCTCCATTAGCGTGAGCTACCGGGGTGCATCGGCCGAGGTCATCGAGTCGAAGCTGATCGAAATCATTGAAAAGGAAGTCGCCGCCATCGACGGGCTGCGGGTGATTCGCTCCTTTTCGTTCGAACAGCGGGGCTACATCCAGCTCGAGTTTAACGTCGGCCGCAATATCGACGAGGCCGCCAACGATGTCCGCGACAAGGTGGCCCGCGTGCGCCGGCAGCTCCCGCCCGAGGTCGACGACCCAACGATTTCCAAGGCCGACTCCGAGGCGGATCCTGTGGTCTCCCTGTCGTTCAGCTCGGAACGCCACAACCGCCTCGAGCTGACCGAGCTGGTGGACAAACTGGCCGTGCAACGGATTCAGACGATCTCCGGCGTCGCTGCGGTCGAGCTACGCGGCCAGCGCTATGCGATGCGGCTTTGGGTCGATGCGACCCGGCTTGCGGCCTACAATCTGACGGTGGCGGACCTTGAGCGCGCGTTGCGGCAGCAGAATGTCGACCTTCCCGGCGGCCGGATCGAGTCGCTGTCCCGCGAGTTTCCCGTCCGGATGAAGGGGCGGATGGACCGACCGTCCGAATTCGAAAATCTCATTCTATCCTCCCGGAACGGTTCACAGGTGAAGTTTAGCGACATCGGCCGGGTGGAACTTGGACCCGCGGATTACCGGCAGGAGTCGTTTTTCAACGGCCTTCCCTCCGTCAGCGTGCAGGTCCTGCGGCAGTCGACCGCGAATCTGCTTGATGTCGCCAGTGCCGTGAAGGCGTTGATCCCGGTCTTGCAGGAGGAAATGCCCGAAGGGGTTAAAATCGATATTTCCTCCGACTACAGCATCTTTGTCGGTCGGTCGGTGGAACGGGTCTACCAAACCCTCTGGGAGTCGGCGGCGCTGGTCATCCTGATGATCTTTCTGTTCCTGCGTGACTGGCGCGCCACCCTCGTTCCCCTGCTGGCGATTCCAGTTTCGCTGGTCGGAACGTTTGCCGTGATGAACTGGCTTGGATTCACCATCAACACCCTGACCATGTTGGCGCTGGTGCTGGCCGTGGGCTTGGTGGTGGACGACGCGATCGTCATGCTGGAAAACATTTATCGGCGAATCGAAGCCGGTGAGAGCCCGATTCACGCTTCGATCTTCGGCGCCCGGCAGGTGGCGTTCGCCATCATCGCGTCGACGCTGACTCTCATCGCGGTGTTTTTCCCCGTGGCGTTCCAGTCTGGCGCCACTGGCCGGTTGTTTTACGAATTCGGCCTGACGCTCGCCATCGCGGTGTCCGTTTCACTCTTTGTCGCGCTGACCCTCTCGCCGATGCTCTGCTCGCGGATCTTGCGCACCAAGATGGTGAACGGTCACGTGCAGCACGGCTGGTTGTACGAAAAGACCGAGCCGTTCTTCGTGGGGTTGAACCGCGCCTTCGAGTATCTTCTGCGGGGCGCGCTGAAATGGCGGCTGCTCGTGCTCCTGTTCGCCGTCGTCTTCGCCGTCACGGGGCCATACCTCTACACCAAGATGCAGCGCGAACTCACCCCGATGGAGGATCGCGGCATCTTCAGCGCGAACTTCAATGCGCCGACGGGTTCGACCCCGGAGTACAACAAGGTCTACACCCGGCAGATTGAGGACATCCTGCTGGCCATGCCGGAAGTCGAGCGAACCTTCACCAACACGGGTGACGGTCGTGGATATGTCAGTGCGCAGCTCAAGCCGTGGGAGGAGCGGACCCGCAAAACTCAGGACATCGTGGTGGAATTGCGCGCCAAGCTGCAGAATGAGATCACCGGCGGCGTCGCCTCGGCCAATCCAGTCCGGCCCATGGGCGGTGGCAGCAGTGGTCGCGGCAGTAGCGGTGGCGGTTTTGGCCTGCAAATGGTCCTCCAGGGGAGTGATTTCGACCGGCTGCAGGAACTCGGGAATCAGATGCTGGGGGTGATTCGCGGCTCGGAAGTATTCCGCACGGCACGGGTCTTCCCTTCGCCGACGAAACCCCAGCTCGACGTGATCATCGATCGCAACAAGGCCGCCGATTTGGGCGTGTCCGTTTCCGATGTGGCCGGAACGCTGGAGTCCCTGCTCGGCGGCCGCCGCGTGACGCAGTTCCAGCGCGGTAGCGAGCAGTACGATGTCCTGGTGCAGGTGGAGGACGCGAACCGCACGAGCCCGTCCGACCTTGCCCGGCTTTATGTGCGCTCGAGCAGTGGCAACATGATCCAGCTCAGTAATGTCGTCGACTACGGCGAGTCCGTCGTGCCCGAGAGCTTTCCCCATTTCAACCGGCTGCGCTCGGTGACCGTTTCGGCGCAGTTGGCCCCGGGCTACACCATCGGCGATGGCGTCGCGTTTCTCACGGAGGCGACCCGCGGCACCTTGCCGGCCGGTTATGCCATCGCCTGGGATGGCGAGGCCCGCGAGTTCGTCGAAAGCGCAAAGGACACCTACGTTCTCTTCGGCCTCGCCCTGATCTTCACCTTCCTCGTGCTCGCGGCCCAGTTCGAATCCTGGATTCACCCGATGACCATCTTCACCGGCATCTTCCTCGCGGTTTCGGGTGGTCTGATCGTGCTCTACTGCAGCCAGTATTTCGGCAAGCCGCTCACGGATAACATATTTTCCCGCTTCGGGATCATCATGTTGATCGGCATGGTGGCAAAGAACGGCATCCTAGTCGTGGAGTTCGCGAATCAACTCCAGGTGCAGGGCCGCAATGCCTTCGATGCGGCCTTTCAGGCGGCTTCGGTTCGCTTCCGGCCGATCATCATGACGTCGATCGCGACCGTGCTCGGTGCCGCGCCGATTGCGTTCGGCGGCGGCCCGGGAGCCGAGACGCGCAACCCGATGGGCATCGTGGTCGTCGGAGGTCTCTCGATTGCGACGGTTCTGACTCTTTTCGTCGTACCGATCGTGTACGTTATTATGGACCGTCTGTGCGTAAAGTTCACCGGTCAGTCCAGCGCGCACGGTCTCGTGCGGGCGGCGGAAATTGATCGTGAGACCGCCGGCGCTGACACGCCCGAACCGGCGATGTCGCACTAGGCCGCTCGTTGCAGTTGAATGGAGGGCCGGCGCTTGCGACGGACCTGTTTTGCCAAGTCAAATTGGAGCCTGCCGACGAGCCGGTTCGGCAGGCTCACGGCCAATCGGAAGGGATGTCAGGCCCTGAGCCAGTCGAAGGGCGGCAGCCCTCCATCAATCGACTTCGGCCCGGTCGCCGTCGAAATCGCCCGGACTGCACGCTTCCGTCGTACCTACAGCAGTTTGTCAGTTGCCGCCGGAGGTGCGCCGCCGTTGGCCCTGATCTCGGCCGCACGGTTCTGAATCAACTCCCGCACCGCCGGTTTCAGTCGCGCGAGATTTTTTACCTGCAGCGCCATGCGCTGGTTCTTCGCCAGCCGCGCTTCATGGCGCAGGAGGAAATCCCAATAGAGGGTCGTGAACGGACAGGCATCGGATCCCGTGGCTTCGGCGGGATCAAACCGGCAGCCCGCGCAGTAGTTGCTCATCCGCTGGATGTATTTCCCCGTCGCGGCATACGGCTTCGAAGCCATGATGCCGCCATCGCCATACTGCGACATGCCGAGCGTGTTCGGCAGTTCGACCCACTCGACGGCGTCCACATAGACCGCGAGATACCACTCGTGCGTCTCCTGGGGCCGCACGCCCAGCAACAACGAGTAGAGGCCCGTGACCATCAGGCGCTGGATGTGGTGGGCGTAACCATGACGCAGCGTCTGGCCGATGGTCGCACGCAGGCAGTTCATCTCGCAGTTTCCCGTCCAATAAAACGCCGGAAGTTTCTCGCGCGCCTCGAGTGAATTCAGGCCGAGATAGTCGGGCATGAATCGCCAGTAGATCCCGCGCACATATTCGCGCCAGCCGAGGATTTGCCGGATGAAACCCTCGGCTGCCGCCAGCGGCACCCGTCCCTCGCGATAGGCGCGCTCCGCCGCCGCCACGGCCTCGCGCGGATTGAGGAGCTTCAAGTTCATCGCCGCGGCGATCCGCGCATGAAACAGCCAGGGCTCGTCGACCCACATCGCGTCCTGAAACTGCCCGAAGCTGGCCAGGCGATGTTCGATGAAATCGTCGAGGGTCGCCCGGGCCGCTTCGGGGGTCACGGGCCAGGCAAAGTCAGTGAGCGTGCCGGGATGGTCCTCAAACCGTCGCTCGACTAGCGCGAGCACCGCGCGCGTCGTCGCATCGGGCGGCGAGAGCGCCGGCGGTCGCAGTTTTTCCGCCGCGGGGCCCTGCTTCGAAAAGCTGCCCCGGTTGTCGTGGTCGAAATTCCACTGTCCGCCCTCCGGTTCGCCCTTCGCGTCCAGCAATATGCCGTGCCGTCGTCGCACCTCCCGGTAGAAGAATTCCATCCGCAACATTTTTCGGCCCTCGGCATGGGCCGCAAAATCCGCCTTGGTGCAGAAGAAGTGATCGTCCGGGCGCACCTCGAGCCGCACGCCGGCCGCCTTCGCCGCCCCGGCGATCAACTCCTGCACCCGCCACTCGCCCGCCTCCGTCATGACGAGTTGCTCCGGCCGCAGTTCCGCCACCGCTCGGGCCAGCTCGCCCGCGAGCGACTGGGTGTTTCCGGGATCCTCCAATGCCGTGTAACGCACCGTGCGGCCAAGTTTCCGCTGGCCGTCGCGAAAGTGCCTCATGGCCGAGAGAAACAGCGCGATGCGCGGCTTGCTCGTCCAGACGTGTTCCGACTCCGCGGCCACCTCGGCCAGCCAGACAACGTCCCTCTTCGGGTCGAAATCGTCGAAGGCTGCGGCCGCCGGATCGAGCTGGTCGCCCAGCACCAACACCAGCGAACGGATTGGTTTCGCGGCCCTCATCGCGCCGCCCGTGCTCGAACGGGACTGTTCTTAACCGTGTTCATGCCGAGAAGGGATGCAGGGGCCGAAGTGGAAAGACGGAAACATCAACCGGCAGCGCGGCGAGCACGGACACCGGCGGCCCGTCCAGGCGGAATCCGGCCAGCCGCGCGGGCTCGACCGAAAATTCCGAAAGCTTCGGCAGGTTGACGCGATAGGGCGAATGATGCACGCGTCCCGAGTAGAGCCGGCCCGCCGCGTCGGCGGCAAAAAGCAGGTACCGTTCAACCAAGAAGAATTCGAGTGATCCCGGGGTGACGGGCGCCGCCGTGGCGCCCGGGGCCCAGAGGTAACGGCAGGATTCAACTTCGTCGCGCCGCTGGCATCGATAGTGAATCGTGTCGCCATGGAACGACGCCGCCATGCGCGCATGGCAGTAGGGCAGATGGAAAAACCGCCGCGCGATCGTCACCGCGAGCGCGCGGCTGCAATCCAGTGAATAGAACCAGACGCCCGGGCGGCCGCTCTCATCATGGACGTAAGTGCGAACGTTGAGCTCGAGAAACCAGGAAACCCAGGGCAGGGGAGGAAGCCACGCGGGGCGTACCCGCTCCATGGCGAACGGAACGATGCCGAGGTACGCCCCACCGGCATACGTATCCACGTAAAGGCCACGCGGCAGTGTCGCCTGCACCGCGCCCGGATCGACCTGCCAATGCGCGAACAGCAACTGACTCCATCGCTGATAACCGACGACCCAGTCGGCGGGACGCTGCTGCAAGTCGCAACGCTGCGCCAGAGTGGGGGGGGCTCCCGCCAGCGACCGTGGCGAAGCCCGGTTCTCGTTC
>CANEVO010000018.1 GCA_947442255.1 Opitutia bacterium
CCGGTGGGATTTCGCGAGGTGGGTCAGAAGGATCAGCATGGTGGGGTTGGGATTTTGCCGCACCCGATTGAGAACGGCCGCCGGCACGTTGGCGAATGCTCTTTGCAAGTCCCGCCCAGACAGGACGTGGGGCGTGTCACGGCGCGGACCGAAACAGCTTCTCCCGCAGGTGCTGCGTACGAATCACCCGAACGACGCGAAAAAAATCATCACTTGGAAAGAGCCCTGGTTCGGACCTGCCGACTTCCCCACCGCCGCCTCGATTCCCGGCAAAAAAACGACCTTGATGGACCATTTCATGGGATGCCCGGCGTGCCCCGTTCAAGGAAGAAACGGCGCCACCGGGAAAAATAGTTTCGCGGTAGACGACCGCCGGGGGCGCATGCCGCACGATATTTTTCGCCGTGCTCCCGGGCAACAAGCGTCCCAAGGCCCCGCGACCGTGCGTGCCCACCACGATGAGGTTGGTGCCGGATCGCGCGGCCGACTCCACGATTTGTTCGGCCGCGTCGCCGACGAGCACGTGAAGGGCCACCGGTCCCCGCCCCCGCATCTCGCTGGCGGCCAGCTGCACCAGCTGGGCGCGCGCCCCCTCGCCGGCTTCCACCTTCTCCCGGCTGACCACGAGCGGCCGCCGACGCGGCGTGGTGAGCGGCGGCAGCACATGCAACAACGTGACGCGACCCGTCGTGGCCTTCGCCAATGCCACCGCATGGGCGAGCGTCTCGGTCGCCGTGGTCGAAAAATCGACCGGTACCAAAATCGTGCGCGGACCGGGATTCGCGACGCGGGGCTTTTTTCCGCCCGATATTTTCTTGGACCGGACTGCCGGCGGCGAAAGGTCGTTGCCGCCAATAAATCTCCCACAACCGGCGGCGCAAACCAAACCCTCGCGAGGTGCCGTCGTTCCGCTGTTCCGGCCCAAGGGCCGCTGCCCGGTGGGTTACTCGTGCGCTTGCTCGTAATCGTGCTCTTGCTCGAGTGGGACTGCTCGATCACGAGCAAGATTAAGAGCAGGAGCATGACCGCGACCACTGGCTGCAACGGAGCGGCGGGAGCGCCGCATCTCCATAAATCATCCCGCTTTTGCCGACCGATCCGCTCAGCCTTCGTAGGCGTCGCGCAGCACCTGCATCGTATGCCGCACCCGCACCGGCGATCCCTGCTTTTCGAGCTGTGTCCGGAGTTGCGTGAGGCAGCCGATGTTGCCGCTGGCCACGACGGTGGCGCCGGTGGCCAGCACCGCCTGCGCCTTTTGCCGGCCGAGCGATGCCGCCGTGTCGGGCTGATCCAGATTGTAGGTGCCCGCGCTGCCGCAACACAGGTGCGCATCGGCCAGTTCGCTCAGTTCCACGCCGGGAATCGCCCGCAACAGGGCCCGCGGTTCCGCCCGCACGCCCTGCGCGTTCGCGAGGTGACAGGCATCATGATACGCCACTCGCCGCGCGGCACCCCAGCCCCGCGGCGGCTCGCGCAGCCCGAGCTTGGCGAGAAACACACTCACATCGACCACCCGCCGCCGCATCGCCTCCGCGCGCGCTTCGTCCGGCGTGCCGCGCAAAATCAAATGATACTCGTGCATTGCCGAGCCGCAGCCGGCTGCATTGGTGAGGATCGCATCCACGTCCGCCGGAAACGCGTCGAGATTGCGCCGCGCAAACGCCTGCGCCGCCGCCAGGTCGCCGGTGTGCCACGCCAGTCCACCGCAACACCCCTGCGCCGCCGGCACGATCACCTCGACGCCATTGCGCGCGAGCACCTCGATTGTCGCGACGTTGATATCCGGATCCAGCACCTGCTGCGCGCAGCCCGCGAGGAGCGCCACGCGGGCGCGGCGTTCGCCGCGCGCCGGAGTGACCCGCGCCAGCTGCACCGCGGCGGGCACGTGCGCGGGCGCCAGCTCCAACATCGGCCGCAACACCCCGGGCACAAAGACGCGAAAAAGGCGCCCGATCTTCGCTCCCACCAACGCGAGCCGGAACCGGGACGGATACGGAATCGTTTGCGCCGCCAGCCAGCGCCGCAGCCGTTCGCCGGGCGTGCGTACGGCCTGCTCTTGGACAAGCGCACGATACGGACTGATCAAATCGCGATACGGCACCCCGCTCGGACAAGCCGGCTCGCAAGCGAGACAACCGAGACACCGGTCGATGTGCACCTGGGCCGCGCTCGCCGGCAGCGAGCCTTCGAGCACCTGCTTCATCAGCACGATCCGGCCGCGCGGCGAATCCATCTCCTGACCGAACTCCTGATAGGTCGGGCACGCCGACAGGCAAAAGCCGCAGTGGACGCAGGTCTGCACGGCGTGCGCCATCGGTTCGCCAAGCGGTCCGTGTTCTTCCGGTTTGATCGTGTGAAGCATGGGTGGGTGTCGCCACCAGCACCGACACGCGGCCGAGGCCGCGTTCGCCGGCGCCGGTTGCTACGATTCGTCGAGATGGGGAAAGCGTTGATGCGGGTCGAGCGCCGCCTTCACCGCGCGCATCACCTCGAACCGCGGTTGGATTCCGGGCCACAATGGCGCGGCGCCGCGCAAGGTCATCCCGGGCCAGCTCAACGCCGGCAGTGTCGCGGCCGCCGGGATCGAGATGTAACCGACATTTCCGCCGGCGCTGACCCAGCCCCGGGCACCGATTTGGGCGCGGACCTGCGCCATAAAATCGGGCACCTGCGCCGCCGTCAGCGCCACCTTCGCAAGCGTGCCCTCGGCATGCGCCCAGCGGAATTCGCCGAGGCCCTGCCAGAAATCATCCGCCGCGTCGGGCGCCAGCGCCGCCCCTGGCCAGCGGGCCAGGATTTCGGCGGTCAATGCGTCGAGCGCGGCTGGCGGACCGCCCACGCGCGCGAAAATCGCACTGTCCTCCACGGCGGCCTCGAGCGCATCCAGTTCCCACCGCGTGTTTGCGGCCTCGGTCAGAATGCGGGCCTTCGCCGCGGCATCCTTCGCCTCGAGCCGGAGCGTGCGGGTCGCGGCCGGCCGGGGAAACACCTTGAACGTGAGCTCGGTCAGCACGCCAAAGCGTCCCGCGCTGCCCACGAAGAATTTCGGCAGGTCGAATCCCGCCGCGTTCTTCACGACCTTGCCGCCCATGCGCAGCAGCCGGCCCTCGCCGTCGACGAACTGCACGCCGAGGATGAAATCGCGTAGCACGCCAAACCGAAACCGGCCGGGCCCGCTCAAGCCGGCCGCCACCGTTCCACCCAGCGTACTGCCGGCCGCCGCCAGCATCGGATCGAAGGGCAGGTGCTGCCCCCGCTCCGCCAGCGCCGCCACGATCTCGCGCACCGGCGTGCCCGCCCACGCCGTGAAGGTGAATTCGCTCGGCTCGTATTCGACGATCCCATTCAGGCCCGCCGTCGAGAGCCGCACGTAACCGTCCGCCACCTGGGCGAGCCGCGGCTTCGTGCCCGCCCCGACGGGAATCACGTGGGGCATCGAGCGCACCGCATCGGCCATTTCAGCGGGCGTGGTCGGCTTAAGCGTCGGCTGGCTCGTCATGGTCGTTTGTCCGTTGCGAAAGACCCGTTCATTCCCGGAAAATCACGCCCGCCTTCTCCAACGGATGCAGCCCGGACTGCACCAGCGCCGGCGCCCCCGCGACCGGAAACATTTTTCCCGGGTTGGAAATACCCTTGGGATCGAAGGCGCCGCGCACGCGTTTCAGGCAGGCGATTTCTTCCGGCGAGAACATGTCCGGCAGGTAATCACGCTTCTCCACACCCACGCCGTGTTCGCCCGTGATTGAGCCGCCCATTTCCACGCACATCCTCAAAATTTTTCCCGCGAGTTCCTCGGCGCGTTGCAAGGCGCCGGGCTCGCGCCCGTCGTAAAGGATCAGCGGGTGCAAATTCCCGTCCCCGGCATGAAAGACATTGGCGCAACGGATGCCCATCTCGCGCGACCACTCGCTGATTTTTCGCAGGGCCTCGCCGAGCTTGCGCCGGGGGACCACGCCATCCTGCACGATGAAGTCCGGCGACAGCCGGCCGACCGCGCTGAAGGCACTCTTCCGGCCCTTCCAGATCGCCGCGCGTTCCGCCGCATCGCGCGCCACCCGCACCTCGACCGGCCCGCTCTGCGCGAGAAGCTGCGCCAGCCGTTCCCGGTCCACCGCGACGACTTCACGCGGTCCCTCGAGTTCGACGATCAACACCGCCTCGCAACCCGGCGGATACTCCGCGTGCACGGCGGCCACCGCCGCCTCGAGCGCGAGTTTTTCCATGATCTCGATCGCCCCGGGCAGAAGTCCGCTGGCCACCACCGCCGCGACGGCGTCGCCCGCCTGCTCCAGGGTGAGGTAGCCCGCGAGCACGGTGTGAAAGGTCTCGGCCCGCGGGAGCAATTGCAGCGTGACCTCCAGCGCGATTCCGAAAAGGCCCTCGTTCCCCACAAACAGCCCCGTCCAGTCCGGACCGATCTGCTCGCGGCTCTCGCTGCCGAAGGTTACCACCTCGCCGGTCGCGAGCACCGCCTTGAGGCCGAGCACATGATTCGAGGTCATGCCGTATTTCAGGCAATGCGCGCCACCGGAGTTGAACGCCACGTTGCCACCGATCGTGCAGATTTGCTGGCTGGAGGGATCCGGCGCGAAATGCAGACCAAAAGGCGCCGCCGCCGCGGTGACCGCGAGATTGATCACCCCCGGCTCCACGACCGCAATCCGTTGCGCCGGATCGAGCCGGAGGATCCGGTTCAGCCGGTTCAGCGCGATTACGATGCCGCCTTCGACGGGCAGCGAACCACCCGACAAACTTGTGCCGCTGCCGCGCGCGACAAACGGGAGGTTCTCGGCGTGGCAAAACCGCACGAGCGCGATCACTTCCTCCTGCGTCTCGGGCACCACGATCGCCAGCGGCAGGGTCCGGAACGCGGTCAACGCGTCGCTCTCATACGCCGCCAGCTGGGCCGCTCCGCGCATGAAACGATTCACCGGCAGCAACGCCTCGAGGCGTTGCAGGACGGCGGAGGAAAGCGCGTTTTCCATGGGTAAAAGGAAGATGATGGAACGGTCCGAGCCGCGCTGACGAGCGCGGAATTTCGATCGCAGGAGTTCGGCCTCGTTTGACGCTCGGTCACGCGGCTGAAGTCGGGCCAAAGAGTCCGAAAGCGCGATCCTGCTGGCATGAAAACACGCCACCCCCATTCGCCCAAAGGCTTCGCGACAATCCGACCACCCAGAGGTCCGGGAGCACCCGCCTCCCGTCGGCCGCTTGCGACCACCGATAGGACGGGCGGAAAAGGTGGCGGTACCCGCGCCACCCCCCGCACCATGATAGGACCAAGTCTCCCGCGAACTCGCAGCGGCCTCCCGGAAAAGCGTTAGAAGCTGCCCTTGAGCCCCACCGCCAGCGCGATCCCGAACTCTTCCTCGCGGTTTTGCCGGGCATAGCCCGGAGTCTCCGATCCGTAGTTCAGGAGGGTCGCGGGGACGTTCAAGGCATTGCTGACGCTTAGGTTAACGGAGAACTTCTTGTTGATTTGATAGGCTCCGTTCAGATCCAGTTGGGAGCGCCCGGCGAAGTATTGGTAGGCATCGGGTCCATACGCCGGCTGCGCCCCGCGCTTGTCCAAGCCCCGGTAATTCCATTTCGCAATCAGCGAAATCTGCTTCCGGCTGA
Source organism: Opitutia bacterium (assembly GCA_947442255.1). The sequence goes on from CANEVO010000018.1 coordinate 5,620, forward strand.
ACGAAACGCCCCAGTTGGCGCTCTCCCGAATGAAGCTCGTGAAATCAGCCTGACTCTGCCCCGAGAGATCAAGTTTCGTGGCATTGGCGAAAACACTGAAATAGTTTCCCCAGGCGCCGAGACCACGGAGGGACTGCCGGAAGTTAAATTCCACTCCACGCACACGCGCGCTGCCGGCATTAAACTTGGTGGATAGGTTCCAGCCCACATATCTTGGATCCAGCCCGATCGCCTGCAGGTCCGCCGCCGTGGCCAGCTTTACCGCCGTGCCAAAGAAGTCCTGGATTTCCTTAAGGAAGACCCCGCCGCTCAAAATGCCCCCGTTCTCCGTGTAATATTCGAGCGAAAAGTCATAGTTATCCGCCGTCCAGGGCTTCAGGCCCGTGTTCCGGATGGTTACCGTACCACGCACCACGTCGGGATTGTTGAGATCGGCGTCGGTCAGATCCTTCTCGCTGAACGTGGCGTTGGGGATGATGTCCGTGAAATTGGGCCGCCCGTAGGTCTTGGCGTAGGCCAATCGGGCCTGGAAGTTCTCCTTGATGTTGTAGGTAAGGTGCAGGCTCGGAAAGTATCCATCGTAGGACCGCTCGTTTTTGAACGCGCGCTCCTTGCGGGTCAGGCGCAACTCCTCGATCGAACCCGCCGTGCCCGCCTCGGTCTTGCGGATGCGGGCGCCCGCGGCGTCGTGCGCGAACGACCCGTTACTATTGCGGACCCAAACGGCGTCGCCATTGAACAGGGAGCCTTCTCCGTTGTCGGTGGTCTTTTCAAAGCGCACTCCGGTCAGCACGTTCAACCGGCCACTCAGGAACCGCGCCTCCGCCTGTACATAATAGGCCAGAATCTTCTCCTCGATATATTCGGAATTGGTCAGGCGGTAAGCTTCCTGCGCGACCACCTGCGCCGGCGTCTGCGTGAACAATTGCGGATTGGCCTGATTGGCGACGAACGCCCGATTGACGGAAGTCCACGGCACGTTCTTGAACCCGTAGAACGAATCCTGGTTCTTATAAACTTGCATGAGGAAGGGTTCCGGGCTGTCCGGGGTCGCCGGATTGCCGTCCGGCCCATTGTAGCTGTAGGTGCCGGACCCCAATCGGGTATCAACCGACATCCGGCTCTGAATTCCGCCCACCTGCACGGCGAAGGGAAAAGCGAAAATATCCAGCCGGCGTTTGACGTTCAAATTGGCGGATTTGAGGTTCGACGCATTGTCATACGGCGCCACCGAGGCCGAGTTTAGCTGGTAGTTTTTGATATCATAGATGTTCACCGCTTGGTTGCTATTGTCATACACGGCGGTGCTGCCCGGCTTGTCGGGACTGCTGTTGGCAAAGGCAACGCGCACCGGCGTACGCAGCACTGAGCTCAGACCGCTGTAAAATCCCGGGTTGGGACGCGAGCGGGTGGAAGTCGACATATTCGCCCCCGTCTCAATCCGCCAATGGCCGTCATCGAATCGGTAACTGAAGTTCGCCACGTTCGTATCGCCTTGGAAAGTCTGTCCGCTCCCGGAAAGTGTCACCGCACCGCGGCCGGTCGCCCCGTTGGTAAAATTATCGCCGTAGGTGAGCGGCCCGCCCCCCGTGATCGTCGAAGTGCCGACGGTGCCCGCATTCATGGCCCAGCTCTGGGTGCCAATGTAGGTGTTATACCGGTTCGTCTGTGCCCCGAAAGAGAGCACGGAATTCGGCGTGACGCGCCAGTCCGCCTTGAAGCTGAACGCCGTCCGCCGCTGACTGCGCGGCCCGTCCTGCAGGGTATGCTGCTGCAGAAAGGGCTTGCTGAACGACGCCCCCGTGGAGGTGCCCGTGGAGTTATAGAGCATCGTCGTCAGATGCTGCTCGTTGTACTTGTCGCTCTGAAACCCGGTGAGGGTGATGCCAAAATTCTTGCCGATGGGCTGGGTGTAATCGAAATCAAAACCGGGGAGAATTTTTCGCGTGTCGTGGTCGCCGTTGGAATGGGGGGTTTTCGCGAACGTCAGATTCTCGCTATTGGCCACCAGATTGACGCCGAAGTTAAACTGGGCCCGCGTACGCTCAAACGCGCTCTTGCTGATCATGTTCACCGAACCGCCCATGGAGTCGGCCGGACTGGAGGGCGTCGGCACCTTGGTCACCTCGACGCGGGAGATATTGTTCAGCGACATCACGTTCATGTTGAATGTCCGCGTCGCCGCGCCGCCGGCGGCGGATACGACCGAAGCGCCATCCGCGGTAAAGGCCGTCTTGTCGTTGCCCAGGCCACGCACCGAGATGCCAACAATCTCCACCTGACTGTACTCCGTGGTCAGGCCGGGGATGAATTTCAGGAACTCACCCACATTGCCGCCCAGCACATCGCCGAACGAATCGGATGAAAGGACGTTCTTGATATTCGGCGCGAACCTTTGCTCGTTAATGGCCGTCGATTTGCCATCGGCTTCGCGGTCGGACGAGACGACATAGTTGTCCAGCTTTACGACGTTCTGTTTGTCCCCATAACGGGCCTTGCTGGTCAGCTCCACGTTTCGTTCGACACTCCCCCCGGCCGGGACTGCAACCGCGATCGATTGGGTATCCAGATCGGTGTAGAATACATCAAGGGTGGCCGGTCCGCTTCGGACATTGACCAGCCGGTAAGTGCCAAATTCGTCGGTGTAGACGACGGTCTCCGATCCCTTGAGCGTGACACGCGCGTTGTGAAGATATTTTCCCGTAACCACGTTTTGCACCCGGCCGGTCACCGTGCCGGTTGACTGGGCGGCGGTGCCGGCCGAAGGGCCGTCGGCCGCGCGGACGGCTTGGGTCGGTGCGAAGGCCAGAGCGAGGATCAGGCTCAACAGGCTAACGGCTAATTTGTTTTTCATGATGGTCATGGGGTTCTTGAGAGCATTGCAGGTTTGTCGTCCGACAGTCTCGCGTGGCCTAGCGGGATAAAATATCTTCGATATTCTGCAATGATTTTCGTCCCCGGGCCGTAATCGGAAGCCGGATCCTGATTGATCCCAGTCCTACCCGGCAACGCGTCCGATAAACCCCGGCAACGCCCGCCTTGCCGACAACGCGGATTTCGGCCCACGCTCGATCACCCCATGAAACTTCCGTTGCCGCGCCTGTTCTGGTGCCCCCTGGCCTTTTCCATCTTGAATCTCCTTGGTGCCGCCGAGCCCGCCTATGATGTCATCATCCGCGGCGGCCGGATCGTGGATGGCACCGGCAATCCTTGGTTCCGCGGCGACGTCGCGATCAAGGGTGACCGGATCGTCCAGCTGGGCGCCGTGACCGGTGACGCCAAACGCGTGATCGACGCCGCCGGCCTCGTGGTCGCGCCGGGATTCATCGACATCCATTCGCACTCCGACTGGTTGCTGCTCGAGGACGGCGGCGCCCCGAGCAAAATCCGCCAGGGCGTCACCACAGAAATCCTGGGCGAATCCGTTTCCGCGGGTCCCTACCAGGGAAAATTGCCGCCGCACAAGGTGGTGGTCCAGGACACCACGATCGAGATTCGGGCGCTGCGCGACTATTTCGCCGCCATCGAGCGCACCGGAGTCGCGGTGAATGTCGCCTCGTATGTCGGCCAGGGACAGATCTGGAGTTGCGTGATGGGCTCCTCATTTGCCCGGCCGTCCGCGGGCGAGTTGGAACAGATGCGGCAACTCGTGGCGGAGGCGATGCGCGACGGTGCCTTCGGGCTTTCCACGGCGCTCATGATGCCGCCCAGTTCCCTCGCGACGACGGAGGACTTGATTGAGCTGGCCAGGGTCGTGGCGGCGCACGGGGGCATCTATTCGTCGCACATCCGGGATGAGGGCCTGGGGCTGTTCGACGCCATCAAGGAGGCGATTCGGGTGGGAGAAGATGCCGACCTGCCGGTGGACATCATCCACCTGAAAATCGCCGACGAGAAACTCTGGGGGCGGATGAAGGAAGTCCTCGCGCTGATCGAGGAGGCGCGGCGGCGCGGCGTAAACGTGCAGGCGAACGTCTACCCCTACACCCGGGGCAACAACGACCTCGTCAGCATCATTCCGCCGTGGGCGCACGAGGGCGGCCGGGCGATGCTCCTCGAGCGGTTGCGGGATCCGCAGCAACGTGTGCGGCTCAAGCGCGACATCCAGCACGGGGTCCCGGGCTGGTACAATCACTACACGGCGGTCGGCGGCGACTGGACGCGGATGCTCATCAGCGCGAACAACACCTACAAGGGCATGACCATGGACAAGGTGATTGCGATGAAAAGCCAGGGTCGGACCCCGGCGCCCGATCCCCTCGACCTCCTCTTCGACCTGCTGCTCGAACAACACGGTTCGGTCGGTACGGTCTACGCCCATCACACCGAGGCGGACATGAACCTTGCGCTCGTCCAGCCATGGACCTCGATCGGGTCGGACGGTTCGGCGTTCGCGACCGAGGGTCTGCTGCGGCGCGGCAACCCGCACCCGCGCAATTTCGGCACGTTCCCGCGCGTGCTGGGCGTCTATGCGCGCGAGCGCAGCCTGCTCCGGCTTGAGGACGCGGTGCGCAAGATGACCTCGCTCAACGCCGCCAAGCTGGGCCTGCGCGACCGCGGGACGCTGCGGGCGGGCGCGTTTGCCGACGTGACGATTTTCAACGAGCAGCGGGTCATCGATCGCGCGACCTACGAGGCGCCGTTTCAGTACCCCGAGGGAATCGACACTGTGCTCGTCAACGGCCAGGTCGCGCTCGACCGGGGCACGCCGACTGCCGCGCGGGCCGGCCGGGCGTTGCGGCACGAATCGCGGGCCCCGGGATCGAAACCGTGAAGGCTTGCGCCGCCCAAGACTAGCCATCCGCGCCTCCCGCTGCGCGGTTGCGGCGAACGGCACGGTCGAGCGCCGCGAGGATCATTCGCATCCTGGCGCTCAATTTGAGCTTCGTCGCCGTTGGTGCGGCGCAGCTGCCTTCGGCGAAACCGGTGCCACGCGTCCAAGCCGTGCCGCTGCCGCACCATGTCACTTCGTTTCAACTCGACGGGCGGGAGCTGACGGCGCTGCACTTCGGCCCGCAAGAGCCGCGGCCGTTCTGGTATCCGATCCGCAGTTCGCGCGACGCGAGTCTCACCCGGATGGGACATCCGCACGACCCGCTGACACACTCGCATCACAACAGCGTGTGGATCGGCCACAGCCTCGTGAACGATCTCGATTTCTGGACCGATGTCGCCAAGCGGCGCGGACGCATCGTAAACGTGGAGGTTTCACGCGAGGGCTATGAGGACACGGATGAATTCGCCGCGATGCGGACCGTCAATCAATGGATCAGCGAAGAGAACCAGAGCGTGCAACTCGTCGAGGTGCGACGCACGGAGATCCGTCCGCTCGACGGTGCGAAGAGCTGGCTCATGGTCATCGATCTGGAATTTTCACCGCCGAAAGGCAGGACCGCGACCTTCGGAGCCACGAGCTTCGGTTTGGTGGCGGTGCGGATGGCGCGCAGCATCGGCGTGCACGATGGCGGCGGGCGCATCCTGAATTCCGAGGGGCAGGTCAACGAGGAGCAGGTTTTCCGGAAGCCGGCACGCTGGTGCGACTACAGCGGGCGGATCACAAACGACCCGGACGGCCTGGCCGGCATCACGTTGATGAGCCACCCGATCAATCCGCACCACCCGACGGCGTTTCATGTGCGCAACGACGGCTGAATGGGCTGCTGTCTGAGCCTGGATTCCCCGGTGGAGGTCACGGAGAACAAAAAATTACGGTTGCGCTACGCGCTGTGGGTTCACGACGGGGTGGCGTCGCAAGAACAATGCGAAGCGCAGTGGCGAGGATTTGCGGCGCTGCCAGTGGTCGACCTGTGGGCGAAGCCAGCGAAGAAGTAAGGTGTTCTCAGCCGGGCAAGGTTTGACCCGACGGGTCCGGTTCGCCGCAATTATGGCGTGAAACGCCTCCCGCCCCTCCTGCGCTCCGCGCTCTTTTTCTCCGCCGCGACGGCCTTCGCCGCGGGTTCCCATTCCAACTGGCGCGACTTCGGCGGCGGGCCGGATTCCTCGCAGTTCACCACGCTGACGCAGATCACCCGCGCCAACGTGGCCCGGCTGCAGGTCGCCTGGACCTATCCCATCGGGGAGGACAAGCGCTACTTCTTCAATCCCGTCGTCGTCGACGGCGTCATGTACGTCATGGGTAAGGGCAGCAGCATCGTCGCCCTCGACGCCGCGACCGGTCGCGAGATCTGGACGTATCAGCAGCCCGCGGACACGACCGTGATCACCACCCGTGGCATCAACTATTGGGAATCGAAGGACCGCATCCACCGGCACCTGCTCTTCGCCAGCAACCACGCGCTCCGCGCCCTCGATGCCCGCACGGGCAAACTCGTGACCACATTCGGCGACGGCGGCAGCGTCGACTTGAAGCAGGGCCTCGACCGCGATCCCAAGACCTTCGCCCTGGTCCAATCCCTGTCGCCTGGCCGCGTCTTCGAGGATCTCGTGATCCTCGGCTCCGCCACCAACCAGGGCTACGGCTCCGCTCCGGGCGATATCCGCGCCTTCCATGCGCTCACGGGCAAGCTGGTGTGGACGTTCCGCACCATTCCCAGCCCCGGCGAACCCGGCGCCGAGACCTGGCCCAAGGATGCCCGTCAGAACGTCGGCGGGGCCAACGTCTGGTCGGAGCTGACCGTGGATGAAAAGCGCGGCATCCTCTTTGCGCCCACCGCCAGCGCGAAATACAACTTTTATGGCGCGGACCGTGTCGGCTCCAATCTCTACTCCGACTGCCTTCTTGCCCTCGACGTGCGCACCGGCCGGCGCCTCTGGCACTACCAGATGGTGCACCATGACATCTGGGACTACGACAACCCAACGGCGCCGAAACTCCTCACGATCCAACGTGACGGCAAACCCGTCGACGTCGTGGCGCAGGTCAGCAAGCAGGGCTACGTGTGGGTGTTCGAGCGCGAGACGGGCCGGCCTATCTGGCCCATCGAGGAGCGGCCCGTGCCGGCCTCGGACATGCCCAACGAGAAAACGTCGCCCACCCAGCCTTTCCCGACGAACCCGCCGCCGTTCGCCCGCCTCACGTTCACCGTCGACGATCTGAGCCCCTTCCTCAGCGAGGCCGACCGCGCCAAATTTCGCGCTGCCATCCTGGCCGCCCGCAATGAAGGCCCGTTCACGCCTCCGGCGCGCCAGGGCACGATCCAGATGCCGGGCAACAATGGCGGTGCCAACTGGGGCGGCGCCGCGGTCGACCCCGCGCACGGTACGCTGGTCGTGGTCTCGAAAGATCTGCCGAGCCTTCTCAAGCTTGAGGAGAAGCCACCCGCCGAAACCTCGGCCGCCACGCGCTACGAAAGCGGTTTCGGTTTCATGATCGCCTCGGATGGACTCGCCGCGATCAAGCCGCCGTGGACCTCCCTCACCGTTTACGATCTCAACGCCGGCACCATCAAATGGAAGATCCCGCTCGGCGAAGTGCCCGAGCTGGCCGCAAAAGGCATTAAGAATACCGGCACGCACTATCCCAAGGTGGGCCCGATCGTCACCGCAACCGGCCTCATCTTCACCGGCACGCGCGACAAGAAGGTCCGCGCCTTCGACATCGAGAACGGCACGCTCCTTTGGGAGCACGAGATCGAGACCGCGATCGAGGGCATGCCCGCCGTCTACGAGGTCGCCGGCAAACAATACCTCGTCTACTGCGCGTCCGCCCAGGTCGGGCTCACGCCGGCCACGCAGGTTCCCATCCGCGGGGCCTACGTGGCCTTCGCCCTGCCCTGACGCATCGCTTCGCCGCCGGCCTGGATTTTCCCGGCCTAGGCCGGGCGACGCTTGCAGATGATGAAGGGGAAGTCGCCTTCCTTGGCCTGCGAAAGCTCGACGAGCACCGGCACGAACGCATTGGCGAGCGCATCCAAAATTTGCCGGCCCTTCTCGGCCGTGGCTTTCTTGGGGCTGCCGACCCCGGTGTCCTGCGTGAACGCCGGCCAGTCGCGGACCACCCAGACTCCCGGCGTGGTCGACACGGCGGGCAGCTTGCTCGGCGTCGCAATTCCCTCGCCGGCGGTATCCAGCGGCGCGACCCAGTCGGGCACCAGGTGCAGCATCAGACTGGTCTCGAATTCGTTCGCGTGATCGCCGCCCTTGTCGTCGAGGAAGGGAGTCCAGTCGGCCGTCTGATAACCGTTCACCTGCACAATAAAAATGGGCAAATCGAACATGATATCGCGGATCATCGACCGGAACTCGTTTCCGCCGTGGAAATTCAGCACCACCAGACGGTTTATGCCCTGCCGCACCAGGCTCTCGGCGACATCAAAGAGCACGGCTTGTTGGGTCGAGGCCCGCATCGTGATCGTGGCGATCTGCGGCGAATTCGCCTGCGAGTGATCGATGCCGAAGGGCACGCACGGGAGCAGAATGCAGCGCGCCCCCCGGCCGTTGGCTCGTTCGACGGCAAGTTCGCCGAGCCCGTTCGCCTCGGTTACGTCGCAGCCATGGGGAAGATGATAGTTGTGCGCTTCCGTCGCGCCCCACGGCAGAACGGCGACGTTGGGTTTGAGATCCATCGTCTGGCGATAATTAGCCTCGTGGAGAACGAACGGGCGGGCAGTGAAGGCGGGGCGGGGGTTCATAGTCCGGGCAGGTTGGCCAACACCGCCCGAGGCCGTCGAGATTGAATCGCCGGCCGTTGGCGACCGGGATCAGGCCGACGATTCGGAGCTTTTCTGCGGACTACTTCGCCACGCCCCGCGACGCGTAGGGACCATGGACCGAGAGCACGTTTCCGTCGGGCCGGCTGTCGTCGAGCACGATCACGCGATAGGCCGCTCCGCCCGAGTCGACCCGTGCCAGCACATGGCCCCGGCGCGCCGTGGTCTGCGCGATCTTCTCCAGCAGCCACACCGTCTCGGCCTCGCCAAACAATTTCACCAGGTGCGTCCGCCGACCCGGCCATTCGCTGTTGGTCATGAAAATATCGCGCGGCCCCGGGTAGATCCGCTCCGAGAGCATGCGCCGTATCACGTCGGGCGACGGCTGGCTCGCCGCATACGTCGACAGGATGTGCACGCGCGGCTGGAGGACGCTGAGGAAAAATGCGTTCGCCGCGTCCTGCGTGCCGTGGTGATTCAGCGCATGCACGTCCACCGGTCCGGTCACCCAAGCGACGGCGGATTCCATCTCGGCCCAGGCCGGTGCATTCGCCGCGAGGAATCCGGCCATGTCACCGCCGTTGAAGTACGCGAAGGCCCCGTACGTCAGGCGGAAGGCGAGGCTGCAGTTGTTCTCCACCGGCACCACGCCGGCCGGATAACGGTTGCGCGTGACGGTGCCCGCGCCGGTCCACACATAACCATTCGCCGCGATATTGCGGATTTCGAAGTTGGGAAATGCCTGCGAACTCCGGCGCAGCCCAATTTGGTCGGCCCGCCCGGCCTCGAATCGCTCTACTTTCAAGCCGCGGTGCTCCCTCTGCCATTTCAGAAACGCCCGGTAATTCTGCATCAGCACGCCACCTGACGACGCGGGAAAATCGTACCCCGGCCAGCCGCGGTCGAGCAGCGTACGGATCTTGATCTGCTCGGCCACATCGGTGATGCCCGCCAGCTGATACGCTCCCGCGGCGGAGCGCGGTGAATCCGGCTTCACCGACCCCATGTGATCCTCGTGAAAATGTGTCAGCGCCGCGTAATCGAGTTCTCCGCGCGCACCGTCGGGATGCACCCGGCGGATATACTCCGCGATCGACTGACCGGGCCTCAGCGTCGCGTCCGGACGTTGCGGGGCATCGTACTGCGGCGGGCGTTCCTTGCTGCGGTCGACCGCGCCGGCATCCAGGAGAAACGTCGTGCCATCGGGCAGGATGAAGAGCGCAGCGTCACCGGTGCCGGTGTTGATCTGATGAATGTCCAACTGGCCCCGCTCCCACGCCGGCAGCGGCCGGCCGGCCACCGGCACCTCGGCGGAAAATCCCGATGTCAGCAGCGTAATGCAAGCGCTCCCGCGGACCATGACTCGAATCGACGGAGCAAAAAGCCAGCAGCGCATAAAGCACCATCGCGGCGCAACCGTCCCGGATGTCGAGCTGGAAGCCGACACACGCCGGCCGGGCCTTCCCTCCCGTTCACGCAGATTCACCAGGGCAGCACGGTGCCGTCGTGGTTGAACGGCTTGTCGCTGTTGGCCTGCGTCAGGCCGGCGATCACCTTGATCATGCCCGCCACGCTGTCCTGGGGGCGGAAAGCTTTCGACGCTTTCTCCCGTCCCATCGCCTGCCGGAGCATATCCGTTTCGGTTGCACCCGGGTTGATGAGACCAACCGCCACGCCACGGCTCTTCAGGTCCGCCGCGAGGGTGATCATGGCCATGTTCAAAGCCGCCTTGCTGGCCCGGTAAAAGGGATTCCGGCCACCGCCGCCGCCCCGGCTCAGCGTCCCGGAGCCGCTGGTGATCGCGACGATCTTCTTCTGCTCGCTCCGGATCACGTTTTCGCGAAACGCCTCCGAAACGGCCAGCGGCCCGTACACATTCACGCTCATGACCTGCTGGAAATTGGCGTAGTCCAGGCTGCCGAACGTCTGGCCGGGAATATCGCCGAAGACGCCCGCGTTGTTGAGCAGCACGTCGATCGCCTGCCCCTGGTATTTCGCCGCGAGCGCCTTGATGCCCGGCAGATCGAGGACATCGAGTTTCTCGATCACGATATTCTTGTTCTTCGCCGCCAGCTCCTTGAGCTCCGGGGCGCTCTCCGGATTGCGCGTGGTGGCGATCACCGTCCAACCCTGCGCTGCGTATTGCCGGACGAACTCGTAGCCCAAACCGCGATTGGAACCCGTGACCAGGACCGTCGCGGCGTCAACGACGCTCGCACCGGCGAAAGCCGCCACGACGGCGGCAATGAAGAGGGGTGATCTCATCCCTCACCGGATAGGTCGGCATCCCGCCCGTCGCGACTCAATTCCAGCCAACGACGGGCGGCGCCGGCTACTTGTAGTCCGTCAACCAGTCGACGATCGCCGGATTGGCACGCTCGGTGCCCGGCTTCCACGTGACCTTGCCACCGGACGCGGCATACGCGGCATGCGTCACCGGCGCCTGCTCGTCGTGGTCGCCGATGACCAGCAGTTTTTTCGGGGCATTGAGGGCCAGCAACGCCGGCACGTCGCCGTACTTCACGATTCCGTTGATGAAATTGGCGTCGCGGTAGTCGTTGAGCTGCGTGAAGCGGAATCCCGCCACGTCGACTGCCAGGCCATCGACCGCATCGCCCGACACGGCTCCCGCGGCCGCCACGACCGGGCCGATCCCGCCGACGCCGACGAGCACGGTTTGCTTGAGGCCGCGCTCCTCCGTGCGCACCCACTGGATTATCGACAACACATCGTGCGCCCGCTGCGCGAACAGCGAGTCATTGTAGGTGTAGGTGAATCCGGCAAATTGACGGGGATTGGCAACGACCCGGTTTTTGTCCGCTGCCAGACCGCCGCGGAGGAACTCTCCCTGGGCAAACAGATCGGCCGAGACCACGGCATTGCCCTGCTCGACGAGCCGGCGGACCTCCGGGATCGGCGTGCCATCGGCGGCAAAAATCCCCCTCTTGCCCTGCCCGGTGAGCCACACCACCACGCGGCCATTCCATTTCGGCGCCAGTGGGCGCACCGAGACGACCGGCAGTTGCTCGCCATGCGCCGGCACCGTAATCACGTCGGTGAAAATTCGATAACCGCCCTGCTCGATCCGGCTGAGCGCGGTGGCCTTGACCGGTCCGACGGACGCAAGGGTGCGGCCGAGGAGCGTTTCCACCGCCGCGCCCACCACGTCGCGATAGCCGGCGAGCGAGCGGGTGTCCTTCGGCCACAGCGCCTTGATCTGGCTGTCGGACTGGGCGGACAATTCGGCGAGCAACTTGCGTTCATAGGCATCGCCCCGCTCCTTCGGCGCGGGATGCGCCTCGTTCCAGACACTCAGGCTCGGTGGTGCAGTGCCCCGGTCGCCATTGGGATGTTCCCCGAGCAGTTCCCAATCTCCCTCCACAATCGGGTCCTTCAATCCCAACTTCAGATGCTTGTTGAAGAAGGAATACATTCGGGCCCGGGTGACATAGTTGTAATTGTGGGGAAACTGCGGCTGCGGCGTGCACTCGACGTTGGCCGGCGCCCCGAGCATTTTATAGAGCTGCTGCAGTTCGGGGAAGCCGTGCGTCATCATATCCCTGGTCCAATCGTTGGCGGTGGTCATCGCCTGGGGACGCGGAGCGAAGAGCGCGGTGAGTTCCACGTTGCCCGTGCCAATCCGCAGCAAGCTCGTGTTCTCACAAGTGCAGCCGCCCTGCATCGCGGTCGAGACCATGCCTTGGGCAAAGGTGACCACCGGGCGCGGATCGATCGCGGAAAGCAGAATGGTCTGCGTGCCCCCGCCGCTGCCCCCGGTCACGCCCAGCCGCGTGGGATCCACGTCGGGCAATCGCTCGAGGAAGTCCAGTGCCCGAATCGAGATCCACGTTTGCAGGCTCATGATCGACTGCACCCGCATCTCCGCCTGCGCGCTGAAGAATCCCCAGTTCTTCGGGACCTCCATTTCCGGTCGCGGCTTGGCGTAACGATGCGCCAGCTCGAACGAAAGCTGCGTGTTGTCGGCATAGCCGATCATGTCGTAAATGAAGGACACGCAGCCCATGCGGGCGAGTTGCGCACACAGGGCCAGCTTCGGAAAACGACCCGACGCCTCAAAGCGTTCCTCGCCGAGCACGATCTGCTTCCGGATCCCGTCGACGCCCACGTCCTGCAAACGTCCGCCATGCCCGTGCGGGCAGAGCACGCCGGGAAACGGACCCGGCCGCCCGGTCGGCCGAAACAGCATGCCGGTGACGTAATAACCGGGCACCGCTTCAAAATACACCTTCTCGACGGTGAAACCCTCGCGCTCGACTTTGCCGTGAATCACCGCGTTGAGCGGCGTCTTGGGGGGCATCGGCCAGAGGCCGGTTGCGACCAGGATCCGCCGTCGCAGTTCTTCCGCCCGGCTGGCCCACGCTTCCCGCGACTCGGGCACGACGAACGGGAAGTAACCATCCAAATCCTTCGGCGGCGCGAGGCGGATGTCCTGCAGCGTCTGTCCTTCGGGCAGCACGACCGGGTCGTTGCTACCGGCGGCGCGTAGAGCATTGATGCCCGTGGTGCTCAGGACGAAGGCGAAGATTGAACAAGCCGGTACAGCGGGAATCCTGAATTTCATGAGACGTGATGTTGGGGGTTGGGGAAGTTAGCCGGCCTCCTCGCGGCCGGCCAAATGGGGAAGGCGCAGCCCGATGCTGCGCCAGTCACTGCAGCCTGAACATGGGTGTCAACCCACCGCGCTCCTGGCGCCACGCGTTTCGATCTGCCGCAGCTGCTTCGCCGCGAGCGCGCGATAGCAATCCGGCAGATCGAACGTCTTCAACGCGCTTGGGACCAACGACGAAAGCGGCCAGTCGTAGTCCTGCGCCTCGGCGACGTCGCTGTAGCTCGAGAGCGCGTGCTTGAGGGTCACGCGCGTGATTCGTTCCTCGAGCAGCGCGGCGAAGGTGGCCGGAATCGTGCCCCAACCTTTCGCCACCAGATGAATCTCCTCGTGGCCGTGTGCCTTCAGCCAGTCGCACAACCGGAGGAGATCGAACGTCCGCTGGCCCGGATACGGCTGGTCGAACATGATGCCATAGATCGCGTAGAAATAATCGCTGCCGTAGGGATCGGTGGATTCCTTGCTCGTCGTGTTCGGCTCCGATTCGCCGATGCCGCGGACGTCGCAGGCGAACACCGCCGCCGCCGGATCCGCCGCCATCACCTCGCGAATCAGCGGCTCGTCCCGGAGCTCGGCGTCGGCCGAACGGTGCGAAACGTAAAGGATCGCGCGTTTCGGTCCCCGCGGGACGCGATAGGACAGGGACTGATCGCCGAGGCGGTAGACCAGGGCCAGGATGCCCGGCTCGGTTTCGACCGCGTAGTTCGCCGCGAAGCGTTTAGGGTAACGCCGGGCCGGCACCGCCGGCAGGATCCGGTAGTCGGGCACCTCACTGACGCGCGGGGGCAGGTACAGCGCCTCGCTCACGGCCTGCTTCAGCGCCTCGCCCGTTAGGGCCGGCCGCTGCGCGCGCAGTTTCTGCGACGCGTCGCGGGTGAACGACAGCACGGTGGCCGGCTGCAGCGGCGCCACCTGCCCCTTCGACGTACACCACAGTGTCTCATCCTTCTCGATGGTCAGCGCAGGTTCCACGTTCGTGCTCGCGACCCCGGTGAGTTGGTTGAACCAGCCATACATCGCCTCCCGGTTCTTGCGGGAATAGCCGTGATAATCGGGCCCGATGAACAGCGCCTCGTGATCCTTAACCCCGAGCAATGTGTAGAGGTGCTGCAGCCGGCCGTGGGATACTTCGAGCCCGCGCGCGTCGAAAAGGTCCTTTTCCTGGCCGAGCAGCAGCAGGTGCTGCGGGATGAATGGGACGAGAAAATCCGCGTGATCCAGCCCAAGCGCCAGGGTGTGCGGCGGGCATTGCTCGGTGTCGGCCGGCTGTTCGCTCTCGAACATCCGCCGGAATGTGTTGATGAAACAGCTCGGCGCGGCGGCCACGAACCGCGGCTCCAGCGCGCACAACCACGACGTGATCGTGCCGCCGCCGGAATTACCCGTCGCCATGATCCGTTTTCCGTCCACCTCCGGCCGCGTCAGCAGGTAATCGAGCGCGCGGATCCCGTCCCACGCCTGCCACGTCCCGAAGAATTCGCCCACGAGGAACTGCTGATTGCCCACGTAGAGGTGCTCGCGAACGTTACCGAGTTGCAGCGGACGCAGGGCCGCATCGACGTATTGATACCGCTCGCCCTGCCCGATCGGGTCGATGATGAGCACGATGTAACCCAGCCGCGCGAGTCCCTGGGCGAACGACTGGTAGGTGTCACCCGCCTTGCCGTTTTGCGAGTGGCCGCACACCCCGACGACGGCCGGGGTCGGGCCCCGGCGATTTTTCGGGAGGTACAGGTTGCCCGTGACGGGAAAGTTCGGCCGGCTTTCGAAGATGACGTTTTCGATCGTGTAGGCGTCGCGCTCGACCACGCCGGTCACGCGCGGGTTGAGCGGCGTCTTTTCCGGCAAAGGCCCGAAGCACCGCCGCACTTTCTCGGTGGTTTCGCGCACATATTTTTCCGCGGCCGCGCGTGTGCTGATCCGGGCGATCAACGTATCCGCGGCCTTCTCCCGACTCACCATCCGCGGGCCGAAATAATCCTGCATCATCCGCGGGAAGCGCTGCAGCGGCTTCAATTCGGCCGGCGATCCCGGCGGTTGCTTGGCGGGCGCGGCCGCCGCCAGCACCGTCGATCCCGTCAATTGCAGTCCCGAGGCGCCGAGCAGGCCGAGGCCGGCCTGTTGGAGCAGGTGGCGTCGCGTGAGAGCAGAAGTGGGGCGGGGTTCAGCTTGATTCATGCAATCCGAGTGAAGGGTTCCTGCGCTGGCTTGTCCATTCGCGGTTCAACCCGAATGCTCGTGAAACCATGCCGCGCGTTTCCGTCGTACTGCCGGTATTCAATGCCGCCGCCACCGTAGCGCGCGCCGTGGAGAGCATTCGCGCGCAGACTTGGCCCGACTGGGAACTCGTCGCCGTGGACGACGGTTCGACGGATGGAACGAGCGAGATCCTCGACCGCTGGGCCCGCGACGATGCGCGGGTGCGGATCGTGACGCAGGACCATGCGGGCGTGGCGGCCGCGGCCAATGCGGGACTGGCAGGCACGCGCAGTGAATTGATTGCGCGGATGGATGCGGATGATGTCGCGCATCCCGAGCGGCTGGCCCGGCAGGTGGCGCTGCTCGATGCTGACGCGACGCTCGGGGTCGCAAGTTCATTGGTGGAGTTCGGCGGAGATCGCGCGGCGCGGGCGGGTTACGCCCTGCACGTGGATTGGTTGAACTCGCTGGTGACTCCGGAGGAAATCGCGCTGAATCGCTTTGTGGAATCACCGGTGGCAAATCCGAGCGTGCTTTTCCGGCGCGAGCTGGTGGAGCGACACGGAGCTTTTCGCGCCGGAAATTTTCCGGAGGACTACGAGTTGTGGCTGCGGTGGCTCGATGCGGGCGTGCGGATCGCGAAGGTGCCCGCACCGCTGCTCACGTGGCACGACGGGCCGAACCGGATTTCGCGCACCGATCCGCGGTATGCGCCGGACGCGTTTTTCCGAGTGAAGGCGAAGTGGATTGCGCGCGAGTTGGCCCGCGTGGCCGGCGAGCGGGAGATTTTTGTCTGGGGCGCGGGCCGGCACACCCGGAAACGCGCCGCGCACCTGGCCGGCCACGGCGTGCGAATCGCCGGCTATATCGACGTCGACGCCAAGAAGACGGGGCGCGGACTGGGCGGCACGGGAGTGCCAGTGCTGGCGGAGGGCGCCCTGCCCCCGCCCGGAAACATTTTCGTGCTGAGCTACGTCACGACTCGCGGTGCGCGGGACTACAATCGAGGCCAACTCACTGCCCGTGGTTACGTCGAGGGCCGGGATTTTCTGATGTGCGCGTGAGATCCGGGAGCCGCTGCCGTTGCCGGCCGGCGGCGTCGAAATTCTCCGGCGCCAGCCAGCGCTCGAAAGCCGCTCGCCGCGCCGGCCATTCCGAATCGAGGATTGAATACCACGCGGTGTCGCGGTTGCGGCCCTTCACCACCGTCGCCTGACGGAAAATGCCTTCGAAGGTGAACCCCAGCCGCAAGGCCGCCGCGCGGGAGGGCGCGTTCAATGCGTCGCACTTCCATTCATAACGGCGGTAACCCAGAGCAAACACCTGCGCCATCATCAGCGCCATCGCCTCGGTGGCGGCCGGAGTGCGTTGCAACCCCGGAGAATAGCCCAGGTGACCGACTTCGATGGCGCCGTTCGCCGGATCGATCCGCAGGTAACTGGCCACGCCGACGGCGCCGCCACTGCCGGCGTCCACGATGGCAAAGAACAGCGGATCGTCGCCGAGCCACTTCGCCTCCATGCAGCCACGATAAGCGGCGAGATCCTCGAAGGGCCCGTACGGCAGGTAAGTCCACATGCGACCTTCGGTGTCGGCCGCGTTGGCCGCGTGGAGATCGCCGGCGTGCCGCCGGGGGTCGAGCGGCTCGAGGCGGCAAAAGCGCCCGACCATCGCGTCACGCGACGGCCGGACCGGCGGGCGCCAGTCCGGCAGCGCAACGCCCACGGGTTGATTCTGCAGATTGTCGTGAGCGGGCATCATGCCGGAAAAAGATAAAGTCGGTCGGCGCGACCGTTGCCACTGACGGGCGGCAACGCAGCGCGAAAGGCAGCGACCGTTTACACGGGGCTTCAGGCCTTGCGCCCGTCGGCGGCACCCCACGGTGCGATCTGGCGAAGCTGCTTGGCTTCCAGCGCGCGATAACAATCCGGCAGGTCGAAGGTGCGCAACACGCCGGGCAACAACGCCGACAGCGGCCAGTCGTAGTCCTCGGTTTCGGCGATATCGCTGTAGCTGGTGAGCGCGTGCTTGAGCGTGATCTGGGTCACCTCGGACGAAAGCAGCGCGGCAAAGGTCGCGGGGAGCGCGCCCCACCCTTTGCCGACCAGATGAACTTCGGTGTGGCCGCAGGATTTCAGCCAGTCGATCACTCGCAGCACGTCATGCGTTTTCTGCCCGAGATACGGGTAATCGAGCATGAGCCCGTAAATCGCATAGAGATAATCCGGACCGTACGCGTTCAGAAACCCGGCGTCCGTGGTGTTCGGTTGCGATTCGCCGACACCACGTACATCGCACGCGAACACCGCCGTGTCGGGTTCGGCGCGAATCAATTCGGCCACCAGCGGCTCTTCGCGCAGCTCGGCGTCGGCGGAATGATGGGACACGTAGAGCAAGGCGCGTTTCTGACCGCGGGGTGGACGCGACATCAGCGGGTTGTCAATAAGCCGGTAAACCAGCGCGAAGGCGTTGGGCTCGGTCTCCACCGCGTAGGTGCCCGCATAACGCTTCGGATAACCGCGCGCGCCGCCGGGCCGCAGGATCCGGTAGTCCGGCACGCCTTCGCGCGCGGGCAATTTGAGCGTTTGCACGACCGCCTGACGCAACGCCGCGCCACCGACCTGCCCGCGCTGGCGCCGCAACGCCTCGGAGGTCTCGCGCGTGTGGGAAAAAATCGTGCGCGCTTTTCCCTCGGCGACCTGGCCGCGCGTCGTGCACGTGAGGACCTCATCC
Organism: Opitutia bacterium; assembly: GCA_947442255.1. Next base: position 23,788 of record CANEVO010000018.1, read on the forward strand.
TTTTCGAGCACCAGCGCCGGCTCCGCCTGGCCGCTGGAAATTTTTGTGACCCGGTTGAACTTACCGTACATCGCCTCGCGCACCGGCTTCGAGAAGCCGTGATAGTCGGGACCGATGAACAACTCGATCGCCTGCTCCGCGCCGAGCAGCCGGTAGATAGGCCGCAACTTCGCCAGGTTCTCCTCGAGCCCGCGCACGTCGAAATAGTCCTTCTCCTGGTCGAGCATGATCACCGGTTTCGGCGCCAGCGCCGCGACGAAGTCCGCGTGGTCGAGTCCCAACGCGAGCACGCGCGGCGGACACTGCTCGGTGTCGGCCGGCAACTCGTTCTCCAGATTGCGGCGGAACGTCGTCATGAAACAGCTGGGCGCGGCCATCGTCCACCGCTGCTCCACGCCGCAGAGCCAGGTCGTCATCGTGCCGCCGCCGGAATTACCGGTGACGCCAACGTGCCGCGGGTCCACCTCCGACCGCGTCAACAAGTAGTCGAGCGCGCGGATGCCGTCCCACGCGCGCCAGGCCCCGAAAAACTCGCCCACCAGGAACTGCTGGTTGCCGCCGTGCAAATGCTCGCCCACGCCGACACCCATGCGCGGCTTCAACTCGGCAGTGACATACTGCAGCCGCTCGCCCTGCCCAATCGGATCGAAGATGAGCACGACGTAGCCCTGGCGCGCGAGGCCCTGGGCGAACGACTGGTAGGTGTCGCCGGCCTTGCCGTTGACGGAGTGCCCGCAACTGCCGACGACACCGGGCAGCGGGAACGCGCGCCCCTTCGGCACGTAGAGATTGGCGGTCACCGGAAAGCCGGGGCGGCTCTCGAAAATCACGTTCTCGATCCGATAGGCGTCACGCTCGGTCACCTTGGTGACGCGCGCATTCAACGGCGTCTTCTGCGGCCAGGGTCCGAAGATGGACTGAATCTTGCCGCGCACCTCGGTCACGTAGGCCTCCGCGTCGGCCTTCGAGCGGATCCTCGCGCGCCGGTCCTTCGCGTTGCGCTCCACTTCGCGGACCCGGGCGACGTAATACTCCTGCACCGAGCGGGCAAAACGGTTGAGCGGCACGAGAGGGCCCGTGGGCCCAGCGGCGGCCTTCCCGGCCTTGCCCTTGGGTGCGCTGGCCGCCGAGGCCGTGGGCGCACTGACGAGGGAGGCGCCGATGAGGCCCAAGCCGGTCTTTTGCAGCAACGCGCGACGGGAGAGCTTCGGGGACGGGGTAGAGGTAGGATCGTTCATATGGGAGAAAAGACTGGAGCGGGCGCCAGCGGCGCGAAAATCGGGGTGGATTCGAACCCGCAGCGTTGATGAGAGCTTCAAGGGTTGTCGAACACCTCTTGCGGATGGCAACGGAAGCAAAGCTCGAATCTCACGTTTCCGACATCGACCGCGCCGCGAACTGCGGATGATCCTCGATTCGCTTTTCAAACTGCGCCCGCGCTTCCGGCGGCACCAAGGCGGGGACTTTCGAACTGCTCCGGCGCCAGCGGGCGAGCCATTTCTCCCCCAGCAGGCGCGGCGCGCGTGGGTGGCCATCGGCCCCTCCGGCCCGCGTGAAGGCAATCGTCGTCTCCGCCTTGGGCCCCGTGCCGACGCCGCCGGCAACGTGAAAACCCGCGCTGAGCAGGGCCACGCGAACCGCCGTCGCCGCCGAATAGGTGTAGAGTTCGGCGGGCTTCGGCGCACAGGCCTGCCGGATGCGCGCGAAGGTTTCCGCCGTCCAGAGGGCGGAATCCGTCTTGTAGGAAAACGGGTCGTAGAAAATCAGGTCCGGCGGGTGGGCCGCGTTCATGTGCTCCAGGAAATCGCCGTGTACCAGCTCCCAGCGCATCCCGCCCGAGGGGTCGGTCCAGTGGCCGTGCGTCAAAATCGCCTGCGGCGCGCCGTGGCGGACGTGCGGAAAATAAGCCGCCTTCCCCGCCGCCAGCCGCAGCGGATCGAGGTCGCACTCGAAACTCACGAGCCGCAACGTCCGCAATGCGCCGGCGCCATGCTCCGCCACGCACCGCTCATGACAACGCAAGGCCGCCATCGCGTTGGTCGCCGCCCCCAGCCCCACATCCCAAACGACCAGTTCGGTCGCCGGGGTTTCGCCGACGGCCAGCCGCCCGGCGAGCGCCGACTGCTCGACGTAGAGCCGGTTGGCCTCGTCCTCCGGCCGGTTGACCGAGTGCATGACTTCGCCGGAACTGATCTGCCGCACGCTGCTGAATCCGCCCGGTCCCTGATGGATCTCGTAGTCGCCGAGCCGTGGGAATTTGAACGGCCGCGCCTTCTGCGGGATCAGGCTGGGGTTTTCCTCGTCGGTTCGCGCCAGCTCCACCCGCATGCGCTCGTAGAACGGCACGAACGCATCCTGCAGAATGCTCGTGCGCATCGCCCGCATTAGGCGGTGATAAAACGCCAGGTTGTGAATCGTCAGCAGATGCCAGCCAAGCACTTCGTCCGACTTCACCAAGTGGTGCAGATAGGCGCGCGAATGGTCCCGGCACGCCTGGCAGTCGCACCCCGGGTCGAGCGGCTCCTCGGAAAATTTATACACCGAACGCCTGAGGTGCAGCTTCCCCTGCGCGGTGAACACCGTGCCGCGCTTCGCGAGCTGCGACGGGATGATGCAGTCGAACATGTCGACGCCCCGGTGCACGGCCTCGAGCATGTCGAGCGGCGTGCCGACGCCCATGAGATAGCGTGGCAGATTTTTTGGCAGGTGCGCCGTGGCCACACCGGTGAATTCACAACGTTCCGCCGCGGTTTCCCCCACCGCGAGACCGCCGATCGCCAGTCCGTCAAAGGGCAGTGCCCGCAAAAACTCCGCGCTCTTTTGGCGGAGGCCGGGATGACAGGCGCCCTGCACGATGCCGAACAACGCCTGCGGCGAATCGCCCCGCGCCGCGAGGGAGCGCAGCGCCCAGCGATGCGTGAGCTCCATCGCCGCCTCGGCCTCCGCATAAGGCGCCGTCGAAGGGATGCACTGGTCGAGCACCATCATGATATCGCTGCCGATCGCCCGTTGCATCTCGATACTGGTCTCGGGCGAGAGCAGGTGCATATCGCCATCGACGTAGCTTTGAAAACGAGCGCCCTTTTCGTTCATCCGCCGTGACTCCGGCAGGGAGAAAATCTGGAAGCCGCCCGAGTCGGTCAGCACGGGCCCGTCCCAGTTCATAAAACGGTGAATCCCCCCGATTTTTAGAAACACCTCCAGGCCGGGACGCAGCAAGAGATGAAACGTGTTGGCAAGGAGCACGCGGGCGCCGGCCGCCTTAAGCGTGTGGATCGTCTGGCCCTTGACCGTCGCCTGGGTGCCGACGGGCATGAAGATCGGAGTTTCAACCTCACCGTGCAGAGTCTGAAAACGCGCCGCGCGGGCGCGTGAGCCGGTGGATTCTCGTTCGAGCGTAAAGTTAAGGCGGGACATTCCGTGATTGGGAGAAGACGTGTGTGGCTCCCAGTAGGAGCGACTTTCCGCCACATACGACGCTTCTTTCTGCGGGCCGCCAGTCGTGCCGGCAGAGGCGCCGTGCAACCCGGAGTTGCCCTGGAACGATCCGCCCGCCATGGTTGGACCCATGACGCGCCGCACCTTTCTCGGCACCACTCTCGCGGCCATGGGCGGCGCTCCCCTGATCACCCGGGCCGCGGCGGCAGACGGATTCACCATCGGGCTCGCGGCGGATGCGCAATACGCGAACGTCGATCCGAAGGGCACCCGTTTTTACCGGCAGGGCCTGCCACGGCTCGCCGCCGCGGTTGAACACTTCAACTCCCGCGCCGTCGCGTTCTGCGTGCATCTGGGCGACCTGATCGACCGCGAATGGCGGAGTTTCGACGATATCGTGCCCGTTCTCTCTCCGAGCCGGTCCCGCTGGCACCAACTCCTCGGCAATCACGATTTCGAGGTGCTGGACGAGTACAAGGCACGCGTGCCCCAACGTCTCGGCATGGCCACGCGCCACGGCTTTTTCGACCATCAGGCGTTTCGCTTCGTCGTGCTGGATACCAACGACGTAAGCATCTACGCGCATGCCGCCGGCAGGGCCGAGCACGCCGCCGCGGAAACCGAACTCGCGCGCTTGACGGCGGCCAAGTCGCCACAGGCCCAGCCGTGGAATGGCGGTATCGGGGTGGCGCAGCTCGCCTGGTTCGATCGCATCTGCCGGGAGGCGCGGGCGGGCGCGAGGAAAGTCATCGTCCTCGCGCATCATCCGGTTTTTCCGGACAACGTGCACAATCTTTGGAACGCCCCCGCCGTGCTCGCCATCGTCGACCGTCATCCGCACCTCGTGGCGTGGTTCAACGGCCACAATCACGCGGGGGCCTTCGGCGAACGCCATGGCGTGCCGTTTCTCACGCTGCACGGCATGGTCGAGACGGCGGACACGACCGCATTTGCCACCGCGCAAGTGCTCGCCGACCGGATCGTGCTCACGGGGCACGGACGCGAGCCGTCGCGGGAGATGGTGTTTCGCCCGCGTTGATTCGAACGACCGGGGATCATTTTCGCCATCGACCAGCGGAGTCGCGGCAGTTCTCGCCGCCGAATTCAGGCCCAAAGAATCTTGGTTTCGGCCATCCGATGCCCAATGCTTTTGGCCTCCATTTCTCACGCATGATCCGCGCCCTTATCTTCGACTTCGACGGCCTGATCGTCGACACCGAGACCCCGCTCATCGATTCCTACGCCGACGTGCACGCCACTCATGGCGTGCCCTTCGACCGTACACTGTTTCTCCGCAACGTCGGCCACGCCGACTATGCATTCGACCCCTGGCACGGCTTCAGCCCGCACGCCGACCGCGCCGCCTTGGAACTCGACCGTCGCACCCGAAAGGATGCCCGGCTCCAGCGGCAACCGGTGCTGCCGGGCATCGTCTCCCTGCTCGACGCCGCCCAGGCCAGCGGTGTGCGGATCGGCCTCGCCTCCAATTCCGGGCATGTGTGGGTGGAGAGCCATCTCACGCGCGTCGGATTGCTCGAGCGCTTCGAGTTTCTCGCCTGCCGCGAAGACGCGCCGTCGCCCAAGCCCGAACCGGATCTCTACCGGCTGGTGCTCAATCGCTTTGGCCTGCGGGGCCACGAGGCGATCGCGTTCGAGGACTCGCATACCGGCTCGCTCGCGGCGAAACGCGCCAATGTGTGGGTGGTCGCCGCGCCGAACTCCTCGACGGCACATCACGACTTCACTCACGCCGATCTGCAAGTGACCTCACTCACCGAGGTCACCCTCGCATCGCTTCGCACCCGGTTCGAAAAATAGGGGCCGATCCCTCGCCCACCGCGCAGGAACTCGACGCTTCGCCGAACCCATGAAACGGAATTGTCGATGAACTGGGATAATTGGGAGATGATCTGGCGGCGCCCGCAGCTCCCGCTCGGGGCGGCCGCCGACCTCGCGAGCCTCAGACAGAATTTCGAGCGCACGCGGCGCCAAACGGCGAAAGCACTACTCGCGCGCGACCTCCTCGAGGCGGCGGCCGGCGTCATCGTCACGACTGCGCTCGGCTTGATTTGGTGGCAGCAGGGCAAAGCGGGCTGGCCGATCGCGCTGGCGATGGCATTGATGCTCGGCGTCACCGGGGTATTCCTCCGCGAACGCCTCCGGACCCAGCGCAGCCGGCTGGGGCCCGATTCGCCTCTGGCTCGCCAAGCTCGATGCCGAAATCGCCGGCTTGCGCCACCAACGGCAGATGTTCCTCCACATCTGGCAATGGTACCTGGGCCCCATCGCCGCCGCGATCGGCATCGTTTTCGGCACCTTGATTCGCAACCGCCCGCCGTGGGACGTCGGCCGGGACCCTCTCTCCATCGGCGGTTTCAGCCTCTTCTTTGCCTTTTGCCTCTGGTTCGCGTGGGAGATCAACCGCCGCGCCGTTCGTCAGCGGCTCGAACTCCGACTCAAAGAACTCGAGAAGCTGCGCCGGGACGCTATCGCCTGATCGGCTGCTATCGTCGAAGACTCGCCGCCCCGGCCGGGAGCCGGAGCTCCTACCCTTCCAGCTCCGACCAGCGCGCATAAGCCGTGGCGAGCTCCGCCTCGATCTCGTGAACGCGCTCGGTCGCGTGGGTGACTTCCACCGGCGGTTTTTTGAAGAAGAGCGGATCCGCCAGCTTGGCCGTGAGGATTTCCTGTTCGGCTTCCAATTTTTCGATGACCTTCGGCAAAGCCTCCAGCTCGGCGCGCTCCTTGTTGGTCAGCTTGCGGGCTTTTTTCGGCGCCCCACCGGTCGCAGTGGCCGTCGCTTCCTTCGCTGCGCGCTTCGCTTTTTCCTCCGCCGCCGCGAGGGCCGCCGCCTTGGCGGCCCGCTCCTTCTGCCAGTCGTCGTAACCGCCCACGTATTCCGTCACGGTCGCCTCGCCCTCGAACACCAGCAGGCTCGTGCAGACTTCGTTGAGAAACGCCCGGTCGTGGCTCACCAGCAGCACCGTGCCGCCGAATTCCACCAGCAGGTCTTCCAGCAATTCGAGCGTTTCCGCATCGAGATCATTCGTCGGTTCGTCGAGCACCAGCACGTTGCAGGGCTTGGTGAACAGTCGCGCCAGCAGCAGCCGGTTCCGCTCGCCGCCCGACAGCGCCTTGATCGGCGTCCGCGCGCGCGTCGGGTCGAAGAGAAAATCCTCGAGGTAGGAAATCACGTGGCGCGTGCGGCCGTTGATCGTGACGGTCGCGTTGCCGTCCGCGACGGCGTCCTGCACGCGCATCGTCTCGTCGAGCTGGGCGCGGAGCTGGTCAAAGTAAACGATCTCAAGCCGGGTGCCCTGCTCGACCGTGCCCTCGCCGGGCGCGAGCTGGCCGAGCATGAGCCGCAACAGCGTCGTCTTGCCGGCGCCGTTCGGTCCCACGATACCGATCTTGTCCCCGCGCTCGATTCGGGTGGTAAGGTGGCGGACCACCCAGGCATCGGCGTAACGAAAGCCCGCGTCCTCGCAGGCGATCACCTTGAAGCCGCTGCGATCCGCCTCCTGTGCAGTGATCTTCGCCGTGCCGGTCTTGTCCCGGCGGGCGGCGCGTTCGGCCCGCATGTTTTCCAGCGCATGAATGCGGTTCTGCGCCCGCGAGCGCTGGGCCTTCACGCCGCGGCGGATCCACACCTCTTCCTGGGCGAGTTTCTTGTCGAACAGCGCGCGCTGCACCTCCTCGGCCTCCAACACCGCCTCCTTGCGCACGAGAAACGTGTCGTAGTCGCAGGCCCAGCCCACGAGCTTGCCGCGGTCGATCTCGATGATGCGCGTGGAAATCTTCCGCAGAAAAGCGCGATCGTGCGTCACGAAGAGTAGTGCCCCGCCCCATTCGAGCAGGAATTCCTCCAGCCACTGGATGGATTCGAGATCGAGATGGTTCGTCGGTTCGTCGAGCAGCAGCAGTTGCGGATCCTCGACGAGGCCGCGCGCCAGCAGCACGCGGCGCTTTTGCCCGGCCGACAGCGCGGCAAATTCCATGTCCACGGGCAGCTTCATCTGCTCCAGCAACCGCTCGGCGCGATCGTGCCGCTCCCAGTCGTTGTGCTCCTCGTAGGCGCCGCCGGGGCCCTCCACCACCGTGCGCACCGTGCCGGCAAGTCCGGCCGGCACATCCTGTTGCAAGGTCGAGATTACCGCGCCTGGCTGCCGGAACACCTGGCCGGTGTCGGGGTTGAGGTCTCCGACGATGACTTTCATCAGGGTGGACTTGCCCGCGCCGTTACGGCCGACCAGACACACGCGTTCGCCGCGGTCGATCTGGAGATTGACGCGATCGAGCAATGGTGCGCCACCGAAGCTCAGGCTGACATCGAGAAGACTGACAAGGGCCATTGGAACCGGACAGCGTGGACAATCAGCCCCACCCTGCGCAAGGTCGGTGTGCGAAATGTCAGCGATCTCTCTCCGTTTCAACGTCCTCGGCGTCGGCATCTCGGTGCTCTCGTTGCGTCAGGCCACCGATTTGATCGTGGGCGGACGGGGCCCGCTGCGGCGCGGTTACGTCTGCGTCACCGGCGTGCACGGCGTGACCGTGGCCCAGGACGATCCGGATTTCCGGCGGATCCTGAACCGGTCCTGGCTCAACACCCCGGACGGCATGCCGCTCGTCTGAACCGGCCGTGCCCGTGGACACGACGCCGTCACGCGTGTTTACGGACCCGACCTGATGCTGGCAGTCTGCGACACCGGCCGCGCGCAAGGGTTGAAACACTATTTCTATGGCGGCGGTCCCGGGGTGGCGGACACGTTGCGCGACCCGCTCGTGGCCCGTTTTCCAGGCCTTGAGGTTGTCGGCACCTTCGCGCCACCCTTTCGCGCCCTGGACGAAACCGAGGCCGCCGGCCTGCGCGAAGACGTGGCCCGCAGCCGGCCGGACGTGGTATGGGTCGGCTTGAGCACGCCGAAGCAGGAGCGCTTCATGGCGGAATTCGCCCCGCAACTCGATGCCGGCGTACTGATCGGCGTGGGCGCCGCGTTCGATTTCCACGCCGGCCTCAAACGGCAGGCGCCGCGCTGGATGCAGCGCCGCGGGCTCGAGTGGCTGTTCCGGCTGGGCAGCGAACCACGAAGGCTCGGCCCGCGCTACCTGCGCAACAATCCCTTGTTCGCCGCACGTCTGTTGCTGCAGGCCACCGGGCTGCGCAACTATCCGCTTGAGTAGACGGGCGCGCGAAACAACGTCCTCCGATTACGCACGCATGTCCGCCCCTTTGATTGTTGTTTGCGGCGCCGGTGGGTTCATCGGTGGTCATCTGACAGCCAACCTCGCCCGACAGGGCGGGCGCGTGCGGGCCGGCGATCTGAAGCCGCTCGCCCACTGGAACCAGCCGCCGGCCGCCGGCGTCGAAGCGATTCAGGCCGATCTGCGCGAAATCACCGCCTGCCGGCGGGTGCTGACCGGCGCGGCCGAAGTCTATAATCTCGCGGCCGACATGGGCGGGATGGGCTACATCGAAACGCACAAGACCGCGTGCATGTTGAACGTCCTAATCAACACGCATCTCCTGCTGGCCGCCCAGGAGGCCGGCGTGGCACGGCACTTCTTCGCCTCGTCGGCCTGCGTCTACGCCTCGGACAAACAACTGACGCCGGACATTCCCCGCTGTGGAAAGTTAATGCCTATCCCGCGATGCCAGAGGACGGCTACGGTTGGGAAAAACCTTTCAGCGAACGGCTCTGCCGCCACTACCGCGAGGACCACGGCATCGTCACCCGCGTGGCGCGCTACCACAACGTCTACGGCACGTACGAAACCTACGACGGCGGCCGGGAAAAAGCGCCGGCGGCAATCTGTCGCAAGGTGGCCCAGACCAGACTTTCCGGCTGGCATGAGATCGAGATCTGGGGCGACGGCGAGCAGACGCGCAGTTTCACCTATATCGACGACTGCCTGCGCGGGACCCATCTCGTGATGCGCGGCGACTATGCCGATCCGGTCAACGTCGGGAGCACCGAGATGGTCACCATCAACCAACTCGTCTCTCTCGCGGAGGAAATCGCCGGCGTGCGCCTGCAACGCCGCTACAACCTCGACGCGCCGCGTGGCGTGGGCGGTCGCAACAGCGACAACCAGCTCATCACCTCTCTCTTCGGCTGGGCGCCTGCCACACCGCTGCGCACCGGGCTGGGGGTGCTTTATCGCTGGATTTTCGACGAACTGAAGCGCGGCGCCGGTCGCTGACGGCGCCCATCGCGCGGTCAAAGCGCACCGTTTCTCTGCGTTCCGCCTCTTGCTTTTCACCATCCGGGCGAACGACCAAAGCCCAGGCTGAACCCGAGAGTCAGCGGTTGTCCCGCACCATCACAATCCAGCGCCCGGCGTCGAGCCAGTGCAACACGCGCGGCAGGCGATAGGTCAAGGCGTCGATGTTCGAAGGCGCATACAACAGACCACCCAACGTCGCGAGCGCCGCCAGAGCGACCAAGGCGCCCGGCCATCCGCGTCGCCAGCGGTGGGGCCGCAGCTAGATCGCAAAAGTTCCGCGCCACACCGACCGCACCAAACCCGCGGCCCCGGCCAGCCCCGGCACCACTCCATAGCCCGTCGCTCCCAATTGCCCTGCGAGCGTCAAACTCCAGCCGGCCAGCACACCCACCGCCGATCCGGCCACCCCGACGGCGGCCACGAAAACGGCATCGATGGCCGGACGCGCTTTCAAAAAAGTTCACGTTGCTGCAAGGCATCGCGCTTCGCCCCGTCGAGGGTGCTCAGCGCGAGCAGTTGCATCATGGTCAGGCGCGCGAGCTGCGGATCGCGGGCGAGCGCGCCGAGCAACACCGCACCGGCGAGGGCGTCGTACAAGGCCGCATGATAGCGCCGCCGCGCCGGCGGGCAATGCACTGCGGCCAGCGCATCAAGTTCCGGCTGCAAACCGCCCGCGGCCACCAACGACTCGAGTCGCCCCGAATCAAGCTGCGGATAGAACTGCGCGTAAAGGCGCGCCGTATCGATCCACGGCCCCCAGTCGAAGAGCCGTTCGCCCGGCCGCGCGAAATCCGGCGAGTTGCGCGGATAGGGCCAGACGCCCTTGAGGAGCGCGTTCTCCACCCCGGCATAGTGCGCCGCCAGCGGCCCGCGTTCGCGCAGACCTGCGAAAAACTCCCAGTCGTCGGCGAACGGAGCCCGCTCCCGGAGCATGCCCTCCTCTAAACCGTGCACCGCGACATCCGCGGGCCGCACCTTTCCGGTGGGCGCGCAAAGCCGGGTGCGGGTTTCGGTCACGCGGCCGTGTACCAGCGTCACCACGCCATGCTCGAGCACGCCGGAAATCCGGCTGCCCTCGAAATCGACGAAGTAAACCGGCTGATCGGTCCAGCATTGGCCCATGGAACACACGGAACACACCGAGGCAGGAAAACCGACACTTTTTTTCCGTGTCTTCCATGTCCTCCGTGAGCCACTCTTTCCCCGTGGATCTCACACCCTACCGCGTTTTCATGACGGAACTGGCCGCCGCCAGCGGTGCTTTCATCAAACCTCTGTTCGAACACCCGGAGCTCGCGGTCGAATTCAAGGCCGACCAGTCGCCCGTGACGGCGGCGGATCGCGGGGCGGAAGAACTGATGCGCCGGATGATCGCGCAGCGGTTTCCCGATCACGGCATCATCGGCGAGGAATTCGGCAGCGAGCGCGCCGACGCCGAGTGGGTGTGGGTGCTCGATCCGATCGACGGCACGAAATCGTTTATCACGGGCGTGCCGCTCTGGGGCACGCTGATCGGACTGCTGCACCGCGGCCAACCCGTCCTCGGCTGTATTCACCAGCCCGTGCTTGGACAGCTGATGATCGGCGACGGTGCCGCCACGACACTCAACGGCCGGGCGGTGCGAGTGCGCACCTGCAACCGTCTCGCGGACGCGACGCTGCTGACCAGCGACACGCGCAACATGACCGCCCACCCCAACGCGGCCGGCTGCGATCGCCTGGTTTCCCAAGTCAGACTCTACCGGACGTGGGGTGACTGTTACGGCTATCTGCTGGTCGCCAGCGGCCGCGCCGACATCTGCGTCGATCCTATCATGAACGCGTGGGACATCGCCGCGCTGGTGCCGATCATCCGCGGCGCGGGTGGCGTGATCAGCGACTGGCAGGGTGGCCCGGCGTATCCGGCGGAATCCACCGTCGCGGCGGCGACACCGCAGCTGCACGCACTGACCATCGCCCCGCTCAACGCCTGATTAAAGGCTGGTTTATTTTTTCCGGCCCTTGGGGCTGCGCCACTCCGCGGTAATCTTGGACGTGATGCCGCCGCGGCCCTTCCAGTCGGCCACGATCGCGAGCGAGCGCGGCTTCAGCACGGCGCCGAGATGGTCGCAGATGCGGTTCGTCACCGCCTCGAAGAAGATCCCCTGGTTGCGAAACGCGTGGAAATACAGCTTCAGCGATTTCAGCTCCACGCAGGTCTTGTCGGCGACGTACCGCACCGTGATGGTCGCGAAATCCGGATGGCCCGTGATCGGACACATCGAGGTGAACTCGTGATGCGTGTGCTCGATCACGTAATCACGCTGCGGGGCGGGATTGGGAAAAGTTTCGAGGATCTTCGGGTCAGCCATTTCTGAAAAGTAGTGGGTACCGGGTAGCGGGTAGCGAGTAGAAATACCACAAACCCTCGACCGCCAGATGCTCGCTACTCGCTACTTCATTGCTCACGTCGCGGTTTCCGTAAACCGGCTTTCGCGGATCACGGTGATCTTGATCGTGCTGGGGTACTGCAGTTCGGCTTCGATGCGCGCGCGCAGCTCCTTGGCGATTTCCCGGGCGCGGTCGTCCGTGACTTCTTGGGGCGACACCACCACGCGGATTTCACGGCCCGCCTGAATCGCGAATGCCTGCTGCACGCCCTCGATCGAAACCGCGAGTTTTTCGAGCCGGCCCAGCCGCTGGATGAAGCTGGTCATCGACTCGGCGCGCGCCCCGGGCCGCACGGCGGAAATCGTGTCCGCCAGGATCACCAGGCCGGCGTAAACGGTCTCGGGCTTCACCTCCTCGTGGTGGGCGGCCACGGCGTTGACCACGATCGGTGTCTCGCCGTACCGCTTGATAAACTCAGCGCCGATCAGGGCATGACTGCCCTCGAGTTCGCCGGAAACACCCTTGCCGATATCGTGTAGCAGGCCCGCGCGCTTCGCCACATTGGGATCGAGCCCCACCTCGCTCGCAATGATCGAGGCGAGAAAGGCCGTTTCGACCGAGTGATCGAGTGCGTTCTGGTTGTAGGCAAAGCGGTATTTGAGCCGGCCGAGCAGCTTGATGATTTCGGGATGCAGCCCGTTGATGTTCAGCCGCCCCACGGCCTCTTCGCCCGCCTGTGTGGTCACGAGCTCGATCTCCTCCTGGGCGCGTTTCACGAATTCCTCGATCGAGGCCGGATGAATGCGCCCGTCCTTGACGAGCGCATCGAGCGCGGACCGCGCCACCTCGCGCCGCACGGGATCGAACGACGACACGAGCACCATTTGCGGCGATTCGTCGATCAGCAGCGTCACGCCGGTTGCAGCCTCGAAGGCTTTGATGTTGCGGCCCTCGCGGCCGATGATGCGGCCCTTCATCTCCTCGGTCGGCAGCTGGATGATCGTGGCGGTGAGGTCGTTGTTTGGTTTCGTCGCAATCCGCTGCATCACCGCGATCAGGATGCGCCGGGCTTCGCTTTGGAGCTCCTGCTCGGACTTTTCCAGCGTCGCCCGCCGCAGGGCGCGAAATTCGTCCTGACATTCGAGGAGAACTTCCTCCCGGAGCTCCTTGCGCAGCACTTCGGCGTCGAGCTGGGAAACCCCTTCAAGGCGCTTGCGCACGCTCTTGGAGAGCGCCCGAATCGCATCGCGGGCCTGCTTCACGGCGGCCCCTTCGCGGTTCAACCGCTCCTGCCGCTGCTCCAGTTGGTAATCGAGCAGGGCGAGCGACTCCTCGTGCGCGCGAATCTCCCGCAACCGCACGTCGCTTTCGATCTCGCGCCGGTCGAACTCCCGGTTCACCTCCGCACGCTTTTCCTGCATCTCCGCCTCCGCCTTCTGCTTGAATTCCTCCGCCACCACCGCGGCCTCCCGCCGGGCGACCTCGATCAATTCGGCGGCCTGCTCGTGGGTCATCCGCCGGGTGTGCCGCGTGAAGGCCCACATCACGAGAAATCCGATGCCTCCCCCGACGACCAACGCCACCGGAAGCGACCACTCGAACGCGCCAATTTGCGCGAATAGCAGGGTCAGGTCGGCTGCACTTCCGTTCGTCAAGTCGCAAGAACGTAGGGAGCGCTTTACAAACCTCAAGTTTTCTTGCCGGCACCGTTCCGCGGTGCCGGCACTCGCTGGAAAACCGGCAGCGTGGCCTCAAGCACGGACTGCATCCGCGCGAGCGCCGCCGCTTCGCCATCGGAAACATCGGTTTGCATCAATACATAGGCCCAGCGATCCGCCCGGGCGTGGACGACCCGATTCCAAGCGTCGCTGGCCAGCCGTTGCCAGTGCGTCGCCACCAACTCGTCCGCCCCCACGAACCAATACGCCACTAACTGCGGCACGACGACCGGACCACGGGGCCGGTCGAGACGTTTCTCGACGAGGTTCGGTTGCTAACGCTCGAGGAGATGCGCGTCCTTTTCCCTGATTGCACGATTCTGCGGGAACGATTTCTTGGCCTGACCAAGAGCTATATCGCCGTCTGCACCACCCCGTGAAACTCTCCGCACCCACCGAATACCTGAACGTCTTCAAGCCGACGACGCGCGGAAATTGGGACGTGCTCACGCCGGTGGCATTGTTCGTGCTCGGGATTTTGGGGGTCGCTTTCATCTATTCGGCGCAATTTTCGGACACGCGGCTGGCCCCGGCGGAAGGGATCCTCGGCCTCCTCCGGCAGAATTGGTTCAAGCAGATCGTCTATCTGGTGCTGGGCGCGGCGATCTACACGTCGGTTTCGCTGATCGACTACCGCTTCTGGCTCAGCGTGGCGCACTGGTTCTACATCACGTGCCTCCTGCCCCTCTTCGTCGTCCTCATTCCGGGGGTCGGCGGGGCCGCGGCGGAGCGCTGGGGCGCCCAGCGCTGGATTCCGCTGGGACCCCTGGGCAGCTTTCAACCCTCGGAAACGGCCAAGATCGCCGTGCTGCTGATCACCGCCAGTGTCCTGATCCGCGCGAAAATCGGCACGATCAACCAATCGCTGGGCACGCTCGGGAAATTGGCCCTTGCGGTGGGCGCGCCCATGCTGCTTATCCTGCTCCAGCCCGACCTGAAATCGGCAATTGTCCTGCCCCCGATGGTCTTTGCGATGCTCTACGTCTCCAAACTTTCTACGCGCTTCTTCCTAGTCGCGCTGGGGGCGTTCCTGCTCTTGATGGGCTTGGTAACGTGGGATAGTGTTCGCTACGTGCAGTTTATGCGCGCGAACAACTACTCATTCACGCACGACCGCGGGCGCTTTGAGAAGGAGGGTAACCCCCTCATGCCTTTCAGGGATTACCAGCGGAACCGTATCCTCTCTTTCGTCGACCCCGATAACTACGACCCGACCGGCATTGGCTGGAATCAGCGGCAGTCGAAGATCTCGGTCGGCAGCGGCGGGCTCACCGGCAAGGGTTGGACGGAGGGCACGCAGGCGCAGCTCGGCTACCTGCCGCGCTCCGTGGCACACAACGATTTTATCTTCGCGGTGATCGCGGAGGAAAAAGGATTTCTGGGAAGCCTCACGGTCCTGGGCCTGTTTGGGATAGTGTTGTTCAACGGCATTCGCATTGCCAGTTCCGCAAGGGACCGCTTCGGCACGTTGCTCGCCATCGGCGTCACCGTGCTGTTCGCCGTGCATGTGTTTGTGAACATCGCGATGACCATCGGGCTTGTGCCCATCACGGGCATACCGCTTCCCCTCATCAGCTACGGTGGTTCCTTTGTGCTCAGTTGCTGTTTGCTGCAAGGACTGGTCCAGAGCGTCTGGCGCTTCAGGAAGGATTTCGCATGAAATCCCTTCTTCGCGCCATGGACCGCCCTGCCAGAATTTCCTGCGCTGCAACTGCCGCTCCCGGGGGCCCCGTGATCAACCAACACACCCACCATGAGCGATTCATCGCAACCCGGCGTCCCACAGGACGTCGCCCAAAAATATGACGAAGAACTCGTCAATCCCCCGCCCCAGCAGGAAGTTGTTATCGTCAATAATGCCGAGCTAAAGGCGGGCGCCGCCGAGCGCGCCCAACAGCGCCCCTTTCTCCAGAAGATTCTCGCCGTGTTCCAGAAGGACAAGGGCGCCTATCGGGAGCTGATTATCAATTCGGAACCGCTCGAGAAGCGCGTGGCGCTCCTCGTCGATGGCCGGCTCGAAAAATTTGAGATCGAACGCGAGTCCGACAACCGGATGGTTGGCGGCATCTACAAGGGCCGCATCAAGAACCTCGACCCGGGCCTCAAGGCGGCCTTCGTCGACATCGGCTATACCAAGAATGCGTTCCTGCACTATTGGGACATGCTGCCGGCCGCCGCCGACTCCTCCGTGGAGGTCGTCCGCGTCAACAAGAAGAAAAACGCCCCGCCGCGCCCCGCCGAGCCGACCGTCAAGGACATCCCGCAGCTCTACCCGCCCGGCAGCGACATTGTCATCCAGGTCACAAAAGGGCCCATCGGCACGAAGGGCCCGCGCACCACGACCAATCTCTCCCTGCCCGGACGGTACCTGATCCTCACGCCTTTCAGTGATGGTTGCGGCATTTCCCGGAAGATCGAGGATCCGCTCGAACGCAAGCGGCTGAAAACGCTGATCAACGAACTGACACTGCCGGAAGGCGTGGGCGTCATCGTGCGCACCGCCGGGGAAGGCAAGAAGGCCCGCTATTTCGTCCGCGACCTGCACATCCTCCTCAAGACTTGGGAGGAGATCGTGGCCAAGATGAAAAACGAGCGTTCGCCGGCATGTCTTTATCAGGAACCCGATCTCGTCGAGCGCACCGTCCGTGATTTTCTCACCGAGGAAGTCGACCGCGTGCTGATCGACAGCAAGGACGACCACGAGCGCACTCAAAAACTGGTCGCCCAGATTTCCAAGCGCAGCGCCGGCAAGATCGCGTTCTATAAGGACAGCATCCCGATCTTCGAGCGGTTCAACATCGAGCGCCAGATCGAGCAGACCGGCCAGCGCAAGGTTCCCCTGCCGTCCGGCGGCGAGATCATCATCGACGAAACCGAGGCGCTCATCGCGGTCGACGTCAACACGGGCTCTCACAAGAACCGTGGCGGCGACGAGAAAAACGTCATCTATGCCGTGAACCTCGAAGCGGCCGCCGAAATCGCGCGGCAGATCCGGCTCCGCAACCTCGGCGGCCTGATCATCATGGATTTCATCGACATGAAGGAGCGGCGCCATCGCAACGCCGTCTATGAGCGGATGGTCGAGTTGATGTCCACCGACAAGGCGAAGAATCACATCCTGCCGATTTCGTCGCTCGGCATCATGCAGATGACCCGTCAGCGGCAGCAGGAATCGCTCTCGAGCAATCTCTACACCGACTGTCCCTATTGCCGCGGCCGCGGCATCGTGAAGAGCGCGACGACCATGTCCGTCGAACTGCAACGCAAGCTCTCGTCCGTCGTCCGCCGGCTCCAGTTGCGCAACGACGGCAAGGAATACTCGCTGCGTGTCCTCGTGCATCCGAGCATCCTCGAGCGCCTGCGCAGCGAAGACGCCGATCTGCTGGTACGGATAGAAAAGCTCTTCGGCGTGAAACTGGCCTTCCGCGCGGACCTCAACTACCACGTCGAAAACTTCAAGATCATCAACGCCATCACCGGAGAGGAATATCGGTAGAGAACGAACGCGCTCGGGATATCGGTCGCAGCGTGCCAGCGGATCGCATCGCGACCAATCCTTCTCCTCCCTCTTCAAGGCGGCCCACTTGGGCCGCCTTTTTTGGGCCAGTGATTACCGCATCGGTCCGCTCTCTATTACCCCACCTCTTTCCCCGGACACAAAAAACGGGCCCGGCGACTTCGCCGGGCCCGTTTGAATTAAAACGATGCGCTTGAGTTCGCTTACAGGCGCGTGTTGGCGCCGAACGACCAGAGCGGGGCGTGCCAGCCAAAGCCGGACGCACGGCCGCCAGTATCCGAATTGTCGCCACCCTGCATCGGGAGGATGTTGCCGACATCCAAGTAAAGCTCGACCCGCTTCGTCAGCTGGTAAGCGGTCTTGATGTCAACGCGGAGGCGTTCCCGGGCATAGCCCAACCGGGAGGCGTTCACGTTGTAAGACGTAAGGTAGCGAGCGCGATTGGTGGCCTGAGCCCGGAAGGTAAGATTATTGCGGATGTAGGAGAGCCCGATGTTCCACGTCTCCGGGCAGAAGCCCGCGATCTGCGGCGTGGATTGCAGGGGATTGGTGCCGAGCCCGGTGTTGATGGCACCACCGGAGCCGTAATTACCCTCCGCGCTCATCTTGGTGTAGTTGGCGTAGCCGCCCAACCCCGCCCAGAAACCAGGCAGGAAGGTGAACTGCTGGCTGTAATTGATTTCATAGCCCTTCACCGTGGCGGCACCACCATTGTACTGCGTCGTATACAGGTAGCCCGCGTATTCACCACCGAAGCCGTTGTCGGCACCGGTCGGAACCGTCGCGCCACCCGCAGTGTAGATGAAGTTTCTCATCTCCTTGCGGAACAATCCCAGGGACACCACGCCGGCAGGTTCGAAGTAGTATTCGGCGGACAGGTCGAAATTATTCGAAGTCTGTGGCTTGAGACTCGGATTGCTCGAAGAAACCGTCTTGGCGTCGATGTTGACGTTCGTCCGCGGAATCAGCTGGCCGATGCTCGGACGGCCGATGTTGGTCGCGTAACTCAGGCGCGTGACCAAGCCCGCGAACGGCGTGTATTTGAAATGCACGCCGGGCAAGACATAGCGATATTTTCCACCCCGCGTCTGGCGGCCGCCATATTCTGCGGTATTACGGCGGATGATTTCCGCATCGGCGGCGGATCCGACCACCGGCGCCGCCGGCAGCGTTCCGACGTAGGCCGCGCGAAGCGCGGTTTCCGCGGGCGTGATGACCTGCCGCGCACCCGTGCCCTCGACTTCCGTGCTCTCGACCCGGACGCCACCGAGGACCGACACTTTGCCGAGATCCATGTTACCCATGATATAATAGGCACCGATGTCCTCCTTGAAGGATTGGTTACCCGTCAATTCGGTTTGGAGATTCGACGCGAGGTTGCGGGTAAAATTCTTGGGATTATTGAAGAAGAGATGATCGAACGCCCAGTTGCCGCGGGCGGGATGTTCCGGCTGCGGCACATTGGGATAATAACCATTCTGGGTGGACAGACTCCGGGGAGCGGCTGCACCAAATTGGGCCAGGTTATCGTCGTTGACTCCCGTGGCGGGGTTGACGCCCATCACGCCATCCGGACCGACATAAGCTCCCGTCCACGGTTTCGATTCGAGCTTGCGAGTCTGGTTACGCTGGCGGACGCCCACCTTGATGTAGGTCGGCACCGGAGTCGTGAAATCTTTCTTCACATTGATGTTGGCTCCCTCGAAATGGTCCCAGCCGGCCGTACCGCTGCGCCCATAGACGTTTTCCGTATAGCTGGAGAGCCGGGTCCAATCCGCACCGGCCGTCTGCTTGATGGTCGGGAAGTACTCACTGGAGCCCCGCTGAATGGTGAATCCGACCGCGCGATCGATAAATTGCTGATCTTTCTGTGCAGCGTAGTTCGTCTTCGCACCTGAGATGTAGACGCTGTAATCGATGTTCAACCTATCATATTTGTTCACGCCGCCGAAGCCGAGGTAGTTGGCCACACCGTCCTTGTAGGGAGCCGTGGATCGGACATTGATGGTGCTATTGGCGACCGGCCGCACCGCCGTGAAGGTCTCGGTGTAACCGGGCGTGATGCCGTTCGCGCCCGTCAGATTACCAGCCGCGTCGACAGTGGCGACACCCTGATTGGTCGACCACGTCACATAGCTGTCATATTCGTGCTCCGTGATGTTGTTCAACGTGCCGTTGAGGTAAATACGGGCCGTGTCGCTTAACTTGTAGTCCAAGCGAACGCCGCCGCCGCGCCGCGTGGTTTGTTCCCGGTAGTCGGTGATGCCAACCGAATAGCGGTAAGCCGGCGTCGTAACCCCAATGGGCGTCTGCTCATAGCCCTGCGAGGAGTAATCCGACAGCGTGTAGATCCGGCGATAGTTGTAGTTAATCGCGACCGCCAGCTTCTTGGCGAAGACTTCCGAGTAGGAAAACGCGAACTGCGGAGGCAGCCGCTTCGGGCGCGGATCGGTCCAGCGCGAGGTCGCGCCAACCAAGACGCGAACCCGGCGCTCGCCAGAGTTGTCGAACGCGCTCTTGGAAACCATGTTCACCGCACCACCGATGGAATCGCCGTCCATGTCCGGCGTCGGCGACTTGACGACTTCAAGCCGCTCGACCGTTTCCGAATTCACGACTTGGAACTGGAAGTCGCGATTCGCTCCGGCCGAGGCGCCGTTGGCGAGGCGATTCCCATCCATCGTAACGGTCGTCAAATTTTGATTGAGACCACGAATGCGCACATACCGCATCTGGTCGCTGCAATAAACGCCTTCCACGCCCGGCAACCGCACCAGCAGGTCGGCCGGATTGCCGGCCAGATTGCCGAACGCGTCGGTCGACACGATGCTCTTCACCCCGGCCGACATTTTCTGGAGCGTGATCGCCTGGGCATTGCCCTCGCGCTCACCGGAAACCACGAACTTGCTCAGCGTGTAGATGTCCGCCGTCAGGCCGACGTCCTTGGCCACCACACCGCTCGTCACCACCACGGGGACGTCCACGGTGGTCAAGCCGGTGTAGGCCACCGAGAGGACGACACTGCCCGGAGCAACGTTGTCGAAGCGATAAGCACCCTCGCGGTCCGTAGTGGTCTCGCGATTCGTGCCTTTGATTGTCACCGAAGCGCCTTCCAGCGAACGGCTCGTGGCCGCGTTGCTCACGGTACCCGTCAGGGTTGCTTGGGCCTGCGCCGACTGGGCAATTAGGCCGAAACAAAACAGGAGGACGGAGACCGCCGTCCACCGCTGGAAAGCCGCCG
>CANEVO010000019.1 GCA_947442255.1 Opitutia bacterium
GCATCGTCCGAGCCTAACCCATGACCCGCCTCCACGGCAAATTGACTGCCGTCCTCGTGCTTGTCGCGGCCACCCCCGCCCGCGCCGTCAACCTCCGGATGGAAGCCTCGACCACGTGGGCGGAGAATATCGGCCGCTCCACCGCCGGCCTGCGCGTGGCCAAGCGCCTGACCTCGGCGTGGCGCTTCGCCGCCGTCGCCGACTGGCAGCAGGACTACGCCCGCGAGTCCATCTTCGATACCCGGCATCATCGTGTTTTCGGCACGGTCACGTGGGACATCGACGACCGCTGGCAGCTTTCCTAGGGCAACGGCCGGCTCTGGGGTGACTTCACCGCCAACGCCTCGGCCGCCGTGTGGCCCAAGGCGCTGGCGGGCGCTCTCGGCACCCACATCTCGGAATACTACCAGACCGTCTCTTGGCGGCCCACCGGGATTATGGGGCCCAACTGGGTGACTTACCGCGTGACGGGCCATGTCGACTTCTGGTGGCTCGAACTCACGCCCGCGCTCGGGCGCAACACCTCGCTCCCCCTGCGCTACGAAAATCGCTTCTCTCTCAACAAGGTCGGCATCAAGTATCGTCAGGAACTGTGGAGCATCGGTCTCCTGCAACGCTTCTAACCGTCATGCGCTCTACCCCCGATCCCACAGCGTCCCTCGGACTTCAGGCTCCTTTGCTGGCAGGGAGCCCGCCTGACCGCCGCTCTTTTGCTTTCTCCGTTCTCGCCGCCGCACTTGTCGCGTGGCTGCCCGTCGCCGCCCTCGGAGCCGGCGGCGGCGTGCGCGTCGAAATCAAGGATCCGAAGGGCGCGCCCGTGGCCAACGCCGTCGCCTCGCTGGTGCCGCTCGACGCCACGCCCCAGCTCACGCCTCCCGCCGAGCCCGCCGTCATTGCACAGGCCGACGAGGAGTTCTCGCCCTACGTCACCGCCATCGTCGTGGGCACGCGCGTCAGCTTCCCCAACCGCGACAAGGTCCAGCTTCACGTCTATTCCCTTTCGAAACCGAAGCGCTTCGAACTCCCGCTCTATCGCGGCGAAAGCAAGGAGCCCGTGCTCTTCGATCAGCCGGGCGTCGTGACCCTCGGGTGCAACATTCACGACTGGATGTCCGCGCACATCGTGGTCCTCGCCACGCCCTATTTCGCCCGGAGTGGCGCCGACGGCCTGGTTCCGCTCCAGAACCTACCGCCCGGCCGCTACCGGCTCGACGTCTGGCATCCCCGCATGGCGGCACCCGTCATGCGCGACGTCGTGATCACTGCGACCGATGCCGCCACGCAGGTGATCTCCGTCACGCTGCGCCCCGACCGGCGCATTCGCCGCGCCCCCGAGGGCAGCGACGGTGGCTACAAGTGATCCCCCGCCCCCAGAGCTTCGGCGCCAAGCTGCTCCTGCTGTTCGTGTTTGTGGTCGCCGCGGCGCAGTTTGCCACGTGGGCCTTTGTGTCGACCGCGCACCGCGTCCAGGCCGGCACGCTCATTGACGGGGAACTCCAGCGTGCCGGCGGAGCCTTCAACCGCGTGGTCGCCGAGCGCGGCGTCGAGCACCGGCCGGATGCGGTCCCACTCGGGGTGGGGGGTCGGCATCGTGAAGCACCTCCTGCATGGTTTGGGCTTTCTGCTCGCGCAACCGCCGGCGTTGGTCGGCGCGCACCACCTTGGCCGCGGCGAACCGCGTGCTCGTGTGGAACCAGCCGGCGAGCCCGGCCCGGCCCGCGAGCGTAGACGCCTTAGGCGGGAGATCGGTGAAAACGGGCTGCGTGCCGTCCTCCGCCAAATAGGCATCGCCACCCACCGTCCGCAGCGCCACGGAATACACCAGGGTGCGGTGCCGCCGCACCAGTTCGGCAAACGCGTGATCGGCGGCATAGCGGCGGAGCAGTTCGGCATCGTCGGATATGTCGGTCACGCCCTATGCACCCGCCGCCGGAAAAACCGCGCAGAAAAAACGCGTGAACAACCGGCGTCCCTGTTCGCCGAGTTCATCGAAATCTGGCGGCTGGAAAGGCGCGTCGCGCAATTTGGGCGAAAGCGGCCTGGAGCAAGCGGCGCTCGCGGGAAGAAAACCGAAATACCGCCTCGGCGGCCGACCGCTCGATGACGTAGCTGTAGCTCACCGGCCTTGGCGGTCGAACTGGGCCAGCGCCTCCGCAAATTCGGCTTTGGGGGAGCCAGTCCGGGCTTTTCTGGGCGACTTTGAGCTGCGCGCGCCGGGCCGGGTCCTTGGTGAGTGCGAGGGTGCGCACGTGACGCGATAACTCGCTGAGTTCCTCGAACGAAAGGGTGGCGGCTTGGACTTTGAGTTCGGCGACGCTCATGGGCGAACGCGAGGCGGTGGGTCGAATTGGGCAAGTGCGATTGCCGAGAAGAGCCTTTCGGAGTTGATCACGGAGCGTGCCCACGCCGTTCGACAGATTCTTGATCAGCTCGGATGCGATCCGGTTTCGCTTTCGGTCCGTAAGAATGAGTTTAGCCTGCTTCAGCTCCCAAACCAGCAGGAAACTGCAACCGGCAAACGAACTTCGCGCGGTGGTTGCAGCGCAAAATCAGGACGTATCGTGCCGGTCGATTGCAGTCCAGAGCAGAGCCGCTGGTCGTGATCGAACCGATGACCCGTCGACCTTTTTTTGCGTTTCCGCGATCCGGCCCGACGAAGCCTGGAGCCGTGCGTGAATTTACATTCCACGCACCCGCGTCAGCCGATCCACCAAGCCCGATTTCCGGTTCACGTTTACGCCGCAGCCGGCCGATCCCCGTCCGCCGCCTTGAAAACGTGGTCGCGCGGGTCGATGAAGATCCAGCACAGCGCCCCGATCAGGAACAGGCCACCCATCATGAAAATCGGGATGTTCCAGTTACCATACCATTTGAGCGTATAGGCGACCACCACGGGGCAGAGGAGGGCACCGAATCCACCGGCGGTGTTCATCGCCGCGGAAACCACTCCGGCGTGCTCGCGACCGATGTCGATGCAGGTGCCCCATGCCGCGCCCAGCATGAACATGCTCGCCGCCACCGCCGCCGCGATCAACACGGCCGCCACGATCGCGTTGGAACAAAAGGGCGTCAGCAACATCGCGACTCCCGCGACGACATACGACCCGCCGCCCACCGCGCAGCGCCCAAGCCGCAGCCCAAACCGCGCCGTCACCCGGTCGGTGACGAACCCGCCGCTCAGGTCGCCGGTGATGCTCAGGATCAGCGGCAGGCCGGCGAAAAATACCAGCTTGGTGGCGTCGAAACCGTGCTTCTCATGGAGGTAGGTCGGCAGCCACGTGATGCAGAAATAGAAGCCGACGCTGTTCGGAATATACATCACGCAAAGCGCGGCCACGCTCCGGCTGGACAGCAGCTTCTTCCAATACGCCCAGCCGACCACGTGAGGGGCGGCCTCGCCGCGGCCCTTCACGATCAATTCGACCTCCGCTGCGTTCACCTCGGGATGCTCGGCGGGTTCGTTCCGAAACCAAAAATACCACACCGCCGCCCACACGAAACCGACCGCGCCGAAGCACATGAAGATGCTCCGCCAGTGCATGACCGTTAGCATCGAAGCCACGAGGATCGGCGTGAGTCCGCCCGCCAAGTGCGCGATGGCAAAGAAAAGCCCCTGCACCCGGCCGCGGGCCAGCAGCGGAATCCACCGCGAAAACGTGCGCGCCACGCTCGGCCACGCGCCGGCCTCCCCCATGCCGAAAAGAAACCGCGTAATCAGCAGGATCGTGTAGTTGAGCGCCACGCCGGTTGCGATCGTGAAGGCCGACCACCAGACCACGATGCGCGCGAGCACCGACCGCGTGCCGACCCGGTCCGCCATCCACGCCGTGGGAATTTCAAAAAAAGCATACGACAGGGAAAAAATGCTGAAGACATAGCCCATCTGCACCTTCGAGATGGCCAGATCCTCCATGATGTGCGGCGAAAGCGCGGAGATGCACACCCGGTCCAGGTAGGTGATCATGCCCAGCACCGCGACGAGGGCGAAGACCTTGTAGCGGACCCGCGTGGGTTGCATCGGGGCACCCGCGGCAGCGGGAAAAGAAGGGGGATTGTTCATAGGAAACCGGCTGGGCGGACGGCGGCTGACAAACTTCCAACGGGAACACGGGCGGCATGGGGCAACGGGAACCAGAGGAAGCAAGCTTCACCCTCGGAAACACGCCGGTGCCGTCAAACCTGAAGTGCATGAGTGGCAGAGAGAGCACAAATTTTCCGCTCGCGCCCGCGCGACGCCGGTTCTCCAACCCGAGCGTATGGCTTACCGCCAGGGCTATTCGCGCGACGACCCGCACTTTCGTGCGACCAAAGTCCGATAGTTGACAGCCGCGAACGCGCGCCGGCAAATGAGCCCGCTTCGCTTCGCGTCCCCACCCCCGAATCCATGTACCGAACCCTTCGCTTGCTCGCGGTCTGGGCGCTCGCCGCCGTCGTCGCTTCCGCCGAACCCTTCGACCCGAGCGGGCTGCTGCTCACGTGGCAGCGGGATCCCACCACGACGATGACCATCGACTGGCATTCCGTCGACGGCCTCGACGTGAAACTCGTCGAGGCGCTTTCCCCCGCCCACAATCTGCCCACCAAGGTTCCCGTCTATACCCGGACGCGCCCGGCCGTGCTGGAGTTTCGCGCCGCCGGACAGACGGCCTGGCAGAAGGCGGAGGGCCGGAGTTTCCCCTTTCCGTTCAAGGAGGACCGCCAAGGCTCGCTGCATCGCGACGGCTACAGTCATTCCTTTCCCGCCTCGGAGCGCACGGTGCACCGGGTGGAACTCACCAAACTGGCTTCGGACGCGCTCCACGAATTTCGCTTCGACGAGGGCGGAAGAATTTATCGTTTCCGCACCATGCCGAAGACGCTCACGCGCGAGGTGCGCATCGCCTCCGGCGGCGATGTCGGTTTCGGCACCTGGACCGAACGCATGAACCGGATCGCGGCCTCCCGCGATCCGGACTTCGCGCTCTGGGGCGGCGATCTCGCCTATTGCGACGGCGCGCAGGCCCGGCTCGGGCGTTGGTACGATTTCTTCGACTCGGTGAAGAAATCCATGATCACGCCGGAGGGGCGGGTCATCCCGGTGCTCGCCGCCGTCGGCAACCACGAGGTGCAGGGCGGCTACTACAAGAAGAGCCCCGATCCCCGGGAATCGGAGGATGCGCGCCGACTGCGGGTCTCGCCCTACTACATGACGTTCTTCGCCATGCCCGGCCAGCCCGGCTACAACGTCCTCGATTTCGGCGACTACCTCAGCGTGATTCTCCTCGACAGCGGCCATCTCAACCCCGTCGGCGGAGCGCAGGCCGCCTGGCTGAACGAGACGCTGGCCGCCCGCACGCGCGTGCCCCACGTGTTTCCGTCCTATCACGTTCCCGGCTTCAGCACGTTCCGGCCGCTCACCGACCGCGGCGCCACCGCCATCCGGGAAGCCTGGGTGCCGCTCTTCGAGAAATATCGTCTGTCGGTTGTGTTCGAGAACCACGACCACAACTACAAGCGCACGGTCCCGATCAGAAACATGCAGCGGGACGCGGCCGGCGTGACCTACCTGGGCGACGGCGCTTGGGGCGCGTTCAACATCGGCGTCAAGGACCGCGAGGAAAAATGGTACCTTGAGAAAACCGACTCCCTCAACCACTTCATCCTCGTCACCCTCAAGGGAGCCGAGGAGGAATTCGAGGCCATCAATCTCCTCGGAGAAACCTTCGATCGCCACCACGCCCGCCGCCCATGATTGCCTTCGCCCCAACTCAAACCCGGCTCAGCTCGACTTTTGGTCCCGACGCCGGGAGCCGAATCCTCGCCGCGGCGATCCATCGCCTGCTTTTGCTCGCGCTCGTCGCGCTGAGCCTGGGGTCCGCCGCCGCCGTCGAGTTCCCCAAACGCAGCAAATACGCCGGGGGCATGATCTCGCTCTACGCGTACATGTACAATTACTACCTGCCGCCGACCTCGAGCACGCCCTGGCGGCCGGCCTGGTCCCCCGACGGCCAGGAACTCGTGTTCTCCATGTCGGGTTCGCTGTGGAAAATTAAAATCGGCGAGACCACCGCGCACGAGCTGACGGCAAACCCGACCTACGATTCGGCGCCCGCCTGGTCGCCCGATGGCAAGTGGATCGTCTACACGACCGAGGGCGCCGAGGGCATCAACCTCATGCTGCTCAACATCGCCACTGGTGAAAGCACCGCCATCACGCAGGGCGACCAGCTCAACGTCGACCCGGTCTGGTCGCGCGACGGCACCACGCTGGCCTACGTCAACAATTCTCCCGGCGGGCGTTTCAACGTCTACGTCCGCTCGTTCGAAAACGGCCGCTTTCAGGACGCGGTGCGGCTCACCGAGGCGAACAGCTTCGGGCGCTCGCGCCTGTACTTCAGCCCCTACGACGACCACATCCAGCCGACCTTTTCGCCCGACGGAAAGGAACTCATCCTCGTTTCCAATCGCGGCATTCCGATGGGTTCGGGCGCCATCTGGCGCGCGCCGATCCAGCCGAACATGATGGCGAAAGCCACGCGCATCCTGCGCGAGGAAACGCTCTACCGCACCAAGCCCAACTGGTCGCCCGACGGCCACCGCATCCTCTACGCCTCGCACCGGGGCGGCCAGTTCACGCAGTTGTACGTTCATCCCGTCAAAGAGGGCGAACCGTTCCAGCTCACGCGCGAACCGTGGGACCACTTCGATCCCGCCTGGTCGCCGGACGGCGAGTGGATCGCCTATGTTTCCAACCAGCACGGTCTTTCCGAGCTGCGCCTGCTCCGGTCGTTCGGTGGCACCGACGAGAAAGTGGAGATCAAACAACGGATCCACCGCCGGCAGATGGGAAAACTCGAAGTTGTCCTGAGGGATGCCGAAACCGGCGAGCTCACGCCGGCCCGTTTCTACATGAAGGCGCCGGACGGAAAAACCTATGCGCCCGAGAACGCCTTTCACCGCATCGCGCCGCGCGCGGCCAAAGAGGATTTCTTCCACGCCGAGGGCCGCTTCGTCGTCGATGTGCCCGTGGGCGAACTGGTGGTGGAGGCGACCAAGGGTTCCGTCGAATACTGGCCGGCCGTCGGCACCGTGCAGATCAAGCCGGGCGGCACGACCCGCGTGGAGCTGACGTTGAAGCGCCTCGCCAACATGAACGCGCTCGGCTGGTGGAGCGGCAGCGACCACGTCCACATGAACTACGGCGGTAATCTCAACAACACGCCGGAGTACATGCTGCTCGAAGCGAAGGCCGAGGGCCTCGACCACGTGGGTTGGAAAATCGCCAACAAGGACAATCGCGTTTTCGACACCGGGTATTTCAAGGGCCAGCCGCTGCATCCGCTGAGCAATAGCCGGTTGCTCCTTTCGATCGGGGAGGAATACCGCCCGGCTTGGTACGGACACGTGAGCTACATCAATCTCACCAAGCATCTGATCTCGCCGTTTACGAGCGGCTACGAAGGCACCGGCGTGGCGAGTCTTTATCCGAGCAACACCGACATGTTCCGGCTGGCCCAAAAGCAGGGCGCGATCGGCGGTTACGTCCACCCCTGGTCGGAGGAACCCACGCGGGCCTCGGAATATCGCGGCGCACAAACCTACCCGGTCGACGCCGCCCTCGGCGCCTTCGAATATCTCGAGGTCCTGACCAACGCCGACCGCCACCGCTTCACCTCGAAGGTCTGGTATCGTTCGTTGAATTGCGGCTTCAAGGTAACCGCCTCGGCGGGCGAGGACTCGATCCTGAATCTGCCGGCGACGCCCATCATCGGCTCCGCCCGGCTCTACGCCTACCTCGGCAAGAAACTGACCTGGGACGGCTGGGTTGAAGCCGTGCGAAAGGGCCGCACCTTCGTGACCAACGGCCCGCTGCTCCAGTTCACCATCAACGACGAGATTCCCGGCGGCGAAGTCCGTCTGCCCGCCGAGGGCGGCCTCGTGACGCTGAAGGGCAAACTCGATTCCATCGTGCCGCTCCAAACCCTCGAGGTCGTTTTCAACGGCAAGGTCATCGAGACGATTCCCCTGGATGGCGACCGGCGTTCCGCCGTTTTCACGAAGCGCGTGGCCGTGGCCCAAAGCGGCTGGTTCACGCTCCGCACCGCGGGCAAAGGCGTCCAGCATCCGGTCGACGACGCCTACCCCGTGGCTGAGACCAGCCCCGTCTACGTGTATGCCGGCAACCGGCCGATTCGCTCCAAGGAGGACGCGCAATATTTCATCCAGTGGATCGACGACATCGCCCAGCTGTGGAGCGCGAACAAGGACTGGCGCTCGGACGCCGAGAAACAACACGTGCTCGGTCAGTTCGCCGAGGCGCGGAAAGTTTACGAAAAGCAAATCGAGGAAGCGCGCTGATCCGGGATTTCGCCCTCACCGCAAATGAAAGTCCGCGCCCTCGTTTTTGCCCTGGCCGCTTCCCTCGCCGCCGGCGCCACCACCCTCGCGCAATTTCCCGCCCGGAGCCGCTACGCCGTCGGCTACATGTACAGTTACTACGTGCCACCCTCCGCGGGCACCCCGTGGCGCCCGGCGTGGTCGACTGACGGCAAGGAGATCGCGTTTTCCCTGTCGGGCTCGCTGTGGAAAATTAAAGTCGGCGAGACAACCGCCCACGAGTTGACGGCGAATCGCACCTACGACTCCTCCCCCGCGTGGTCGCCCGATGGAAAATGGATCGTCTACACGGCAGAGGATGGCGCGGGCATCAACCTGATGCTGCTCAACGTGGCCACCGGCGAAAGTACGGCCGTGACCCAGGGTGATCAGCTCAATCTCGACCCGGCGTGGTCGCGCGATGGCAAGCGGCTCGCCTACGTCAACAATTCGCCGGGCGGGCGTTTTCATATTCACCTTCGCTCCTTCGCCAACGGACGCTTCGGCGAGCCGCAGCGTCTCACCGAACCCCACAATTTCGGGCGCTCGCGGCTCTATTTCAGCCCGCAGGACGATCACATCCAGCCGACCTTCTCGCCCGATGGGAAGGAACTCATCCTCGTTTCGAACCGCGATATTCCGATGGGCTCGGGCGCCATCTGGCGCGCGCCGGTCGAGCCGAATATGATGGCCGGGGCCACGCGCATCCTGCGCGAAGAGACCCTCTACCGCACCAAGCCCAACTGGTCGCCCGACGGCCACCGCATCCTCTACGCCTCGCACCGCGGCAGCGAATTCAACCAGCTCTATGTCCATCCCGTCACCGAGGGTGAACCGTTTCAACTGACGTGGAGCCCGTGGGATCATTTCGATCCAGCGTGGTCCCCCGACGGCGAGCGGATCGCCTACGTTTCAAACGAGCACGGCGGCTCCGAACTCCGCGTGCTCAGCTCCTTCGGCGGTAACGACGAAAAGGTGGAAATCAAGCGCCGGGTATATCGCCGCCCGATGGCCCGGCTCGAAGTCACCATCACCGACACCGCGACGGGACAACCCACCGCCGCCCGCATTTATCTGAAAGCCTCCGATGGGAAGATCTACGCGCCCGCCGAGGCGTATCAACGGATCGCCACGCGAGCCGCAAAGGAGGATTTTTTCCACACCGCCGGCCATTTCGTCGTCGACGTGCCGCCCGGTGAACTCGTGGTGGAAGCAGCCAAGGGGGTTGAATACCTGCCTTCCCTCCAAACCACCACGGTTCAGCCCAACGGCGTCACGCGCGTCACGCTGGAACTGAAACGCCTGACCAACATGAACGCGCTCGGCTGGTGGAGCGGCAGCGATCATGTCCACCTCAACTACGGCGGAAACCTGCGCAACACGCCCGAATACCTGCGGCTCGAGGCCCAGGCCGAGGACCTCGATCACGTCGGCTGGAAGATCGCCAACAAGGACAACCGCGTCTTCGACACCCAGTATTATCAGGGCCAGCCCCTTCACCCGCTCTCGGACGATCAGATGCTGATCTCGATGGGCGAGGAGTACCGTCCCGCTTGGTACGGCCACATCAATCTCATCAACCTGACGCGGCACCTGGTTTCGCCGTTTACCCTCGGCTATGAAGACACGGGCGTGGCGAGCCT
This sequence comes from Opitutia bacterium, assembly GCA_947442255.1. Next base: position 9,999 of record CANEVO010000019.1, read on the forward strand.
CTATCCGAGCAATACCGATATCTTCCGGCTCGCGCGCAAAGAGGGTGCGATCGGTGGCTACGTGCATCCGTGGGGCGCCGGCGGCGCCCTGGCCCGGGGAGAGTATCGCGTCGCGCAAACCTATCCCGTGGACGCCGCGCTGGGCTCGTTCGAATACCTCGAGGTCATGACCAGCGCCGGCCACTACACCGGCACGTCGCAAGTCTGGCACCGGTCGCTGAACTGCGGCTTCAAGGTCACGGCCTCGGCGGGCGAAGATTCGATCCTGAATCTCCAGGCCACGCCAATCATCGGCTCCGCCCGGCTCTACGCTTATCTCGGAAAAAACCTGACGTGGGCCGGCTGGCTCGATGCGATTCGCAAGGGCCGCACCTTCGTCACGAACGGCCCGCTGCTTCAGTTCACCGTCAACGGCGAGATTCCCGGCGGCGAAATCCGCCTCCCGGCCGCGGGCGGCACCGTCGCCCTGAAGGCGAAACTCGAATCCATCGTCCCGCTCGAAACGCTCGAGGTGATCTTCAAGGGCAAGGTCATCGAATCGATCCCGCTGGGCGGCCACAAACGGACGGCGGACTTCGCCAAAGCCGTTCCCGTCACGGAAAGCGGCTGGCTCACGCTGCGAACCCGCGGCCGGGGCATCCAGCACCCGCTGGACGATTCGTATCCCGCCGCGGAAACCAGCCCGGTCTACGTCTACGTTGGCGACCGCCCCATCCGTTCGAAGGCGGATGCGCAGTACTTCGTGCAATGGATCGACGACATCACGAAAATCTGGAGCAGCTCGACGATGTGGCGGTCGGACCGCGAAAAACAGCACGTGCTCGCCCAGTTCGCCGAGGCGCGCAAAGTTTACGAACGCCAGATCCAAGAAGCACCGTGAAGCCCCTTGTAACGATCGATCGCAATTCCAACCGATGAGACTCGCCTCGATGAAAACCCCGGGCCTTGCCCATCGCCTTGACCGCGCGCTGCGGCGGATCGCAGCGACAATTGCCCTCCTGTCCGCAGGCATCGCCGGCGGTGCGTCAGAAAAATCGCCGCCCGGCCCATCCGCGGCGAAAGCCGTCGACTCAAACGGCTGGAAAAATCTCTTCGACGGCAAGACGCTGGCGGGCTGGAAGCCCTCGAAGTTCGCCACGCAGCGCGAGGTGTCCGTCGAGAAATCGTTTCAGGACGGTGGCGGCGCGATCGTCATGGAACTGGGCGAGGAACTCTCGGGCGTCACGTGGACCCATGCCGCCGACCTGCCCGTCCTCAACTACGAGATCGCCCTCGAGGCCATGAAGCTCGACGGCGACGATTTCTTCTGCGGCCTGACATTCCCGGTCGGAAAATCGTCCTGCAGTTTCATCGCCGGCGGCTGGGGCGGCACGATCGTCGGCCTGTCGAGCGTCGACGGCATGGATGCCTCGGAGAATGAAACCAGCTCCTCCCGCGCGTTCGACCGCAACCGGTGGTATCGCATCCGGGTGCGCGTCACCGCGGAAAAAATCGAGGCCTGGATCGACGATGAGCAGGTCGTCGATCTGGCGACGAAGGATCGCAAGATCACCATCCGTTACGGCGCGATCGAAAATTCCCTTCCCCTCGGCATCGCCGCCTATCAAACCCGCACCGCCGTCCGCGGTATCCGGCTGCGCCGGCTCTGAATCTTAATCTTAGTCTGCAATCTTGGACTATCCAAGAAGGAACCCGCGTGTTACTTTTTCGCCAGCGAGGCAAACTGCTCAACCGTCATGCCGCTGGCGCGAATCAGGCTACGCAACGTGCCGGGCGCAACTTCGCGATGATCCGGCACCGAGAGCGTCGCCCAGCTGCCATCTTTCGCTAAAATCATGTGGCTACCCTTCTGCCGGACCAACTCCCAACCGTCGCGAATGAAGGCTTTCGCAATCGCTCGTCCGCTCAATCTCGGAAGCCCAGGCATCAGACCGCGACTTCAACTTGCTTCGTTTCGATGGTCAGCGGCAAACCACGTTCGGCACGGACTTCCAGGCACAGTTCGATGGCTTCGCGAACATTCTTGAGCGCCTCGCGTTTCGTCCCTCCCTGACTGACACAGCCCGGGATCGCCGGACACTCGGCGACCCAAACGCCGGTTTCGTCGCGGTCGATGGTCACAGTAAATTTCATGGCCATAGGGTGGATTCCAATCCCCCAATCGGCAAGCTCAGCTTCCGCGCCGAGGCCCAGTCAACGACCCTTCGCCGTCTCGTTCCAATAGATCACGACATTCTTCGTCGCCCGCCCTGCCGCGATGATCTCGGGGCGCCCGTCGCCGTTCAAATCGGCGGCCTTGAGGTCCTCGCACGCCATCGTGTTGTCGTCGATCAGCGCATGCAGCCGCCAGGTTTCCCCCGTGGCGGTCGGCGGCGCGAACAACCGGATGCCTGCCTTGGTGCCGGCGGGAGCCGGCGCTCCGGCGCGCCAGCCCACCACCACCTGATCGTAGCCAACGCCGAGAAAATCGCCCGTCGCGAGCCCGTGCGCCTGCACCAGCGTGTCGTCGAGGAGCACGCGTTGCGCCGTCCAGTCCGCCGCCTCCGGTCCCGCCGGCGGGGCGCGATACACCGCGAGCTGGTTGCCGTGCATCGGCTCGACCGCCGCAAAAAAATCCTTTCCGCCCGGCAGCCGCCCCGCGCGCACCTCGCCGGTCGCCGCGCGGCTGAGCGGCGTGGCCGCCGGCGCGCCATCGGACGTAAACCGCAACCGTCGCACGCCTTCCTGCGACGCCAACAAAATACCCTCGGCCCCGCCCGTTTCACCCCACCGGATCAGGTCGAAATTATGCGTGGCATGCTGCTCCGCGTTGAGCACCGCTGTCGGCCACGGATCGTCGACGTTGGCCGGGCGGCGGTAGGCGAGGAATTGCACGCCGGCGCCGGCGTTGTTCCGGTTGCCGCGGCCGTGCAGCGGCAGCACCGCGAGCGTGAACGTGCCATCGCGCCCGCGCACCCACTGCATGCGATGCGTCGTCGGCTCGTGCGTCAGCTTCACCGGCCGCCATTTCGCGGTCCGGTCGGACGGCGGCACCAGATAATAAACCGCCCCGCTGCCCACCGTGTCACCCGGGTTCCACTCGGCGCCCACCGCGACCTCCGCCTTGCCGTCGCCGTCGATGTCGCGCGCGGCGATGCACACGTGGTCCCGCGCCGTGAGCTGGTCCGTCATCACGAACTTCTCCCACGAGGGATTCCGATACCACACGATCTGCTTCGCGTCGGCGAGCAGCACGTCGTCGCGGCCATCACCGTCGACATCCGCGATCGCGAGGCTGTAACCGATCTGGATTTTCGCATCGATGGTCTGCGCGCGAAACTTCGCCGGCGGCAACTCCGCGGCGCGGACCTCCAACAGGGCGAGGACGAAACCGAGAAAAAGCGTGGGACGTTTCATGGGGTTTCCCAATGCAGCAGCCCGCCGCCTGCGCCTCCAGCTCTGTTTTCGTCCGTCCGATCCCGACCGCGGAACCTCCCGTCAGGTCAGGATCGCTTTCACCACGTCGCCATGGACATCGGTCAGCCGGTACTGCCGCCCTTGGAAACGATACGTCAGCCGCGTGTGGTCGATCCCGAGGCAATGCAGGATCGTGGCCTGGAGGTCGTGGATGTGCACTGGGTCCTCCACGACGTTGAACCCGAAGTCGTCGGTCGACCCGTGGACGATCCCGCCCTTCACGCCGCCCCCGGCCATCCAAAGGGAGAACGCCTTGCCGTGGTGGTCGCGGCCGTACTTGTCGCGGTTCGCCTCGCCTTGCGCGTACGGCGTGCGGCCGAATTCGCCGCCCCAGATCACGAGCGTGTCGTCGAGCAACCCGCGCTGCTTGAGGTCGCTCACCAGCGCGGCGCTGGCCTGGTCCACGTCGCGCGCCAGCACCGGCAGCCGGTCGTGCAGCCCGCCGTGGTGATCCCAGTCGCGGTGATAAAGCTGGATGAAACGCACGCCGCGCTCCGCCAGCCGGCGCGCGAGGAGACAGTTGCGCGCGAAGGAGCCGGGCTCCTGCACGTCGGGGCCGTAGCTCTCGAGGATATGCGCCGGCTCGCCGGCGAGATCCATGAGCTCGGGCACGCTGCGCTGCATGCGATACGCGAGTTCGAACTGGCTGATGCGCGTCTCGATCTCCGGATCGCCGCTCTGCGCCAATTGCTGCCGGTTGAGCTCCGCGATGCCGTCGAGCATGAGCCGCCGGCGCTCGCGCGTGAGGCCGGGCGGATCGTTCAAATAGAGCACCGGCTCGCCCGCGCCGCGAAATTGCACCCCCTGATGCTCACTCGGCAGAAAGCCGCTGCCCCACAGCCGCGCGAGCAGCCCCTGACCGGGCGCGCCCTTGGTCACCGAAATCAACACGACGAAGGCGGGCAGGTTTTCGTTGAGCCGCCCAAGGCCATAATCCGTCCACGCGCCCATGCTCGGCCGGCCGGGGAGCTGGCTCCCGCTCTGGAAAAACGTGATCGCCGGGTCGTGATTGATCGCCTCGGTGTGCATCGACCGGATGACGCAGATGTCGTCCGCGATGGCGCGCGTCCGCGGCAGCAGATCGCTGATGATGGTGCCGCTCCGCCCGCCCGCTTGAAACGCAAACTTGCTCGGCTGCACCGCCAGTCGCGCCTGCGAGGCGACCATGCCGGTGATGCGCTGGCCGCGCCGGATCGAATCGGGCAGGTCCTCGTTGAACCGCTCGCGCAACACCGGCTTGTCGTCGAGGAGGTCGAGGTGCGACGGACCGCCCGACTGGAAAAGACAGATGACGCGTTTCGCCTTCGGCGCGAAATGCGGGAGACCGGGCAACCCGCCGAAACCCGCCGCCGTCGGCAACGCCACGGGACCGGGGGCCGCGGCGGCCAACGCCTCGCGTCCGAACATCTGCGCGAGCGCCGCGGTGCCGAGCCCCAGGCCGGTCTTGAGCAGGAAATCGCGCCGGGTGTGGGCGGATTCGTAACGATGGCAGGACATGGCGGGTCAGTTCTTCGTGATGGTTTCGTCGAGGCTCAGGATCATGTTCGCCACGGCGGTGGCGGCGGCGAGTTCCGCGGGTGGCAGCGTGGCGTCCAGCGCCGACTCGCCGACTTTGACGAACGCGTAGGCGTCGTTGCCATGCGCCAAAAAGTCCGCGCGCAGCCGCCCGAGCGCCCGGGCCAGCACGCGCGTTTCCGCGGCGACCGGACGGCGGCCGGTGGCCAGTCGGAACGCAAAGGCCACGCGTGCGTCGTCCTCCGCCCCGCCTTCGCGCAGCATGCGCGTGCCAAGCTGCCGCGCGGCCTCGAGGTAGCCGGGTTCGTTCCAGAGCGTCAGCGCCTGCAGCGGCGTGTTCGTCCGCGAACGGCGCACCGTGCAGAATTCGCGATCGGGCGCGTCGAAGCCCGTCATCGCCGGATGCGGGATCGTGCGTTTCCAAAATGTGTAGAGGCTGCGCCGGTGCAGATCTTCACCCGTGCTCTTGCCCCAGCGGGTGCCGGGGTAATCGGCGCCGACAACGATACCTTCGTAGAGTTTTTCCGGCTGATACGGATAGACGCTCGGTCCCCCCAGCCGCGGCGCGAGCAGGCCGGACACGGCCAGCGCCTGGTCGCGGATCAGCTCCGCCGGTAGCCGCACGCGCGGCCCGCGGGCCAGCAGGCGATTCTCGGGGTCGCGCGTCTGCCACTCCGGTGTGACGGCGCTACCCTGGCGATACGTTGCGGATAGCACCAGGGTCTTGAGCAAACGCTTCACGTCCCAACCACCGTCCACAAAATCGCGTGCGAGCCAGTCGAGCAACTCGGGATGACTCGGCCATTCGCCCTGCGAACCGAAATCCTCCAGGGTCTTCACGAGGCCGGTGCCGAAGAGCTGAGCCCAAAACCGATTCACCACCACGCGGGCCACGAGCGGGTGATTGGGCTGAGTAAGCCAACGGGCGAGGCCGAGACGGTTGCGCGGCGCGCCCGCCGGCCAGGGCGCCAGCAAGGCCTCGGGCACGCCCGCCTCGACGGGCTCGCCGGGCGCGTCGTAGCGACCGCGGTTCAGCACAAACGCGGGGCGTGGCTGCGAAAGTTCTTCCATGACCATTGCACTGGGCAGGCTGCGCCGGAGCGCCAGATGCTCCTGCCAGAGCTCGGCCCGTTGCGCCGCCGTCTCGGCCGTCGCGGGATCGTCCGCCAGCACGGCGTCGCGCAACCAGGCGCGTTCACGCGCGGTCAGCTCCTCACCCGTCACATGATCGAGCGCCTGGGAAAGCGCGCGAAGGGAAAAGCGCGCGTGGATCGCCGCACGGTCCAGCGCCCGCGGATAACTGATCATCTCGGCCAAAGTGCCGCGCCACCGCGCCCCGTCCTTCGCGTTGTCAGCACCGACCAGCAAGTCGCGCTTCGACGACGGCTCCTTGGAGACGCCTTCGTGATAAACCCGCACCAGCGATTCCACGCCATCGGCAAATAGCCGGACCGACCCCGCCCTTTTTCCGCCGGCGTAAATCGCCGCGACGTGACGCCATTCGCCGGCGCGGATGCCCGCCCCCACGGTGCGCACCGTGATGGAATACGCCGGAAACCGATCGGTCAGGCGCAGCTCGATCTCCCCGTCGATCAGACGCAATTCGCGGCCGTTGCCGTAAAGCGCATCCGCCGGCGAACCGAGATGGTCGACCGAGGAGAGGAGCGCGACATCGCGCGGGTTGTCCGCATCCGGCTTCAACCAGAGCGCGAGCGTGATCCCCTCCTTGCCCGCGAAATCGAGTTTGGCCGTGGCGATTTTGGGCGCCGGCTTTTCGGGATCGATCCGCCATTCGGCCTTCGGCGCGCCCTCAGTGGACATTTCCGCCTCCCGCAGGGGCACGCTCGGAACCACCTCGGCGCGCGGCGCGGCGCGGGCGATCAACGCTTCGACGCGCGCCCGGTCCTCGGACTGCCAGCGCCAGCTCTCCCCGGCCCGGCGCAGCCGCGCATCGAGCGCGGCGAGCTGGCGCTCCTGCCCGGCCAGCACCGCCGCCTGGTCCGGCGTTGGGGCGGGAATCATCGGCACCGCATTAGCCACGCGGCCGTCCTCCCCCTGCTCGGGCACGTTGTTGAAAAAGGCGAACAACTGGTAGTAGTCGCGCTGGGTGACGGGGTCGAACTTGTGGTCGTGACACCGGGAACACTCCATGGTGAGCCCGAGCCAGGCCGTGCTCATCGTCCGCACGCGATCGGCCACGTATTCAACGCGGTATTCCTCCTCGATGATGCCGCCCTCGCTATTGATGACGTGATTGCGGCCGAAACCGGTGGCGATGCGCTGCTCGAGCGTCGGCTTTGGCAACAGGTCGCCCGCGAGCTGCTCGGTGATGAAGCGGTCATAAGGCAAGTCGGCGTTGAAGGCGCCGATCACCCAGTCGCGCCAGCGCCACATCGTGCGCGCCGAGTCGTTGTTAAAACCATGCGTGTCGGCGTAACGGGCCGCATCGAGCCAGTCGATTGCCTGCCGCTCGCCGAAATGCGGCGAGGCGAGCAGCCGCTCGACCGCCGCGTCCCAGGCGGGTTCGCCCCGCGCCGCCACGTCAGCGGTGAAGGCGTCAAGTTCGGCCGGCGTGGGCGGCAATCCGGTGAGATCGAAACTCGCGCGACGCAGCCACGTTTCCGGCGCGGCCACGGCGGAGGGCGCCAGCCCTTCGCGTTCCAATCGCGCGAGCACAAACCGGTCGAGCGCATGGCGCGGCCAGGTGGCGCCGCGCACGGCGGGAGGTGGTGCCTGCCGCGGCGGCTCGAAGGCCCAGTGCTTTTGATACACCGCGCCCTCGGCCACCCAGCGGCGGATGAGCGCGATCTGTTCCGGAGTAACGTGCTTGTTGCTGTCCTGCGGCGGCATCTTCTCGTCGGGATCCTCGGACGCGAGGCGGAGGAGGAGTTCACTGTCGGCGGGCTTTCCCGGCACGATCACCGCATAGCCGTCGCGATCGCGGGTGACGCTCTCCCGGTCGTCGAGCCGCAGTTTGGCTTCGCGGCGATGGGCATCCTGCCCGTGGCAACTCAGGCAGTTCTCCGAGAGGATCGGCCGGATGTCGCGGTTGAATTCGAGTTTCTCCGCGGACGCCCCGAACCCCGCATGCACCAGCAGCAGGAGCGCAGGAAGGACGCAGGCGGGGAATAGGCGGGGCATCGGGGTGAAGGTCCGGACCCGCGTGGGACGGGCACCGAACCAGGGCACTATTTGCAAGAAATCTCCCGGAGCAAGACCCGCTCCACGCCACACCCAGTTCGGGTGCAACCGCCGATCAATTCGTTGATGTCGGCTGTTGTTGACAGCGTGCACCTGCTCCGAAGCCCTCCGCAATTCAAGTTAAGGCGCGATTCCGAGATCTTGCGCAGGGCTGAGGCAACAGAGCCAAAGCAGAGAGCGACGCCTGTCCGCCGATTCGCCATAATCCGTCGTTGCGGCGCCGGCACACCCGAACCGACAGCTTCAGAACAAGCTCATTGGTCAACCCCGTGATTCCGTCGATACATTGCATGATCGTTTCGCATCGCGCGCGCGGTCGGGATCGCCAAGCAAGCGCGCGGCGTAACGGGTGAGCGGAGCCTGCTGCTCCGCAAAAATGCATTCCAGAAAACCGGAGTCTTCATGTGTCAGAGCCCGAATGTTCGGGGGTTCAGTGGACATGGGTTCTGAAGACAAAACGGGCGGCCGCCGGGTTTCTTAGGGAAAATTCTGAATTTCGCGTTCCCTGCACCCAATTGCACCGAAAGCGTCCGGGAGGCAACCGCCGTTCGCCTCACCCCAGCCCGTGCGCACAAGTCCCCGCTTGCCAGCCCGGCACCCCCTCCGCTCCCTCGGAGCGGGCGTGGTATTTCGTACTTTGCGCCCGTCCTTCGCCGATGCGCTCCCCCCTTCACGTTATCTGGTCCCTGATGCGCGGCCACCGCCTGCGCTACGGGCTGGCACTGGCGTGTCTGACGCTGGCCACGGTGATCAATTTCGGTATTCCGCTGATCGGCAGCGCGACGATCGACTACGCCGTCGCGCACCGTACCGCCGACGCCGGCACTCCCGCGCTCATCGCCTGGAGCCTGCAGGCGTTGGGCGGCGCGGATCATCTGCGGGCGCATCTCTGGCTCGCCCCGGTCGCGATGGTCGTACTCAGCCTGTTCGCCGGGCTCTGCAGCTACCTGAAGGGCTGGCAGGCGTCGCTCGCCAGCGACGGGATCGCGCGCCGCCTCAAGGACGACCTCTACGACCATCTCAACCACCTGCCGGCGTCCTATCACGATCGCACCGACACGGGTGACCTGGTCCAGCGCTGCACCAGCGATGTCGAGACGACGCGACAGTTTCTCGCGACCCAGGTAATGGAAATCGGCAACGCCGCGCTGCTCGCCGCCACCGCGCTCCCGCTGCTGCTCTCGCTCAACGTGCCCATGACGCTCGTGTCGTTTGCGCTCGTGGGGCCGTTGGTGGCCTACGGCTACATCTATTTCCGCCAGGTGAAGCATGTCTTCAAAAAGGTCGACGAGGCCGAGGGCGCGCTGACCGCGGTCATCCAGGAAAACCTCACCGGCATCCGCGTGGTGCGGGCGTTTGCCCGCCAGGAATTCGAGCGCGCCAAGTTCGCCACCCCCAACGCCGATTATCGCGACCGCAGCCTCCGGATGCTGCGCCTCATGTCGTGGTATTGGTCGATCAGCGACCTCGTGGCGCTTTGCCAGCTGGGCCTGCCGCTCCTGGTGGGCGCGCACTGGATCACGACGGGCACGCTCACCGTTGGCATGCTGTTCGCCTTTCTTTCCTACCTCGGGATCATGCTCTGGCCCGTGCGCCAGATGGGGCGGATCCTGACCGATCTCGGCAAGACCTCGGTCGCCCTCGGCCGCATCCGGGAAATCCTCGCCGTGGCCCGGGAATCGGAACCGCCGGCGGCGGCGCTCCCGGCGCAGATCACGGGCGCCCTCGCGGTGCGCGACCTGCACTTCGCGCATGCCAGCCAGCCGGCCACCGCCGCCGGCGCGCTCAACGGCATTTCGTTCGACGTACGGCCGGGCGAGACGCTGGCCATCCTCGGCCCGTCCGGCTCCGGCAAGAGCACGCTGATGCACCTGCTGCTCCGTCTCTACGACTACACCTCCGGCTCGATCCAGCTCGACGGCCGAGAACTCGCCTCGCTCCCGCGCGCCTGGGTGCGCGCCCAAATCGGCGTGGTCATGCAGGAGCCGTTTCTCTTTTCGAAGACGCTGCGCGACAATCTCCGCCTCGGCCGCGGCGATGCACCCGACCACGAGATCGAGGCCGCCGCGCGCGCCGCGTGCATCCACGACACGATCCTGACCTTCGAGCAGGGCTACAACACCCTCATCGGCGAACGCGGCATCACGCTCTCCGGCGGGCAGCGCCAGCGCATGGCCATCGCGCGCGCCGTGCTGCGGCGCCCGCCGCTGCTCATCCTGGACGACGCCCTGAGCGCGGTCGACGGCGAGACCGAGGCCGTCATCCTCAACGCCCTCAAGGAACGTCACGGGCGCGCCACCACCCTCGTGATCGCGCACCGGCTTTCGACGCTCGCGCAGGCCGACCGGGTGATCGTCCTCCACCACGGCCGCATCATCCAGACCGGCACCCACGCCGAACTCGCCGTGCAGGAGGGCCTCTACCGCCGGCTCTGGCAGATCCAGACCAGCTTGGAATCCGATTTCCAAAGGGAGCTGAAACCGGCCTGACGGCCTCCGACCCATGGCTGCGCCCCTCCTCCAGGACGATGATTTCAAAGCCCGGCTCGACACCGGACTGTGGTGGAAGATCTTTCGCCGCGCCCTCCACCTGAAACGCTATCTGGTGCCATTATTCGTCACGGCCATCGTCATCGCCGCGTGCGACGCCGCCTTCGCCCACGTCACGCGCTGGGTGATCGACGGGGTGGTGCGCGACGGCGCCCAGGCCGCCTTCGGACGCTACATCGTGGCCTACCTCGCGGTCACGCTGGCGCTCTGCATCGGCGTATGGATTTTCATCGACCTCGCCGGCAACATTTCGAACCGCCTCGCGCACGACATCCGGCGCGACTGCTTCGACCGGTTGCAGGAACTGGAGTTCGCCTACTTCGACCAGCGGCCCGTCGGCTGGCTGATCAGCCGGCTGACCGGCGATTGCGATCGCCTGGGCCGCATCATCGCCTGGGGCTTCCTCGATATCGTCTGGGGTTTGAGCTACGTGCTGATGATCGCCGTGAGCCTGCTCCTGATGAATTGGAAACTCGGCCTCATCGTGATCGCCATTGTGCCGCCGCTCGCGGTCGTCTCGAAATATTTTCAGGGGAAAATGCTCCGCAGCGCGCGCGAGATTCGAAAATTCAATTCGCAGATCACCGCGGGTTACAACGAATCGATCCAGGGCGTGCGCACGACCAAGACCCTCGGACGCGAGGCGGAGAACCTCGGGGAATTCAAACAATTGTCCGGGCGGATGTTCGCGGCCTCCGTGCTCAACGCGCGGCAGAACGCGCTCTACCATCCGATCGTCATGACCCTCGGCAGCCTCGGCGCCGGCCTCGCCCTGTGGCGCGGCGGCTACCTCACCGTCGACGGGGCGATGACACTGGGCACCCTGGTCGCATTCATCAATTTCGCGGGCCAATTTTTCCAACCCATCAACCAGCTCGCCCAGAAGCTCACCGAAATGCAGGGCGCCCAGGCCGCGGGCGAACGCGTCATGGGCCTGCTCGCGACGGAGCCCGCGATCCGAGACAGCGACGCCGTCCGGACCCGGGTGCGCGAAGCGATGACCGGGGATGGCCCGAGGCCGGGCGGCGCCGCCGACGGCGGGCCGCCGCGCATCGACACCATCGAATTTCGCCACGTGATGTTCCGTTACACGAACGGCCCGGAAGTGCTGCGCGACTTCAACCTCACCGTGCGGGCCGGGGAGACGATCGCGCTCGTCGGCACCTCCGGCGGGGGCAAGAGCACAATCGTGTCGCTGATGTGCCGCTTCTACGAGCCGACCGCCGGGCAGATTCTGCTCAACGGCACCGACTATCGCGAGCGATCGCTCGCGTGGCTGCAGTCGCAGTTGGGCAGCGTCCTGCAGACCCCGCATTTGTTCAAGGGGACCGTGCGCGAGAACATCCGCTACGGCCGGCTCGACGCCACCGACGCCGAGATCGAGGCCGCCGCCCGGCTCGTCAACGCCCACGAGTTCATCGCCCGGTTGGAGCACGGCTACGATTCACCGGTGGGCGAAGGCGGCAACCGGCTCTCGACCGGCCAGCGGCAGCTCCTGTCCTTCGCCCGGGCGTTGCTGGCCAATCCGCAGATCCTCGTGATGGACGAGGCGACGTCCTCGATCGACACCGAGACGGAGCAACTCATCCAGCGCGGGCTGGACACGGTGCTTTCCGGCCGGATCAGTTTCATCATTGCCCACCGGTTGAGCACCATCCGGCGCGCAGATCGCATCCTCGTGATCACGCAGGGTCGCATCGAGGAATCCGGCACGCACGCGGAGCTGCTCCGGCAGCGCGGGCACTACTACGATCTTTATACCAACCAGTTTTTCCGGGAACAGGAGGAAGCGGTGCTCGAGGGCACGGCTGAATAGGGAAATCCCGCGGTCGCGGGGACCGGCAGGGATTCCTGCCGTCGCCCATCCCCATGACTGCGGTCCGGCGAATCCGGCACCCCCGCCTTGCGCCGGATCGCCACCGTGTTCTCTTGGGGCATGCGCCGCCGGGCCTTTTTCTCCACCACTCTCCTCGCCAGCGTCTTCCTCACTGCCTGCGCGCGCCGCGAAACACCCGCCGCCGAGGGCCTTCGCACCCAGACCCTCCTCGTCGGCAACCTCGCCGAACCACAGGACCTCGATCCGCACACCGCGACCATCTACACCGACCAGAACATCATCACGGCCCTGTTCGAGGGCCTGACCGCGATCGAGGAAAAGACGTCGCAACCCGTGCCGGCGACCGCCGCGCGCTGGGAAACATCCCGCGACGGGCTCACGTGGACGTTTCATCTCCGTGCCGGGGCGCGCTGGTCCAACGGCGAACCCATCACCGCCGACGACTTCGTGCAATCGTGGCGGCGCGAGCTCTCGCCCGCGCTCGCCGCCGAGACCGCCTACCTGCTCCACGCGGTGAAAAACGCCGAGGCCTTCAACGCCGGCAAGATCACCGACCCCGCCGCACTCGGCTTCGCGGCGCCCGATCCGCGGACCGTCGTCATCACGCTCGCCCGGCCGATCCCCTATCTGCCCGCGCTCGTCGCGCTGCCCGCGTGGTTCCCCGTCAATCCCCGCGTACTCGCCCGCTTCGGCGCCCTCACCCAACGTGGCACCGCCTGGACGCGCCCCGGCAACCTTGTCGGCAACGGACCGTTCATGCTCGAACAGTGGACGCCCAACGCGCGGCTCACCGTCGTGAAAAACCCGGGCTACTGGGACGCCGCGACCACTCATCTCAACCGCATCGCGTTTCTGCCCATCGAGAGCGCCGACGTGGAGGAGCGTAATTTTCGCGCCGGCCAGCTCCACCTCACCAATGGCCTGCCGACGACGAAGATTCCCGGCTATCGCGAACGTGAGCCAGCAAAGCTCCGGCTCGACCCGCTCCTCAGCACGGTCTTCCTCCGCTTCAACGTCGCGAAGCCGCCACTCGATCAGCCCAAGGTGCGCCGCGCACTCTCCCTCGCGATCGACCGCGAGCCGATTTCCCGGCGCGTGTTGAACGGCGCACGGTTGCCGGCGGAGCATTTCGTGCCGCCTGGCACCGGCGGCTACACCGCCCGGGCCCGCGTGCCCGTGGATTTCGCGGCGGCCCGGCGCTTGCTGGCCGAGGCCGGTTTTCCCGGGGGCAAGGGCCTGCCCGTCTTTGAGGTCCAGGTGCGCAACGACGAGTTTCAACCCAGGGTGCTGGAGGTGATCCAGGAGCAATGGCAGCGCGAGCTGGGCGTGCGCATCACGATCGCACCGCTTGAACAAAAGACGTGGATTCAAAACCAGCAGTCGCTCGCCTATACGATTGCGGGCGCGAGTTGGGTCGGCGACTTCGTCGATCCCATCACGTTCCTCGATCTGTTCACGGGTAACTCGGGCAACAACTGGACCGGCTGGGTGCACCCCGACTACGATCGCCTCCTCGCGGCCGCCGGCGGCGAAAACGTGCAGGCGAAGCGCTTCGAATTGCTGCAGCAGGCTGAAGCGCTGCTCCTCGACCAGGCGCCGATCGCCCCGATTTTCTTCGGGGCTCAAACCTACCTGATCGATCCCGCCGTCCGAGGCTGGGAACCCTCCCTGCTCGGCCTGCACCGGTTTCAATTCGTACGCCTCGGCAACTAGGAAGGCGCGCTTCCCCGCGACCACACGCTCCCTTGCGCCCGCGGCCGGGAGCGCGCAACGTGGCCGCGATGCGCCGTTTGTTATCCTTTCTCGCCTGCCTCGTTGTTTTCGCGGGTCCCGCCGCGGTCGCCGCGGAAACCGCCTTCGTCCGCATCTGGCCGGAGTGGCGCAACGCGGAATCGTTCGAGCGGATCGGCGAGTATTTCGGCGCACCCGAACACCGCGGCCGGGAAATCGTACTCCGCACGCGGGCCGACGAGAGGGAGGGATTCTATTTTCTCGTGCGCGTCAAATACGCCACCCCGCTCGCCGGCGCCCGCTTCGCGCTCCACATGATCCGGCCCGATGCGCCCGAGGTCGTCGCCTTCACTTTCCCCGTCGCCTCCGCCCCTGCCGGCGAATCGGTCTATCTGCTCGGTCTCACCGGGACCGACTGGCCGGGCGGTAAGAACGTGCAACCCGTGGCGTGGAAACTGGAGTTGCTCAGCGCCGACGAACGGGCGCTAACGGACCAGAAGAGTTTCCTGTGGGAAAAGCCGGCGAAGTGAACCCGGGGTCCGTTGACGCACTCCCGCGGCCAATCGCCCTGGGGAAAATGCGGACAAACCGGTCACTAACGTGCCCATGACCGAACCCGACTGGTCCGAATGGCAACCGCTCGCCGGTGCGCCCGCCCTCACTGCCGATGTGCTCGCCGAAACGCTCGACGGCGGGCAGGCCTTCCGCTGGAACCGCGTTGGCGACCGGATCTGGCTCGGCCAGTGGGCGGACCACGTCGTCCGCCTGCGCCTCGCCGGGGACGCGCACGTGCAATGGGGCGCGCCCCGCCCCCTCGCGTCCGCGGTGGCCCGCGCGTTGCCCGCGTATCTCGGCCTCAACCGCGATTTCAATGCGTTGGTCGACACGCTGCCGTGGCGCAGCGATCCGCACCTCGCGGCGTGTCTCGCGGCGTTCCCCGGGCTGCGCATCCTGCGCCAGCCGTTCGGCGAAACCCTGCTCGGCTTTCTTTGCAGCGCGACCAAGCAGATCGTGCAGATCAAGCAGATGCTCGCGCTGCTCGCCGAACGGCACGGCGCGGAAATCGCCCCCGGCTTTCATCGTCTCCCCACCTGGCCTGAACTCGCCGCCCTGCCCGAGACGGAGTTGCGCGCCTGTCAGTTGGGCTTTCGCGCGCGCTATATCGCGGAAACGGCGCGCATCGTCGCCGCGCAACCCGGCTGGCTCGCCGAAACGGAAGCGCTGCCATATCCGGCGGCGAAGGCTCGGCTGTGCGCGCTGCCAGGGGTCGGCGAAAAGGTGGCCGATTGCGTTCTCCTTTTCGGGGCCGGCCGGCTCGAGGCATTTCCCGTCGATACGTGGATTCTGAAAACGATGGCACGCCGCTACGGCCTCGACGGCTGGAAGCCGGCGCACGTCGCCCAGTTCGGCCGCGCCCACTTCGGCCCGCTCGCGGGACTCGCCCAGCAATACCTGTTCGGCTGGGAACGGCAGCAGGGAAGATAGCCGCGGGAGCCCGGGCGGCCGCCGATTCAAGTGCTTCAACGCGGAGCGGAGACGCCGGCACCCCTCAGGGCTGGGCCGCTCCGGTCTCCGCCGGCTTTTCCCCGCGGAGCAGCCGCCACGGAAAAAAATAAACCGCGTAGACCACGGCATAGACGAAAAAGTTTTCCAGCCGGGCGAAATGCGCGAAGGCAAAAAAGAAAATCAGCAGGTGCAGCCGCACGACGTTGCGGTACGGCGCCATCATGCCCTGGAACCCGGCGCCAGCCGAAACGCCGCCCGTTCCGCGATCACCGCGGCCGGCAGGAACCAGCCATAACGCTGCAGCACCAGCCAGTAGAGCGCCGGACCGGGCGATGATTTCGCCGCGCCCGAGGGGTCGACGGGGAAGAAGCTGTTCAGGAAGACCGAGTGGACAAAGTGAAACATTCCGAAATGCACCGTGAAGCATGCCAGCATGAACAATCCCCCCACCAGGAAGATCGTGCCGCCGATCGCGGCGGGCGCCACCGCGTCAGCCGGCAGGTCCGCTCGCCCCTGCCAGACTTTGCCGCCGATGAAGACCATCGGGCCGAAGATGGACCAGACGATCACGGCATAACCGACCACGAAGCTCGACAGCCACAGGCTCCACACCAGATCCGTCGTCTGCCAGCCGGCAAACCACGCCACCGCGAGACCGCCGGCAAATGCCAGCGCATCGGGCCAGGCGTTCGCCCAGCGCCGATCCGCCGCTGCTGCCGAAGCGTCCGCGTTCACTTGGGGCGCTGAATCAGCTCCACTTCGTAACCCTCGGGCGCGTCGATGAACGCAATCACGGACCCGCTGCTGGTCGGCGTCGGGCCGTCGCTGAGCTTGAATCCCTTCCGCTCCAACTGCGCCGTAAACGCCGTGAGGTCGTCGACCTCGAACGCGAGGTGCATCAGATCGGGCTGCACCTGCACGGACGGGCTGTTGGGCAGCTGGCAGATTTCGATCTCCTCGTCGCTGTTCGGCGTGGCGAGGAACACGATCTGGGCGCCCCGCGGCGAGACGCTGCGCCGCGCCACCTTGAGCTCGAGCGCCTGCTCGTAGAATTTCACGGTGCGTTCGATATCGTTCACCCGCATCCGGGTGTGGAGGAGTTTCTTGACCATGCGGCGAGTGTGCGGATTTCCCGCCGTTTGCGCAAGCCGACGGCACAGCCCGCCTCGTGCGGCCTTCGCTCGTGACCGCGAGCCACGGAGTCCTCGCAATTCCCGCAAATGCATCGTGCCATCGGATCCGGATGGACTGCCGTGATCACGCCTGCTCCGAATAACCACCTCCCCCCTTCACACCATGCCGCTCGACCTCGCCGCCATCCGCACCGCTCACGATCGCATCCGCCCCTACATCCACCGCACCCCCGTGCTCACCAGTGCGCGCCTGGATGCGGCGAGCGGCGGATCGCTCTTTTTCAAATGCGAGAATTTCCAGAAGGTCGGCGCGTTCAAGGCCCGCGGCGCGATGAATGCCGTGCTCGCCCTCGACGAAGCGACCGCCCGTCCCGGCGTGGTCGCCCATTCCTCGGGCAACCACGGTGCCGCCCTCGCCCGCGCGGCCCGGCTGCGCGGCATCACGGCGCAGATCGTGATGCCATCGAATTCCTCCAAGGTGAAGGTGCGTGCCGTGGAGGGTTACGGCGCCAAGGTCATTTTTTGTGAACCCACCGCAGCCGCACGCGTGGCCACCTGCGCCCGCGTCATCGCCGAGACGGGCGCCACGCTGATTCACCCCTTCGAAAACGAACACGTGATGGCGGGCCAGGGCACCGCAATGATCGAATTGCTGGAGGATATCGCCGACCTCGATGTCATGCTGTGCTCCGTCGGCGGCGGGGGACTGCTGAGCGGCACCGCGGTCGCAGCCAAGAGCCTCCGGCCCTCCATCAAGGTGATCGGGACCGAACCCGCCAACGCCAGCGACGCCTTCCAGTCGTTCCAGGCCAAGCGGCTCGTGGCCCTTGAAACGACCGACACCATTGCCGACGGGCTGCGCGGCAATATCGGCGCACCGAACTTCGAGGTCTTCCAACGCTACGTCGACGATATCGTGACCGTGACCGAGGAAGGCATCGTCGCGGCGATGCGGGAAGTGTGGGAAACCCTGAAGATCGTCATCGAGCCGTCCGCCGCCGTGCCGTATGCCGCGGTCCTCGAAAAGAAGGTCGACGTCCGCGGCCGGCGCGTCGGCATGATCTTTTCCGGCGGCAACATCGATCTCGACGCGCTGCCCTGGGTGAAGCGCTGAACCGGCTGCTTCCTGACGACGCGGCGGCCCTCACCGCGCCAGTTCGCCCCACTCTTCGGCTGGAATGGCCGGTCCATCGAGCAGCCTAGCCAGTTTCGCCCGTCCACTCATGCAGCCATGCACTCCTCCGCTGCGGCGGCGGGCCCGAAACTCAAACGCCTGTCCCTCCGCCTCGACGACGATCACGGTCCCGGCGGCCGCCAGGCGCCGCATGCGCGGAAATTCCCGCTGAAAGGCGCGGGCGCTGATTTTCATGCGTGTCAGTCAAATGTGACTGAAGCGCACGTCAAATGGTCTACCCCATCGTGGCGACATTCGCCCACAAGCGCTACCGGGCCTTCGCGTCGAGCCAGTCGAAGACCAAACGCTGCACGGCGGGCGTGAACCGGTTGAATTCCTCCGGCGTTTTCAAATCGACCTGCCCGAACGGCCCGGCTAATTGCCGGAGCGCGGCCAGATCCGTGTGCCGGTCGTGCGTGGGCGCAACGACCAGGGTGCGGCGGTTGCCGATGGCGCGGAAGACATCGTCGTAGTCGACCGGCACCTCCGCCGGCGTGTCCGCATAAAAGCCGAGACGCGGGAGCAGACCGTGCAGGTGGGAGTAGGCGCGAATGCCCTCGGTGTCGCGCGAGGTGCGCAGCGGCGTGATGCCGGCGACCGAAATCACGCCCGCCGGGCGCGAATCGAGCGCGGCGGTCCACAGCGCAATCTTGCCGCCCAGCGCGTAGCCAAGCAGGTAAATCCGGGTGGGATCGAGGTCCTCGTGCTGGGTGGCCGCCGTGATCGCGGAACGCGTGTCCGCCACCATCTTCCCGAGCAGCGACCAGTGGGGATAACGCCGGTAGAAATCCTGCGCATGCTCGATCCGCGTGCCGAATCCGATCTGATCGAAGGACAGCACGGCATAGCCCCGCTTGATGAGTTCCACGAACGGCGCCTTCGCCCTCCACACGTAGCCGTTGGCGTGCGCGTAGGGATGCAGCCAGATGACGACCGGGAGCTTTTTTCCGCCGGCGGCCGGCAGGTAGAGGTCGGCCTTGATATCCGTCCCGAGTGAAATCGGCACCACCTTCATCGAGCGATCCGCCGGCACCGGCGAAATCAGCCGGATCCAGCCGCCGTCACCCGTGAGCGGTCCGGCGGGATTCGTCGGCTTCTGAAACGAGATGAGCGGCGGTTCCTCGCCCAGCGCCCAGCGCACCTTGTCCTGCGGCGGTGTCGTCTGTTTCTTTTCGCCGGACGTCTTTAGCCAGTCCTCGAAGGTGTAGCCGAACACGAAGGCCTGCGGCACGGGCAGTTTGCTCCGGCCGAACACGCTGTCGAGGAAGTCGACGTAGCGCTCGATGTCGCCCGAACTGGTGGCGTGCAGCCCCTGCCGGAGGTGGAGTCCAAGGTTCTGCGGGGCGCCGAGAAATTCGTACACTTTTTTGGTAGCGCGAAAGTTTTGCTCGAAGCCCAGCGTGCTGTTGGCCGACTCGGTGTAGGCCGAGGCTAGCAACGCCCCGCGCGGCGCAATCAGCGCGAACAGCGTGTTCTGGTCGACCGGCAGCTTGTCCTCGCGGCCGATGAAAAAGCGCAGCCGCAGCGAGAACCAGTGCGGGTTGACCTCGATGATCCGCTCCATGGTTTCGTTGGCAAAAGGGTCGCTCGTGTAGCGCCAGAGATTCGCCTCGCCGGTGTTGCCGCCCGACGCGATCACCGCCCCGATCCGCTCGTCGAACGCCGCGGCCATGACGGCCTGCTTGCCGTTGCGCGAATGGCCGGTGACGCCGATCTTGCCCGCGTCCACCTCGGGGAGCGTCACGAGATAGTCGACCGCGCGACTCGCCGCCCACGCCCAGCGCCCGAGACACGAAAAGTCGTAGTCCGGATAAAGCTCGATGAATTTATCGGAGTCATCCTCCTCGCCGTAAAACGGATCGGTTGCCTGGTAGATGCAGCCGATGTAGCCGCGCGCGACGGCCGTGGCCACCCATGGTCGCGCCCGGTTGTGATTGGTGAGGAAAACCGGAAACGGTCCCTTGCCCGGGGGAATGATCACCTGCACATGCAACTTGCCGCGATGTTCCGGTCCGAACTCGAGCAGCACGTCGCGCACGAGGGCGCCGCCGTCGCGGCGTTCGCCCGTGACCACCGCGCGCAAATTACCCGGCGCCGGCGGCATATGGCCGGTGATCCACTGCTCGACCTGTTTCTTGAGCTCGATCCGGCGGGCCGCCCATTGCTCGCGGGTGCGGACGCCCTCGAGCGGATCCGGCGCAAAGGGGATCGACCGCATCTTGGAGAAATCCGGCGGCAGCTCGCCCGTGCGCTTCTGCCAGGCCTCCCACGTGGCATCGACGGCGTTGATCCGGCCGCGCGGCTCCTTCGTCGGCGCCAAAATCCGCATCGATTCCAGATCCGTTTGTGGGCCATTCTGCCCCGCCAACGGGGTGAAAATGACCACCGCGGCCAGCCCAAACATCATGAGATATCGCATAGGTCCAAGGCGTCGAATGTTGTTGTTTTGAATACTGCGCAGCCCGGCGACCAGACTGCGATCGAGCAGTTATTGTCCATGAGCAGTGTGCACCGCTTCCGCGGTGCTGCGCTAGTACCGCCCCTGGATGCCGGCCGCAATCCCGGGATAAACCAACCGCGTGGTGGAAACCCGGTCGCGGAACGCCCGATAACTGCTGACTTCCGCCCTCCGGAAAATGTTATCCCAATTGAAATAGAAGCTCGTCCGATTCGAAATCTTGTAAGTGAATTTTGCCGACGTGACGACGCGGGGGGCCTCATAGGTTAGCAATGCCGCATTGGTCGAAACCGAAGTCAGGTAGGTATCCAGCCAGTTGGTTTGCACGCGCACCTCGTATTTGCTGAAACGGTAATTAAGCGCAATGTTGCCCGTCCTCGGCCGAAACCCGGCGACTTGAGTGGTGGCGACCGTCCCACCGTAGTCACCCTTGGTCTGCAACTGAGTGTAATTCATGTTCACGCCAAAACCGCTCAAGAATCCCGGCAAAAAGGTGAACTGCTGCTGGTAGTTGACCTCGAACCCGCGGTAGCGGGCGTCACCGCCGTTGGCGGTCGTCGTGATGGCGTAGCCACTGTATAGGCCGTCAAAGCCGTTGGACGCTCCGGCCGGCACCACGCGGCTGCTGTCGGTATAGATAAAATCACTGACCTCCTTGAGGAAGAAACTCGTGGAAAAAAGTCCGATGGGCTCGAAATAATATTCTAGGGTAAAGTCGAAGTTGTTCGCTCGTTGCGGCTTCAAGGACGTGTTTGCCACCGTCAGCCGTTCCGCCTGCTCATTGACCGTCAGGCTCGGGATGATCGACGCGATACCCGGGCGTCCGATGCTGGTCGAATAACTCGCCCGGGCGAGCAAGCCGCTGGGATCGGAATATCTGAAATGAATCCCGGGAAAGACATTCCGGTATTTGCCTTCGGAGTGAATCCGATCGCCCCAATCATAATAGGCACGGCGCTTGATTTCCTCCTCGGTCAAGGTGCCGACAAACGCGGCCCGCCGAGCAGCTTCCGCGGCATTAATGGAACGGTTGACCGGTCCGTTGCCCTGGGTGGTGGTTTCCTCAACCCGCAGGCCCGCGAGGATGCCGAGGCGCTGAATCTGCACATTACCCATCACATAAGCGCTTGCGATCGATTCCCTCACATCCTGCAAGCTCAGCAAGCGTTGCACATACTTGTAGCTCAGATTCTCCGGGAAATATTCCGGATGGTCTTCTTTGTACTGGGCAAGGTAAAGTAGGTCAGCCCACGGGGCCTGGCGTTGGCCGCTGATCGTTTTGTTTACCCAGGAGCTGCGGTCGATAAACTGTCCCAAACCGCCGGGACCGGTGAAGGTGTAGCTGTGCTGCTTGTTGTCCCTTTCGCGACGTTGCTGCTGGTACTGAAAGCCGGTCTTAACGAACGTCGGCACCGCCAGTTCAAAACTCTTTTTGAGATTAACGCGGCCTTCGGTGATAATCGCGTCCGCACTGTTGTGATTCTGTGTCATCGTCAGCGTGGTGTAGCTGTTCAGATTATAGGCATTGGGCCCTGCCGTCTGGGTGATTATCGGCCAGGCTGCGTCCCGGCGTTTGTCGACGATGAAGCCGATGTTGGTCAGGCCGGCGAAAGTAAAGGTGCCTTTCGGCCGGCCGGGAAAGCTGCGCTCGAAAGGCGCGTAATACTGATAGCCGTTGGACATCGAAACGGTCGCGCTGTAATCGATCTGCAGGTTGTCCAGTTTATGCACCACGGCGGACTGAAAGCGGTAGTTGTTGCTCACGTTGTCATAGGCCGTCTCGGTCATTTGCGCGATGGTGGCGACGTTGGGCAGCGCCTCGGAATAGGCTTCACTGTAACCGGGCGCAAAGCGGGCGGCGCTGTCTCCAGTTTGGAAAAGGTGGGTCCGGGTTTCCGGGTTTTCGTGATAGAGGTTGTGCACGCCGGTCAGCGTAACGACGGTCCGGTCGCTCAGCTTGTATTCCAGCTTCAAATTCATGTTGCGGCGGGTGTGCGGGCCGGCGGCCGCCGTCACGCGTTCGCTGACATTCCGAATGTAGGCGGGGCGCGTAAGGACCGACTGATAGTTGAAGAGGGCATCTTCCGAGCCGCCAAACTGGGTGTTGCGCGAGTAGCTGAAGGAAATCCCTAGGTTCTTTTTGCTACCCAACACATCCGAGTAAGTGAACGCCACCGACGGTGTGATGCCCTTGATCGGCTCGGAATTCCACCGCTTTTCGGGTTCTGCCCGGCCGCCAGTTCGGCCGAGTTTGTGCACGGCCCCGATCGAGTAAGTGAAAGAGCGTGGATTCGCCCGGCTGAAGGCGGTACGCGTGATCATGTTGACACTCCCGCCGATCGAGCTGGCCGGCATATCGGGCGTGGGCGCCTTGGTCACTTCGATACTCTCCACCATGGAAAGCGACGCCTGGAGAAAATCGAAGAATCGATTGGTGCCGGAGGAATTCGTGTTCGCCATCTGCACGCCGTCCATCTCCACCGTGTTCAGGCTGGAATCGATACCCCGCACCATCACTTCACGCACCAACCCGGTATCGGTTACGATATTGATGCCGGGCAGCTTTTGCAGGAATGCGCCGACATTGTCTTCGGTGGCCGTGCCAAAGGCGTCGCCCGCCACCACATTTTTCACATTGGGTGCCTGTCGCTGCCGCGTCGTGGCGAGCGCACTGCCTTCCCGCTCGCCCGCCACCGTAAATTTTTCCATCCGGTAGACATCCGCCGTCAGACCGATTTCCCTCACCACGGTCGCGCCGTCGGCGACGGACACCGGGGTTTTCTGGGAATCCAAGCCCGTGTAGGAACCCGCCAAGGTGTAGTTCCCGGCAGGCACCCGCAAGCGGTAGGTGCCGTCACGCTCGGTGACCGTCGAAAACGTGGTTCCTTCCAACAACACAACCGCGCCTTCGAGGTTGGCGTTGGTCGCCGCATTACTTACGCGACCGGTGATCAATCCGAGACGTTGACTCGCCGCTACGACATTTCCGTCCGCCGCGTAAACAACCTGAAAAGCGGCCATGACAAGACCAAGCCATGTAATCAGCGGGGCGATGGGGTTCTTTCGTTTCATCAGTTTTTGGGGTTCGGATAGTCTCAGTTAGTGCTTTCGGATCAAAAAATCAAAGAAGGCGGAGCCGTCGAACCTCCGGTGAGGAATACCTAAGCAACGCCATGCCGTTCCCTAGGGCACGATTCGCGCTGAGCGAACCACGGAGCAAAGAGGGCTTGATTCGATAGACGAAAACTATCGACGAAGTCACTAAAGAATTTTTATCCAAATCAAAGCGGGCACGGCCGACGAAACACACGCATCGTGTCGGGCCACCCGGTTTCGTCCTGATGACGCTCAGCAAACACGCCTAAATCCCCTCGGTAAATCGACGTCGTTCACCGGAGGTTTACCGGCCAAAGGCTGGGCGCTCAGCCGGGCATCACCCATCAACACGCGGTGGCGGCTCCAGCGGTTGAGTCAGCCCCAACTTATTCCAGCGATCCGAGACTTAACCCCACCTGCCGGCCCGTGCCACGCCAAGACTCGGCCCCTGCGTCCGCCGCCACGTCCGCCACGTTGGCCACCGTGGCATCGACCGCGTTGATCCGGCCGCGCGGCTCCTTCGTCGGCGCCAGAATCCGCATCGCTTCCAGATCCCTGCGCTGCTGTTCCTGGGCCATCGACGTCCCGAGGAGCAGAATCCAGCCAAGACAAATTCCACGACGAACAAATCGGGGTAAGTTCATGCCGCCGACGTTGAGCGAAATTCCCGCCGACGACCAGCGCAGGTTGAAACGAACCCTCGCGCCGGCACCAATCGCCTATGGATTCACGAGCGCCTTCGGCAGCGAAAAGGCAACAACGCTACCGCCGACCGGTCCGCCCCAGCGGCTGCCACCGGCAGAAATGACCAAGTACTGCCGGCCGTCGATCATGTAGGTGCTCGGAGTTGCATTTCCGCTAAACGGCAACCTAGCACTCCAGAGCACTTTTCCGGTATCCTTGTCAAACGCCCGGATCATCTGATCGGCGCTAGCCCCGATGAAGAGCAGCCCGCCAGCCGTTACCACCGGCCCACCGTAGTTCTCCATGCCGGTTGGCGGGATCCCACGTGCGGTCAGTTCCGGATACTCGCCCAACGGCACCTGCCACTTAATTTCCCCGATGTTCAGATTCACAGCATTCAAGGTGCCCCACGGCGGCTTGATTGCCGGGTAGCCTTGCCCATCGACAAATTTACGAAAGCCGGCGAACGAATAACGCGGATAAGCTTGGGTTGAGGTCGCGGACAGCGTTTTCTCCTGACGATCCATAACGGGAGCCTCCCCCAACAAGAAGTCGATCACCCCCCGGCGCTGGTTCTCTCGAACCCGATCGAAGGGCGGCAT
The DNA here is from genome assembly GCA_947442255.1 of Opitutia bacterium. The sequence continues at coordinate 34,941 of CANEVO010000019.1, forward strand.
CATCCCAGCCCCGTGCATAAGAACCCGCTCAATCTCCATGCGTGTCCGCCGTTGGCCGATTTTGATCAACGAGGGGAAACCAATCTGCGGATTGCCACTGCGATCCAGCCCGTGGCAGGCCGAACAGAGCGCGCGGTAGTCCTGCTCCCCATGCGCAAGAGCGGTGCCGTCTGCGCGACGCGTCTCCACCATCTGCATAAACCAAGGGATTTCGTTGACGTTGACGTAATAGATTCCCTCCGGATCCGCCGCACCTCCGCCCCATTCCATGCCGCCATTGTAACCAGGAAACATGACCGACTCCTTCAAGCTAGGTGCAGGAAACGGACCGAAGTTCGGCGAAAGCCGGATTCGCGCCAGCGTCAACGCGCGGGCTTCGGGCGAAATCGTCGAGATGTCCGCCTCGGTGTAGTACTGCCGCATCAGGGGCGCTGGCTTGGTCGGAAACGGTTGCGTCGGCCAGGATTGCTCGCCCTCCAGAGTGGTTTGGGGAACCGGCCTTTCCTCGATGGGCCAGAGCGGTTCGCCCGTTACCCGGTCGAAGGCGAAGAGCAACCCGTGCTTGGTTCCCTGGGCCACCGCATCGATCTTCCGACCGCCATGATTGACCGTCAACAGCACCGGCGCACAGGGCAAGTCCCGGTCCCAGAGATCATGATGCACGATCTGGAAATGCCAGAGCCGCCTGCCCGTGCCGGCATCGAGCGCGATCAGGCAATTCGCAAACAGGTTCTGCCCGTGACGGTCCACTCCCAGAAAATCAGGCGCGGCGGTTTTGGTCGACGCGAACACGATGCCACGCTTCTCATCGAGGGCCTGTCCCGACCAGTCGTTGGCGGAGATGCTGGTGCGATCATACCCCTCCGGCCACGTGTCGTAGCCAAATTCTCCTGGCAGGGGGGCCGTATGAAAATGCCAGCGGATGGCTCCCGTGCGCACATCCATCGCCCGGATGCCGCGCGGCGATCCGCTGCTCACGCCGAAGATCAGCAGATCCTTGTAGATGACTCCAGGCGTGTTGTAATTGACGTTTGGAGTTCCCAGGTCGTCGATTCCCCGACCGAGATGAGCCGCCCCCTCGTCCCCGAAACTCCGAATCACCTCCCCGGTCTTTGGGTCCAGTGCATACAGATAATTGCCATAAGCACTGAAAAGTCGCTGTTCGCCGCCGTGCGCGTTTTCCCAATAAACCAACCCGCGCAACTGCCGGGCTGCGCCCGTCATACCGCCCGCCTCTCCTGACTTTGGCCCGGCCCAAATCCAGCGTTCCCGACCGCTCGCCGCATCCAGCGCAATCACCCTCCGGGTCGCCGGCGATACCGTATAGAGCACTCCGGCGACAATCAGATTATTTGTCTGAAAGGGCGCTTTCTCTCCGGTGTCATACGTCCAGGCCATTTCCAACTGGGAAACATTGCCGCGATCGATCTGATCGAGCGGGGAATACAGGGTTCGGCCCTTGTCTCCCAGAAACACCGGCCAGTCGACATTGGACTCGGAGGGAATCGGCTGGGCCGGCAGCGAACCAGCGGTGACTCCAGCCAGTATGAACAAACGGATGGTCATGAGTGTTAAAAACGGACAAAGCCGCGGCCGGCTGCACCCGATTGGCGGTCTGGAAAAACGGCGCCCGCAAGCCGCGAGTTCGATCCCCCATTCGTATTGTCCTGCCAGTGGGGCGTGCTCACAACGCATGCTGCCTTTCGGTCACGATGCCCTCCCTCCGTTGAGAGAGACGGCACCGCAGCGGAATTTTCGCCGTTCCGCCTTCTTAGAACCGGCCCGACAGGCCGAAAATAACGGCGGCCTGCATTCTCCGGGATTCGCGGAACTGCGCCGGCACGTATCGATAGAAGCTGACCGACTCCTCGGTGACATTGGTGGCGTCACAATAGACGATAATCCTTGGTGAAATATGGTAAGATACCCCCAAATTTAAAGTGCTGAGCGGTTCCCGATAAATGCGCGCAGTCAGGTTCTGGCTGTAAGTGGATAAATATTCGCCGGTATAGCTGAAGGTGACGCGGGAGCCGAACTTCTTGTAGTTGAACGTCAGACTGAAATTGCCCGCCTTGGGAATGAAGCCGGCCACCTGATTGGTGCCCAGTGTGGTCGTGCCACCAAAGTTTCCGTTCGCCCTTAATTCCGTATAATTGGCCGACAATTGAAATCCTTTCAACAGTCCGGGCAAAAAGGTAAGCTGCTGACGATAATTGAACTCCCAGCCTGCGACATCGGCATTCCCCGCGTTGATCGTCGAACTCAAGGTGTAGCCGGAATAGAGTCCACCATATCCGTTGTTGGGCCCGTCCCCAATGGTACCAATTTGAGTCGTCAGGATGTAATCTTTGATGTGCTTATTAAAATATCCCAAGCTGATCAGACCGGCCGGTTTAAAGTAGTACTCCAGGGAGAGATCGATATTTTTGGCGTACTGGGGACCGATGCCGGGATTACTCGCTGTCACCGTCTGGGCCGTATCACTGATGGTCGCGGCCGGCGCCAATGCCGCCATCCCCGGACGGCCAAAGCTGGTGGACCAACTGGCGCGAGCAATGAAATCCTTGGTGAATTCGTAGAAGAAATGAGCGCTCGGAAAGGAGCGATCGTAGGATCCTCTGTTCGTCACCGGATTGTTGTAATCGTTAATGCCCCGCGCGACCGGGTCCGGGATTTGCGCGGCGGTGGCTAGAGTGCCGCGGATGAAACCCGATCCGCTTACCCTTGTCCCTTCGAAGCGCACGCCCGCCAGATAGCCGAGTCGGTCGAATTTTCCCTGCGCCATGATATAGGCCGCTTTGACCTCTTCGGTTACGCGGGAATTGCTGGTGTACTTTTGCTGGGGCGTATAATAGCGATTTTCTGTCCAGAGCGCGGGATTGTTGATTTCCGCGTTGATTCCACGGGCTTCTATTTCAGGCAGCCGCTGGCCGCTTCGCTCGTCGAAGGGCGTCTTGAAGGTCAACCAGGCCGTTGACAGCGGTGGCGCGCCCGCCGTGCGGGTCCACTGATGCGCATCATTGACGGCCCGTTCGCGAATTTCCTCCCTATAGGTGACGCCTGCTTTTAGGGCGACCGGATTTTTTGCATCGAAATTATACTTCAGGTTGCCTTCGAAAGTCGAGAGCCACGTATCGACCTGATTGTCACGCCGGGTGAACGATATATCGCTGGTATAGCTCTTAATATCGAAGATGCTTGCCCCCTCCGTTTGGGTAAATATTGGATTTTTAGGGTCGGCCCGGTCGATGATCCAACCTACATTGGGCACGCGCGCCACGAATTGCCCGCCTTTCCCCGCCGTTTGGTCATAGTGAGTGTGGCTATATCTGGCGTTGTAGTCTATTTCCAATTGATTCAACTTATGCTCGGCCCCGATCGTGAGCGTCGGTGTCTTGCTCCAGAAGGGCAGGGAAAAATTGGCTTGCTCGAAGAACGATCCCGCCACCCCGCGCACACGGGTCTTCGTGCTGGTGTAGCCGGGAAAGATGCCGCCCGGGCCGGTCGGCTGGCCATTGGCATCCAAGGCGGCGACCGTCTGATTCGTAAACGCGCGCACCGAATTGTTGTCAATGCCGGGCTCATTCCCGAGGTTATAAATAGCGTTGAAAAAAAACTTACTGGTATCCGAATATCGATATTCAGCTTTTAAGTTGGTGCTCGTTACATGCCGGTTGTTGTAATAAGCGATGGCGCGATAGTCCCAAATAAAATTTGGGATGATCGCCGAGTCTCGATAGTCATATAGAACCTGATTGATCTCATTTACATTTTCGTTGTAGGAAAAGTTCAGCGAGATACCCAGATTGCGCCGGCGGCCGAACGTGTCGAATACCTCCCGGTAGGAAAAGTTAAACAGGGGATGAATAGGATGGTCGGCCCGCATCGGGGTCCGCTCGAAAAACGATGGCGCCCAACGGGCGGCGACGTTGTAGGTGATTCTCCGTTTTTCACTCATGCTCAAGGCCGAGCGGGTTTTGAGATTCACCATGCCGCCGATCGCGTCGGCGCTCTTGTCAGGCGTTTGCCCCTTGATCACCTCCAATTCCTCGTACAACCCGCCGGAAAACGAATGGAGACTGGGCGACCGGTCGCCCACAAACGTAAGCGGCATGCCATCGACATTCAAACGCGTAAGGCCGGCAGGCGCGCCACGGACACTCACGCTAGTCACATTGCCCTCTCCATCAAACACCCCGGTGATACCGGGTAATTGCGTGAGCAACTCCCCGGCGTTTCCATTCGGCAGATTGCCCAGCGCGTCCATGGCGATCACATTCTTTACGTTGCTGGCATTGCGCTGTTGCGTGATCGCCAGTGCATTGCCCTCGCGCTCCGAAGAAACCGTGAAGGCCTGCATGGTCAGGACGGAGGTTGTCTTCAAAATGACGGAAAGACGCGTCGGTTCGGACGGGGACACCACCAACGCCTGCCGGTAGTCGTCGAAGCCCGTATAGGAAACGACCAACTCCGTAGCACCGACCGCAACCTCCGTCAGGAAAAATCGGCCCGCATTGTCCGTGAGGGCTTGCTTCCCCTGCGTGGGCACCAACACAACTGCTCCCTGCAATGTATTGCGCGTTTCAGCGCTGGTTACCGTACCGATGATCGTGCCGTGTGTGGGCGGGTTGCCGTTGTCTGCAGCGTTAATCGCATGCGTCGGTGCCAGGGCAAGGCCAAGCCAGGCGATCAGAAGGGAAATGGGATTCTTTCGTTTCATAATTTTTTGGGGTTCGTCAGGCTGGGCTTTGGGTTTGGATTCAGAGTCGGAAGGGATGTCGGTTTTGAGGGATGATGAAGCACGGGTGATCGTCAGCGCCCCCATCTTGCCGTCTTCGACCAAGGCCAAAACCGTATCGGCCAGCATCCGATCCAGCGCCTCCCGCGGCTCCATTTCTCCGGCGATTGCGTTGGTTTTTACTCCCTCCACCGAGTCGGCCGCATAGAGCAAACGCTCGGTCCGATCTGGGCGGAAAACTGCTTCAGGGTTTCGGCTGAAGTGCGGGCGAAAGCAGGAAATGCGGCAAGGGTTAGGGTAAGAAGTGTCATACTGAAACAGCGCCAGGCCCATCGACCGGGCGCGGACCGGGCGCGCCCACCCGAAGAGCGGAAGTTGGTGGCGACACTCATTACGACGCGAAGGAGCATCGAACTCTCTATAGAATTTTTATAAAAAAAATTCCACGTGCGGGCCCGACCCATCGGTTCCGCCGGCCCATTTCCGGGTCACGGCCTCAGCCGCAGCACCGTTTCGTTTTCGCGGCGTTCCGCGACCACACCGAAATTTCTCTCCAGCAAATCGACAAACGACTCGATGTCATCCGCCGGGAATTTACCGCCAAACCGCTGACTGCCCAGCCGGGCGTCGCCAATGACCAGACGGTGCCGATTGTAGCGGTTGAGCTCGGCCACGACATTTTCCAGCGGCTCGAGGCTGAATTTCACCTGGCGACTTTGCCAGGCTAGGGCGCGCGCCGCTTCGTGCGGTGCCACGGGAACCACGCTGGCGACTGCAACCGCGGGTCGCGTCGCGGTGGAGAGCGTCAGCCGCTGGCCGGCCACCAACAAGGGAGCTTCGCCCGACGCGCTCCCGTTTGCCGGAAGCCCGGTTGGGGATGAACCGGGAGTCTCACCTCCGCCTTCGGGCTTGGGTAAAGCCAGCAAGCTCCGGCCGGACGTGGTATCGTTCACGCGCACCTTGCCCTCGGTCACCAGCACCTCGACGGCCTCGGAATTGCGACGCACGTTAAAAACGGTGCCAACAGCGCGAACGTCCACCTGCCCCACGCGAACGATGAACGGACGCGATTTGTCCTTCGCCACGACGAAGTTGGCCTCGCCTTGCGTGAGATGGACGCGGCGTTCGGTTGTGGAATAGGCGACTTCGACCGCGCTGGCGGTGTTCAAACGGAGGATCGATCCGTCCGGCAGGTCAATTTTCTCAAAGCCGCCAACGGGCGTGGCGGCGCTCTGCGAAATCGGAACGGCGGATCGCGTCGAAAAATCGAGCGTCGTGAAAGCCAGAATCAGTGCCGCTGCAGCGGCCAACGACCCGACGACGGCCCACGCCGGCTTCGAATTTCGCCTCAACGGCGGCACGGGGAGTCTATCCGCAGGAACTAAGTCCAGCAGCTTCCATGTCTGACTCAATCCGGAATACACCCGGGCATGCCGTTCATCGACCCGCAGCCACCGGTCAAATTCTCGTTTCTGTTCAGCCGAAAGACCCCGGTCACGCCACACCAGCCACTCCGCCGCCTTCAGCTCGACGGGATCGAGTCCGGCATTTTCCCCCGGCGGGAATATAGGAATTTTAGGTGGCATCGCCGCCTCCCTTCACACCCCGGGCTTCGAGATACTGGCGGCACCGCACGACCCCGATCGCGAGCTGGGCATTGATCGTATTTTCCGCGATTCCCAGACGGAGCCCGATGTCGCGGTACGAAAGCCCGTGCAGTTTTCGCAGCTTAAGCACTTCACGGCAACGGTCCGGGAGCGCTTCGATCGCCTCGACGAGAAGTTCGATTTCCTCGGCGTGACTGGCGGTTTCGGCGGCATCGGGTCCATTTTCTACGACGGACAGGCGCCGGCTTTCCACTAAGTCCTCGATCGAAACATTTCGCTTCCGGCGAAACAGATCGAAGGCGGCATTTCGTGCCGTGCGGAAAAGATAGGCTCGAGGCTCGGCAATCAAACCGCGGCCCTTCGCCCGGAGGAGTCGGGCATAGGATTCCTGCACCAGGTCATCGATATCCTGCACCGTGGGAAAATGGCGCCGTAAAAATACCCGTAGCTCCGGTTCGTGGGGCTTCACCTCCTCCGCAAACCAACGGGCCTGCTCTGTGTTTTGCTGGGGCATCGGGCTTTGGGGTAAGGAAACCAACCAGCGCGCGCAGGGTGATGTGGCCGGCGGAACAACTAAAGCCCAAAATGATTCTACCACGTTTGAAATACGAAGACGTCTTCGCCTCAAAGGCCAAATCTGCGATTCTATCTACTCGCGGTCACGGCCGGGATCACGGCGGCGTTTACGACGCCTCCCGTGGCTCGACTCACCGATCGACGCGCCGCCGGCCAATCCCGCCCGGCACAATTCCCGCGCGCCACTTCACCATCACGAGACCGCGGGCTCGTTGGTCATCTGCCGCAGCGCGCGGTTGGCCAGCATGCCCAACGCGACGCAGACGATCACCGTCGCACCGATGCCGGCCACGACGGTCCATGCCTCCGCGGCCGGCTTGAAACGCAGCTGCTCCACTCCCGCCGCCGCGAACGCCCCCAGCGCCGTCCGCGGTGCGACGCCGATGAGCGTCCCCACGGTATAATTACCGAGCGGCACACGCGCAGCGGCCAGCATGAAATTCACCAGCGCAAACGGCGACGTCGGCGGCACGCGCAGCAACGTCACCACGAGCGTCGTCCGTCCCGCATGCGCCCCGAGCAGCGCGCGGTGGATCGCGTTCCACTGCGGCTTCTCGCGAATCACCTGGACCACGCGATCCCGCGCAATCCAGCGGCCGATCGCGTAGGCGATGACCGAGGCCGCGGTGATGGTGACCATCGCCAGCGGCCAGCCCACCGCGAAGCCAAAAGCCCAACCCGCGAGAATCGCGCACGAATACGTCGGCAGGAACGAAATGCCCATGAGCAACCCCGGCACCAGGAAATAGATCAACATGCCCGCGGAGCCGTGGTCGCGCAGCCAGGGCCCGAGCCGGGTGAGGCTCGCCAGCAGCACAAAGCCGCCCAGCGGCGGCCAGAAGGACAATACGATCGCGACCGGCCCGGAGGCGCCAAGGCGGCGCATCAGGCTGGGTTGGGTTGATTTTGATTCAGTTTCCACGGCACGGGAGGAGAAGTGAGGCCGCGGGAACGGGACCACACCACGCTCGGTTCGAGCGGTGCGAAAGGTTGGCGCGGCCGGACGGCACCGCGGAACGTTTCTTACGATGCCAGTGCCGTGAAGTGTCGCCGGAAGTCGGACGCCGACCGGTCTGCGGCCAGTGTCACTGTTTTCCACCCCGTCGCTCTCAGCTGGCGCCGGGCAGCGGAAAGCAGAATTTTGAGCATCAGCTTGGCCAACTGAATTGCGGGCTGATTTAGATTCTATCCAACAGCCCTACGCATAGGCTAAGATGAATCCGTAGTGTGAGGGTAGGCCGTGGATTAAATCCGGTCTCCTGCAATGGGAGCCTCCACGTACCGATTTACACGAGGTGAAGGTCTGCTTGTTTGATGAAATCCTCCGTCCTCTCAAAGGATAGCGTCCGAAACTTCGAGCATGCAGTCGTTTTTGAGTCTGCCATCGCCATGCTCGCGTTGCGCGATTGTGGCTACGGCGTAGGTGTGTCAGAAAGCGTTAGACGGAGAATTGTAAGAAATGCTATCATCGAATTAGGGGAAACCGCCTCGCCGCTCGCGGCTTCCGACATACCCCAGCTCCCTGTTAACATTTGTCGCATTTCATTCCGCCGGCGACTTTCTCGTCTCAAGGTTACCCGGGATTGGATTGGCGTCGTCGGATGAACGGAGTTGCCTGCCTCCCATTACCATCATGTATCAAATGAAAATTTCCCGGTGTGCCTCCCTGACTCGATCCCTTGGTCTTCCGCGCTTTCTGTTCGCGCTTTTTGCTGGCTCGTTCGGCTCACTGCCTTCCGCCTCGGCCCAGATTGTCACCACGGCGCCGCAGAGTCAAAGCGTGCCCGCCGGCACCAGCGCCTCCTTTAGCGTCACGGCCAGCGGCGCCGCCCCGCTCAATTACCAATGGCGTTTCAACGGCACCGACATCGCCGGCGCCACGGGCGCCACGTACACGTTGGCAAATACCCAACCTGCCAACCTCGGGCTCTACACCGTGGTTGTCACCAGCGGCACCACCAGCACCACGAGTTCCGCCATCCTCGGCCTGACCACGTCCAGCAAACTGGTCGGATCCGGCCAGGAATTTCCCGATATCTTCCATCCCGGCACCGGTTTCACCTACGACCAAATCCTGCTCGGCAGCGCCGCGGCCAGCATGAAGGCCGATTCGGAGCTGGGCCAAATCCTGCGCGTCTCGTTCATCGATCTCAACGACGACATCGTGCAGGTCGAATTCTCCGGCGCCGGCACGCTCTCCCTTGTGCTCGACGCCGCGTCAGGCCCCGCGCTCCCGACAAAATACAACCAGAACACGTCCTATATGAAGGGTCATGC
>CANEVO010000020.1 GCA_947442255.1 Opitutia bacterium
CGGCCCGGGGCGCCGCGCCCTCCCGCTTCCACTTGTAGAGATTGAACACACTGATCCCCAGTTCGTGCGCGGTCTTCGCCGCGGCCTAGCCGCTGCTTTGCCACAGGCGCACGGCTTCCGCCTTGAACGCCGCTTCATACTGCCGGGGCGTTGCCCCGGCTTCCTTCTTCTTGGTCATGGTTGAGTCCTTTCTTTGGCTCAACGCGTGTCCGTCAAATCGGGGCAACCCCACTGTGTTTTTTGCCTTTCATGGTCTGGGCTCCTTTTAGAGCCGCAGACTAACATTGCAAGTGGCCCGGCTTTCGGGGGATCACCGCAGTGCGCTTGGTTCAAACGGACCAGTGAGCGACGTTCGGCCGTTCGCCGGCAACGCGAAGGGGGTCTCAAATTCCGGCTAACACGGCCCGAAGGCTCTAATCCCGGCCGCTTTGTCTCCTATCCGTCCCCTGTTTGGGGTTTGCCTCTAGAATTGGTGCTCAGGAAGGGCCGCACAAATCAACGCCTCGTCCAAGAAGGCCACGAAGCCGACGCTCCCGCCAACCCCTGACGACGGGATCGGCGGCGCTCACGGCAGGGTCGCATGGGGTGGAGGCCGACGCCCCCCGGCAGTTCCTGATTTCACGCGTGCGCCGTTTCTGTTTGGGTCGCGCCTTCATGAACGAATCCTCCGCCGAACGCCTCGCGCGCCAGATCGAATTCATCGCCGAGTGCGATCAACTGAAGGAAATTTTCCGCCAGACCCTCAACACCCGGAGCCGCCGCGCGGAAAACGACGCCGAGCATTCGTGGCATCTCTGCCTCTGCGTCATTGTGCTTGCCGAACACGCCAACGAACCGGCGCTCGATATCCTGCGCGTGCTGAAAATGCTCATCGTCCACGATCTCGTCGAAATCGACGCGGGCGACACCTTCGGCTACGACACCGCCGGCCAGGCGGACCAGCACGCGCGCGAATGCCTCGCGGCCGACCGCATCTTCGGGCTGCTGCCGGGGGATCAGGCGCGGGAGTTTCGGGCGCTGTGGGATGAATTCGAGGCGCAACAAACCCCCGCGGCCGCATTCGCCCTCGCGGTCGATCGCTTTCAGCCGGTGCTGCTCAACTGTCGCGCGCAGGGCGGCGGCTGGAAAAAGCACGGCGTCACGCAGGATCGCGTCGTAGCGCGCAATTCGAAAATCGCCGCGGGCTCGGCCGCCCTCTGGACCCACACCGAGCGCATGATCCAGGCCGCGGCCGACGCCGGCCACCTCGCGAAGCCGCCCGCCGCCTGACCCGGCCGCCCGCGGCGGGGATTTTCTTTTGGGTTTGTCCGCGTCGCTTCGCGGACAAACCCACCGCCTGGCCTCAGGCTTTCAGTTCGACGACGACCTGCACTTCCGTGGTCGAGCCACGCGGCAGGCCGTTGACCGCCACCGCCGCCCGCGCGTGTTTGCCCGCATCGCCGAAGATTTTCACGAAAAGGTCGCTCGCGCCGTTGATCACGGCGGGGCTTTCGGCGAACCCGTCGACGGCGTTCACGAATCCGCTCACGAAGACAAACCGCGCCACCTTGTCCAGCGAGCCCACCGCGGCCTTGATGTTTGCCAGCGTGTTCAACGCGCACACCTCGGCCGACTTCTTTCCGGACTCGACCGTGTGCTCCTTGCCCACCTGACCGGTGTGCGTCATCTTGCCGTCGACCATGCAGACCGTCCCCGAGCAGTAGAGCAGGTTGCCCGTGCGCACGGTCGGCACGTAACTGCCGGCGGCGGTGGGCGGATTGGGGAGCGTGAGTCCAAGTTCGGCGAGTCTGGCTTCAGGATTCATGATGAAAGGGAGTCCCCGAAGGCATTCCGACGCCCGCGTGATGACAACGAAAATACCTCAGCCAGCCATTCACACCGCAGCAGGATTGCCTCGCGGCTCCGATCCCTGAACCTGCAATGATGAACTTTCACGTCTGGCAGCAACTTTCCCCCGAGAACGCCGCCCGCGAAATCCACGCCCGCGTGCGCACCCGGCTCGCGCCCGGCCAGGCCCGGGCCGCCATCGCCTCGCTCCCGAACGAGGCCGGCCTTGCAAAGGCCTTTGCCGCCGCGCCCCGCGGTCTGCCGCTCAGCGGCGTCCCCTTTTTCGCCAAGGACCTTTTCGACGTCGCAGGCCTGCCCACGTTCGCCGGCTCGACGTTTCTCCCCGAGGTGCGCCCGATGCCCACGCGCGATGCCGTGGCCGTGCGGGAAATGCGTGAGGTGGGCGGCGTCCTCGCGGGGAAAACCCACCTGCATGAATTCGCCTATGGCGTCACCGGTGAAAATCCGCACTACGGCAACTGCGAGCACCCGCACTTTCCGGGGCGCACCACCGGCGGTTCCAGCAGCGGATCCGCCGCCGTCGTCGCAGCCGGGATCGCGCCGCTCGCCCTCGGCACGGACACCGGCGGTTCCGTCCGGCTGCCGGCGGCGTTCTGCGGCCTCTTCGGTTTCCGCCTACGGCCACGCGATGCGTGGATCAGCGACGCGGTCTCCCTTTCCACCACGTTCGACACCGCGGGCTGGTTCACGGCGAACGCCGGCGACATGCTCGTCGCCTTGTCCGCCCTGACGGGACTACGGGGCAGCGAGCGCACGCCCGTGGGCTGCTACCTGGAACTCCCGGGCATCGACGCCGACGTCGCGGTGGCCTGCCGCGCGGCGGCCGCCCGCCTGACTTCACCCGCCGAACCCCTCGTCCGCGACGACCTGCTCGACGGCTTCTCGCGTGCCTTGTCCGCGTACCACGTCATCGTCGCGCGCGAATCGTGGGAGGTGCACAAGGGCTGGGCCGAGCGTTATCGCGACCGCTACGACCCCGTGGTCTGGCAGCGCGTGAACCGCGTCCACGCGCTGACCCCGGCCGAAATCGACGCCGCCCAACTCGAGCTCGCCGCCGTGCGCATGCGCTGGACGAGTTTTTTCCTAACCTACGATTTCCTCGTCCTGCCGGGCACGCCCTGCGCCGCGCTCACCAAGGCCGAGTACACGCTGGAAAATCGCACGCGGATTCTGACGCTGATGGCGCCGGCCAGCCTCGGCGGCCTGCCCGTGCTCACCGTACCCGTCCCCCTTCCCTCCGGCTTGACCACGGGACTGCAGATCGTGGTCAACCACCCGCAAAGCCCGGTCGTGAAATGGGCGCTGGAAAAGTTTCTCTGACCGCGCCGGCGAAGGCGCGCGCCGGGTTTTTGTCACGTATTACGTGACAAACGGAATTGAACTTTCCGGCTAGAGAAAAATTAAATTGCCGCTAAAGCCGCAGCCATTTCGCCGCATTGCCGGCCATGAGCGCATCGTCGACGCCCGCCGATTTCGCTTCCGCGATGAATCGCACCATCCCGGCCTCCGCTTCCAGGCGGGGGTAGAGATTGAGCGGAAAATCCGAACCAAACAGTACTCGATTCGCGCCGAGCGCCGGGATCATCCGCTGCCACACCGTCGCATCGTAGAGTAGTGGCGAAGCCGCCGTGTCGTAGCAGACATTGGGCAGCGCGCGAAAACGCGCGTCGTGCAGCGGCAGCAGCCCGCCCCAGTGCGCGAGTACGAAGGTCGTGGCAGGGAAATCCCGCGCGAGCCCGACAAAATCGTCCGCCGGCGTCGCGATCCATCCGGGATACCTCCGGCTGTCCGGATCGGTGACGTGCAGGTTCACCGGCAGGTGCAACTCGCCCGCCAGCGCCAGCACCTCCCGAAAAACCGGATCGCCGGCCGCAAAGCCCTGCGAGTGCGGCGACAGCTCGCCGAGTCCAATCAAACCCTCGCCATGGGCCCGCCGCACTTCCGCCAGCGTCGCCTCGCGCCCGGCGGCGGGCTGCAGCGTCGCGAATGCGGAGAACCGGTCGGGATGCCGGCGTACGCAATCGGCGTAAAAGCGATTCTGCGCCACGCACGTTGCCGGTCTTTCCCAATACCAGCCGAGCAGCACGGCACGCCCGACTCCGGCCGCATCCATCGCCGCCAGCAGCCCGGCGACGGAGGGAAAAGATTGCACGGGCCGGCCATCTTTGCGCCGCCGGGTGCACAACAGCGACCAGTGGGCCTCGCCCTGCGCGGCCGCCCAAGCAGCCGGTTCGTGCCCGACTTCGGCCGGATAAAGATGAACGTGGGCGTCGACGACCGGCATGGTATTGGCTCGTTCTTGGTCTCGGTAATCGTTCTGGTTTTCCGCCTCTCGGGCCGGGGCAGAAAGAACCATTCCGCTGCCGAGAACGAGAACGATTTAATTTCCTCCATGCTGAACCGCCTTTTCCAACTCGACCAGCACCGCACGACCGTCGGCCGCGAATTGCAGGCAGGACTCACGACGTTCGCGGCGATGGCCTACATCCTCGCGGTCAATCCCGCGATCCTGGCCGAGACCGGCATGGACAAGGCCGCCCTCGTCACCGTCACGGCCCTGACCGCCGCGGTGGCAACGCTGCTCATGGCGCTGCTCACGAACTACCCCATCGCCCTCGCGCCGGGCATGGGCATCAACGCGTTTTTCACCTACACCATCTGCATCGGGCGCGGCGTGCCGTGGACCGAGGCGCTCGGCATGGTGTTCGTCAACGGCGTGCTCTTCCTCGGGCTGTCGATCACCGGCATTCGCGAGCGCATCATCACCGCGATTCCCCATGCGCTGAAAATCGCCGTGACCGCCGGTATCGGGCTGTTCATCGCCTTCCTCGGCTTGAAAAACGGCGGCATCATCGTGGCCCATCCCGCCACCCTGGTCACGCACGGCAACTTCGCCTCCGGCCCGGTCGCCCTCTGCCTCGCGGGCATCGCCTTCACCGCGATCCTCGTCGCCCGCCGCGTCCCCGGCGCGATCGTCCTCGGCATCGTCGCCGTGACGGTCACCGGGCTTTTCGTGCGCGCCGGCGGCGGCCAGATGGTCACCGAGCTGCCCGAAAGCATCGTCGCGGCGCCCGCCTCGCCCGCTCCGGTTTTCCTCAAGCTCACCTTTCAATTCCTCACCAACCGTCACGCCATCCTGCTCGCCCTGCCTTTGGTCCTGACGCTGCTGCTCGTCGACCTGTTCGACAACATCGGCACGCTGGTGGCCGTCACGAAGCGGGCCGGTTTCCTGCGGCCCGACGGCACGCTGCCGAAGGCCGGCCGGGCGCTGCTCGCGGACTCGCTCGCCACGATCCTCAGCGCCGTCGCCGGCACCTCCACTGTCGTCAGCTACATCGAGTCCGCCGCGGGCGTCGAGGCCGGCGGGCGCACCGGCCTCACCACTGTCACCACCGCCTGCCTGCTGCTGGGCGCCTTGTTTTTCACGCCGCTGATCCTGATGGTGCCCGCCGCCGCCACGGCGCCCGCCCTCGTGATCGTTGGCATCTTCATGATGCAATCAGTCACCGAGATCGACCTGCACGATTTCAAGACCGCCCTGCCCGCGATTCTCACCCTCGTGGGGATTCCGCTGACGTTCAGCATCGCCGACGGCATCGGTCTCGGCCTGATCGCCACGGCGCTGCTCGCCCTCGCGCTCGGCGAGTCGAAAAAAATGTCCGGCCTCGGCTACGTTCTCGCTGCCGTATTTGTCCTCCAGCTCTTCAAGTTCTGGCCGTTCGCGTAAACACCGCCCTCGCCAGGCGCCGCCGGAGTTTGCGCTTGCCCGTCCGGCAGATTCAGGGGCATCAGGAACGCGGAGGCGCACCGACCCCCTTTGCTTGCGCTCATTCACTCCGAAAAAAGAGGATACGACCATGCCCTGCCCACGATTTCTCATTCTGGCCCTCACCCTCGCGACGATTCCCTTGATCGGCGCGGCCGACGATGCACCCGTTTGGCCGCAACGTGCCACGGTGCCGGGCACGCTGCGACTGCAATTGCGCGAGCAAAAAGAGGCCATCCCGAAAAGCGGAACGTTCTCCCCGCGCACGCGCGTGGCTGACTGGAAAGTCGCCGAGACTGCCATCATCATCTGCGACATGTGGGAGGATCATCCGTGCAAGATGGCGGCCCACCGCGTCGACACGATGGCGCCCGAGATGAACCGCGTGGTGTCGGCTGCGCGTTCGCTCGGCATCCAGGTCATCCATGCCCCGAGCGGCGGCATGGCCCACTACGACGCCACGCCCCAGCGGCTGCGGCTCAAGCTGGCGCCGACCGTGAAACCGCCCGTGCCAATCGAGAAATGGTGTTACCTCGATCCCACGCGTGAGGCCGACTATCCAATCCTCCACACCAAGGGCTGGGAGGACTGCGACGATCCGGTCATGCCGACCGACAAGGATCCCAAAACCAGCACACGCCAGCATCCCGCCATCAAGATCGTTGGCTTCGACGGCATCAGCGACAAGGGCGACGAGATCTTCAATTTCCTCGAGCAGCTCGGCATCAAAAACGTCATCCTCATGGGCGTGCACGTGCAATACTGCGTGCTCGGACGGCCATTCGGCATCCGGCAACTGGTGCGACTGGGCAAAAATGTCGTGCTCTGCCGCGACCTGACCGATGCGATGTACAACCCGCGCACGTCGCCCTTTGTGAGCCACACCCGTGGAACCGAACTCGCCGTCGAACACGTGGAAAAATACTGGTGCCCCTCGATCCTGAGTGCCGACCTGCTGACCGTCGTGCCGGGCAGCGCCAACCACCCCCTGAAACTGGCCGCGCAGTAGAGGGCCATAGCCCTGCTCGTGCTCCTGATAATGATCTTGCTCGTGATCCTGATCGGTTCGGCGTTCTCCGCCTACACCGCATCGCCTGCCGCCCCGCGCGCTTGACGCTTCCGGTGGCGGAAAACAAGGTCTCGCCCCTCACCTTCAATCCAGAACCCAACAAAAATTCCCATGAGTAACATCAAACGCCTCGGCGCCGGAAAACGCATGAGCCACGCCGTCATCGTCGACGGCCGCATATACTTGGCCGGCTGCGTCGCCGAAAAGACAGTGGGCCAATCGGTCCGCGAACAGACCGCGGAGGTCCTTTCGCAGATCGACGAACTGCTGAAGGAAGCCGGCAGCGACAAGACGAAGGTCGTGAAGGCCAACGTGTGGTTGATCGACATCGCCACCTTTGCGCAAATGAACGAGGCGTGGGACGCTTGGGTGGTGCCCGGTCAGGGTCCCGCCCGCGCCACGGTCGAGTCCAAACTCGCCGCCCCCGGCCTCTCGGTCGAGATCATGGTCGAAGCGGTGGTGTAAGCCGGCCGGCGACGAGTCTGGGAGCCGGTCCAATTTTGAACCGCGGTTCAAAATTGGCCGAAACGAAGGCGCAGCGCACATTTGGGTGATGCGCCTGCGCCTTATCTTCGAAGACAAAATGAATATCGCCGCCAAAATCCGGGAAGCGCTCGGCGCCAAACCGGACGATGCCGGCGATATTCTCGCGCGCATGCTGATGGCGGCGAAGGAAGATCCCGCCTTTCGCGGCTACATTCTGTCGATTCTGCGGATGCCCGTGGCGCAGCGCGAGTCGCTCATCAATACGGCGCTGCACGAAATGCGGCTTCGCGGTGAGTCGGAAGCCGCAAGCGCGGCGTTTGCCGCGCTTGCCACGGACGACGGAGCAGCCACGGCGCTACGACTTTTACAGGAAGAATGAAAGCAGAGGGGCGCGTCGTGCCTATCGGCGGCGGTTTGTCCAATTGGACGGACCGCGGTGACCGAAGCGGAGCTTCCCGCCGCGCCATCGCTCACTCGCTCCGACCCCACAGCAAATTCGCCCCTCTCCTCGTTCCGGCTTGGCGTGCCACGCCGCAACGCACCAGTCTCCCGCGTCCGCGTCCTTTCGTTTCCGTTTTCCCGGTCTCTTCTCTTTTCTCCGACGTCTGTCTTTCGTCTTCCGCCGCCCCCCTTCCATGTCCACCGCCACCCCCGCTCCCGCCTACAAGGGCCGTCTCTTCTTCATGATGGTGCTCGAATTCTTCATCTGGGGCGCGTGGCTCCCGTTGATCTTCGGCTACCTTCCCAGCCTCGGCTTCTCGCCCGGCCAGCAATCCCTCATTCTCAACGCCTTCCCGGTTGCGTCCATCGTCGGCATGTTTTTCAGCAACCAGTGGGCCGACCGGAAATTCAACCCCGAGAAATTCCTGGCGTTCTCCCACCTCGTCGGCGGCCTCGCGATCCTCGGCTGCGGTTTCACCAAGGAATTCCTGCCGTTCTTCCTCCTGATGCTCGTCCACTGCCTGCTCTACGTGCCGACGATCTCCATCACGAATTCCATCGCGTTCGCGAACATGCGCAATCCCGAGAAGGAATTCGGCATCGTCCGCATGGGCGGCACCGTCGGCTGGATCCTCGCGGCCTGGCCGTTCACCTTCATCTTCGTCAACTGGGCCGCGGTCGACGCCGCGCACCCGGCCGGGCTGGTCGACTGGCTCGGCAAGGTCCTCGCGAATCCACTCACCGGTGACGCCGCCAAGGCCGCCACGAAGTGGACCTTCATCGTCGCCGGCCTCGCCTCGCTCGCCCTCGCCGCCTTCAGCCTCACCTTGCCGCGCACCCCCAGGAAGACGGCCGCGGCCGGCGGCGCCGCCGAAAATCTCGCGTGGCTTGAAGCGCTGCGGCTCCTCAAGCATCCGTTCATCCTCGTCCTCTGGCTCGTGACGCTCGTCGATTCCTTCGTCCATAACTGCTACTTCAACTGGACCGGCGTCTTCCTCGGCACCGCCAAGGAGTCCGGCGGCGTCGGCATCGCGTCCAACTGGATCACGCCCGTGATGAGCATCGGCCAGGTGGCTGAAATCCTCACCATGTTCATTCTTGGCGCCACGCTGAAGACGCTCGGCTGGCGCACCACGATGGTCGTCGGTGTGCTCGGCCATGCGGCACGCTTCGCCGTCTACGCCTTCATCCCGCAGAGCGCCGGCACGATCATCCTCATCCAGGTGCTCCACGGCATCTGCTACGCCTTCTTCTTCGCCACCGTCTACATCTTCGTCGACGCGTATTCCCCGAAAGACATCCGCTCCAGCGCGCAGGGCCTCTTCAACCTCCAGATCCTCGGCCTCGGCGCCCTCCTGGCGAACTCACTCTGCCCGTGGCTGCTGCAGGCCGTCTACACGAAGGGCACGATCATCGATTTCAAGGGCCTCTTTCTCGTGCCGCTCGCGGCCGCGTCCCTCGCCGCCATTGCCCTCGCGCTCTTCTTCCGCCCGCCGACCTCCGGTCCCGGTGAAGCCGCGGCCGCGAGAGCCGCACCGCTTTGAGCGCTGATCGGCGGCATCGCGGGATTCCCATCAGAAAACCCGCACCATCTGCCTAGTACAGATGCCAGAAGCAGTTCGCACCCGACAGCGTGAAATCACCGGTGCTGAGATCGCCGTCGTCGAGGATAGCATCGACCTTCTGCATGACGCTCGTCGTGGCGGAGGTGTTCTGGAGCACGATGCGTCCGCTCGGCCCGGACCACCCGTAGTTGCCGCCCATCGGCGACGGCTGGGTGTAGGACACGGGCAGATACCCGTCCATCCCTGTGGGCACGACACCGCCCACCACTCCCGCCGGCCAGCCGCCGTTTTCCAGGGCGTAGCGTTGGAACGCGGCACTGAACTGGTTGAAATCATTCGCATACCGGCTCGCCAGCGATCGCTCCCGGACCCGCTGGAGGGCGAGAATGGCCATCGCCGCCAGGAGACCGATGATCACCACGACGATCATGATTTCGACCAGCGTGAAGGCGTCGTGGCGGGAAACGGCGCGAAAAAACCTCATGCAGGGCGTTCGGGGCGGCCGTGATCGAAGCCACGATCCACGGGCTTGTCGATCGCTCACTCCGGTCCGACGGGGCCGGCCGGAACGGGTGGCGGAAGTCGCCCCGCGACCGCGGAACGTACCGCCGCCTGTGTGGTGCAGCGGCGCGTTGGTGCCTCGCCATAAACAGCCTCGACGAACTCGGCTCGAACTCTTCACGGTAGGCCACCCCCCATCACCCTTCGAAATATGCGCTCACTCCGTCTTTCCCTCGCCGTTCTCGCCACCCTTCTCTTCCCCGCGCTGGCGTCAGCCGCCACTCCCTCGTTCAGCGCCGGCGCTGCCTCCGTGGATATCACCCCGCCCATCGCCGCCTACAATTGGGCCGGAACCGGTTCTTATCCCAACGTGATCGATCCGCTGCACGCGCGGGCCATGGTGCTCGTCTCCGGCGGGGACCGCATCGCGATCATCACCCTCGATATCACGGAAACCAACGAGTCCGACGTGATCGATATCCGCAAGGCCGTGTCCGCGGCGGCCAACGTCCCGGCTGCCAACATCCTGATCAACGCCTCGCACACGCACTCGGGCCCGCTGTCCGCAGGTTATCGCTGGATCGGTTTCCCCACCAAGATCAAGCACACCGACGAGCATCTGGAAAAATGGGCCCGCGAATTGCCCGGCCGGTGCGCCGAGGCCGCTCGCAAAGCCGACGCCGCCCGCCAGCCCGTCACCCTTTCGATCGGGCGCGCCACGGTCGGTGAGTGGCTGTTCAACCGCCGTCCCGTGCGCCCGGACGGCTCCGTGAAAAGCACCCTGCTGCCGCCCGATCCCACCAGCCTGCCGGAGGGACTCCGCTTTGGTCCGGTCGATCCCACCGCCACCGTCTTATGCCTCCGCGACGCCAGCGGCAAATCGGTCGTCACCCTGCTGCACCTCGCCTGCCACGCGGTCTCGGTTTACGGACCAAAAACCCCTGGCGTCTCCGCCGACTGGCCCGGCGCGGCGTGCCGTAGCCTGCAACAGTCCCTCGGCGGCGAGGTGCTCTTCATCCAGGGCTGCGCCGGCGACATCGTGCCGGCCCGCCGCGGACTCGAGGCGTCGCGGGAAATGGGCGCTTTCATCGCCGGTCGCGCCACCAAGGCCGCGGCCCAGGCACTCACGCTGGCCCCGGCGCCGCTCGCCGTTTCGCGCGCAATTGTCGGCCTGCCGCTGATCAAGGAGGCGCGGGAGCACATCAAGCAGGACCACCTCGATGCGGAAATCCAGGTCATCACCCTGGGCGATCTCGCGCTGGTCGCCCTTCCCGGCGAACCGCTTTCCGGCCTCTCCCATGCGATCCTGAAAGATTCCCCCTACCCGCACACCCTCGTGCTGGGTTATTCGAACGGCGACGGGGCGCAATACGTCGGCATGCCGGGGTTGAAGGTCCAGGGCGGCTACGAAATGACCCGCGTCGGCCGGGCCACGGACGAGGCCGGTGGCCTCATGGTCGCCTCCGCGCTCCGTCAATTGCGCGCCCATCGGGCCGCCAAATAAATTCGCCGTGCTCCTCGCCGCCTGCCTCCCCCTGCGTCGACTCCGATTCACCGCGTTGCTCGGCCTCCTCGGGGCCGCGGCCTTCGCCGCCAACCCGGACCGCCACGTCGTGCTCATCAGCATCGACGGCTTCCCCGCCTATCTCTGGCGCGACGAGTCGATCCCGGTGCCCCATCTGCGCCGGCTCGCCGCCGGGGGTGCCGTGGCCGGCGCGATGACCATCGTCAATCCCGCCATCACCTGGCCCAACCACACGACGCTCGTTACCGGGGTCAGTCCCCGGAAGCACGGCGTGCTCTATAACGGCCTCGTGGTCCGAGGCGGTCCCGGCAAACCAAATGCCATCGAACCATGGGTCGACCGCGCGCGACTCGTCTTCGCGCCCACGGTCTACGACGCCGCGTTCCATGCCGGCCTCACCACCGCCGAAGTCGATTGGGTCGCCATCACGCGGCCCGGCACCATCACGTGGAGCTTTGGGGAGGTTCCCGACGCGGCCGCCGTCCTGCCGCGCGAAATGGTGGCCGCCGGCGCCGCGACCGCCGCCGAGATCGAGGCGGCGCGCTCGGGCAAACGGAACATCGTCTGGCGCGACGAGCTGTGGACCCGCGCCGCCGCTTTCATCTTCGCGCGTCACCAGCCGAACCTTCTCCTGTTCCATACGCTCAACACCGACTCGAGCCACCATCGCTACGGCCCGGGCTCTCCTCCCGGCATCTCCGCGCTCGCCCTCGCCGACCAACTCGTAGGCGAGATTCTCCGCACGATCGATGCCAGCGGCCGGCGTTCGCAGACGACCGTCATCGTGACCACCGACCACGGTTTCAAGAAGGTCGACAAATACCTCTATGGAAACGTCGCGTTGAAAAAGGCCGGCCTCCTGAAGTCCGCCGGCGCCGGCATCGCGCAGTGTGATGCATTCGTGGGCACGCAGGGCGGCATCGCCTTCGTGTACGTCACCGATCCGGCGCGACGGGCCGAGCTCGTCCCCCGCCTGAAGGAGCTCTTCGCCCAAACCGAGGGTGTCGCCGAAGTCATCGACGCCGCCACGGGCGCCCACGCGCTCGGCATGCCGACGCCCGCCGAGAACCAGGGCATGGGTGAACTGATCCTCTACCCCAAGGCCGGCTACGCCTTCTCCGCGGTCGCCACGGGCGACACGGTGGTCGGCCCCTCGGTCAACTATGCGGGCACCCACGGGTATCCCTCGAGCGACCCGGAACTTGATGGCATCTTTCTCGCCGCCGGCGCCGGGATCAAGCCGGGGGTCCGGCTCGACCGCGTGCGCAACCTCGACGTAGCGCCCACCATCGCGCGCCTCCTCGACGTGCCGCTGCCAAACGTCGAAGGCCGGGTGCTCGAGGAAATCCTGACCGGTACACGGTAACGCGGAAAGTTTGGTGCCGGCGAGGCTCGCTCAAACCGGCGAGCCCGGCGCCCTAAAATCACCCGCGCGTGAAGCCGGCTGATTGGGCCTTCCTCCCGACCCAAGCTTGGGGCCATGCCCCGTGAAAAAGAGTTTCCTGCGTGCAGGGGTTTGGCTCAATAATGCGGGCCCCTGAAAACCCCCGGCTGATGAGTTTTCCCACCCGACCCCGAAATCGTCCTTCCGCACGCTGGCTGCCGGTCGCGCTCGCGCTGCTCGCCAGTGGACCGATCTTCGGTGCGGACCAGGTGAAGGTGGGGTTCAACCGCGACGTCCTGCCCATTCTCGCGGAGAACTGCTTCGCGTGCCACGGCTTCGACAAGGACAAGCGCAAGGCTGGCCTGCGGCTCGACCAGCGCGACGTCGCCGTGGCCGACCGGGACGGCATTCGCGCCATCGTTCCGGGCAATCTGAAGGAGAGCGAACTGTGGTTTCGGATCGAGTCGAAAGACGAAGAGGAAGTGATGCCGCCGCCCAAAACCGGCAAGGAACTGACGCCCGCGCAGCGGGACACGTTGCGGCGCTGGATCGAACAGGGCGCCGCGTATGAGCCGCATTGGGCTTACGTGCCGCCGAAGGCCGTCGAACCACGGGCCGTGCGCGGGAGCACCTCGCCCATCGATCGCTTTGTCCGGAGCCGGCTCGCCGCGGAGGACGTGAAGCCGGCCGCAGAGGCCGACCGCCCGACCCTGATCCGGCGCCTCAGTCTTGATCTCACCGGGATGCCGCCCACGGCGCTGGAGGTCGACGCTTACCTGAACGACGCCCGCCCGGACGCCTATGAACGGGTCGTACAACGCCTGCTGGCCTCGCCGCACTTTGGCGAGCGCTGGGCGCGCTGGTGGCTCGACCTCGCGCACTATGCCGACAGCGACGGCTATTTGCAGGACTTCCTACGTCCCGTGGCGTGGCGCTATCGGCAATGGGTCGTCGACGCCTTCAACCGCGACCTGCCGTTCGATCGGTTCACCGTCGAACAGCTCGCCGGAGATTTGCTGCCCGCCGCGACGACATCGCAGAAGATCGCGACCGGCTTCCTGCGCAACACGCTGAGCAACCGCGAGGGCGGTGCCGACCTCGAGGAGTTTCGCGTCAAGCAGGTGGTGGACCGCGCCATGACCACCGCCACCACCTGGCTGGGCCTGACGGTCGGCTGTGCGCAGTGCCACGATCACAAGTTCGATGCGATCACCCAGCGCGAATTCTACCAGCTCTACGCTTTCTTCGACCAGGCCGACGAGGTGAACATCAACGCGCCCCTGCCCGGCGAACGCGAGCCGTGGGAACCCGCCAAAGCGGACTATGATCGCAAACGGGGCGAGTTGGTTGCTCCGTTGGCCGTGGAACTCGCCGGATTGCAGGCCGAGTGGGAGCAGCGGATCCTCGACGCTGAGACGAATCCGAATGCGGAGTTTGCCTGGCAGCGCGCGCTGGAGGTCCTCGGGCTTGTCTGGGGTCAGGGCGAGGGCGAGGGACAACTCGAGGGAATCAACATCATCAAGACGCCGGTCGATCGCCGCACCCCGGACGAACGCGACCGGCTGCTCGATTATTTTCTCAGGCATCCGCCCGCGATGCATCAGGCAAGGTTCAAGGAACTCAAGATCGCCGATCTCGTTACCAAACTTGAGGCGCTGAAGAAAAATCTCCCGAGGATCACCCGCGCGCCGACTCTCGCCCGAACGACGAAGAGCCGTGCGAGTTATATCCACCTTCGCGGCGACTACCTGCGCCGGGGCGAGGTGGTAAAGCCCGGCACGCCCGCCGCCCTGCCCGCCTTCAACTCCGGCAACCCCGCGGACCGACTCGGCCTCGCCCGCTGGCTCGTCGCACCGGAAAACCCGCTCACCGCGCGCGTCACGGTCAACCGCCTCTGGCAGGAGTTGTTCGGCCGCGGGCTTGTTGCCACTTCGGAAAACTTCGGCGTGCGCGGCGACCGGCCGTCGCATCCCGAACTGCTCGACTGGCTGGCGCTGGAGTTTCAGCGCAGCTGGAGCGTCAAGGATCTGCTGCGCGTCATCGTCACATCGCAGACCTACCGGCAGTCGTCGCAGGCGCGCCCCGAACTCGCGGCGCGGGACCCGAGCAACACCCTGCTCGCCCGCCAGACCCGGCTGCGTTTGTCTGCCGAGGCGGTGCGCGATTCCGCCCTCGCGGTGAGCGGTCTGCTTGCGCCGACACTGGGCGGGCCGAGTGTGCGTCCCCCGCAGCCGGAAAGCGTTTCCAAGGAGGGCTTCGACAACAAATGGGACGCCAGCATCGGCGCCGACCGCTATCGGCGCGGCCTGTACACCTTCATTCAACGCACGTCCCCATTCGCCCAGTTCGTCACCTTCGATCTGCCCGATACCAGCCGGAGCTGTACGCGCCGCGAGCGTTCCAACACGCCGCTGCAGGCGCTGAGCCTTCTCAACGATCCGGTCTTCGTGGAGGCGGCGCAGGCGCTCGCGGCGCGGGTCCGGCGCGAGATCACCGGCAGTGAAGCGCAACGCCTCGACCATGCCTTCCGCCTCACCGTGGCCCGGCCGCCCACGCCCGCGGAATCCACGCGGCTGCTCGCCTACCTTAAGCAGCAGAAGGACCTGTTTGCCGCCGACGCACCGGCCGCCCGCGAACTGGTCCACGACACGACGTTCGAGGGCAAGCCCGCCGACCAGGCCGCCTGGATCACGCTCGCGAGCGTGCTGTTGAACCTCGACGAATTCATCAACCGCGAATGACGCCATGAACCCGCACCAGCACGCCCCCAATCCCGGTCTCTCGCGGCGGGAGTTCCTGAGCCGCAGCGCTCATGGCGTCGGCGCGATGGCACTCTGGCACCTGCTGGCGCGCGACGGCCTGGCCGCGCCGGGGGCGCCGGCCGCGACGTTCCCGAATTTTCCCCCCAAGGCGAAGCGGGTGATCTTTATTTTCATGGCCGGCGGGCCGTCGCACCTCGATCTCTTCGATCCGAAGCCCGGGATGGCCGCCTTGCACGGCCAGCCGATGCCCGAATCGCTGACCCCGGCAAAGAAAAGTGCCACCGGCGGGGTGTTGGAAACCGTGATGGCGAGTCCGCGGAAGTTTCAACGCCACGGCCAAAGCGGCATGGAGTTTTCCGAACTGTTGCCGCACACCGGCGCGCTGGCGGACGAGCTTTGCCTGATCCGCTCGATGCACGGCGAACAGGCCAACCACGATCCCGCCCAGTTGCTGATGAACTGCGGCACGCCGTTGTTCGGCAATCCCAGCATGGGCTCGTGGGTAAATTACGGTCTCGGCAGCGTGAGCCGGAACCTGCCCGGCTATGTCGTGCTGACGTCGAATTCCGGCAAGGGTATCGACGCCGGCAGCGCGCTGTGGGGCAGCGGCTTCATGCCGTCGTCGTATCGCGGGGTGACCTTCCGCAGCGCGGGCGATCCGGTGCTGCATCTTTCGAACCCGCCCGGCATCTCCGCCACGGCCCAGCGCTCGCGCATCGACGTGCTGGGCGATCTCAACCGGCTGCACCAGCAGCGCACCGGCGACGCCGAGATCGGCTCCCGCATTGCCAGCTACGAACTCGCGTTCCGCATGCAGAGCGCCGCCCCGGAGTTGCTCGACTTCAGCCGGGAAACGGCGGCGACGAAAACGCTCTACGGCCTCGATCAGGAAGTCACGCGCTCGTTCGGCACGAACTGCCTGCTCGCGCGCCGCATGATCGAGCGCGATGTGCGTTTCGTGCAGCTCTTTCACTCCACCTGGGATGATCACAGCGAGTTGAACAAGCACATCCAGATCAACTGCGAGATGACCGATCTGCCCACCGCCGGCCTGATCCGCGATCTCAGGCAACGCGGCCTGCTCGAGGACACGCTGGTCGTGTGGGCGGGCGAATTCGGCCGCACGCCGATGGGGGAAGTCCGGCGCGGCAGCACCGCCGGCAAGGAAGGACGCGATCATCACCCCAACGCATTCAGCCTGTGGATGGCGGGCGGCGGCGTGAAACGCGGCCACGTCCACGGCCGCACGGACGACTTCGGTTTCAACGTGGTCGAAAATCCCGTCCACGTGCACGACTTCCAGGCCACGCTCCTCCACCTCCTCGGCGTCGACCACGAACGCCTGACCTACCGGCACGCCGGCCGCGACTACCGCCTGACCGACGTGGCTGGAAAAGTCGTAAACGAGATTCTGGCGTGATTCTGGGCGCGACCCGGAGCCGTCCGGTTCAGGTGCCGTCGTAAAGCAACGCGAGTTCGAGCAGGAGCTTTTCCAACTCCTGGAAATAAACGTCGGTCTTCATCTTCGCCTTCGCGTCCCGCAACTCCGAAATTCGCAGTTCCAGTTTGTCCCGCCGTTCCCTCAGCTCCGGCGAAAATTGCTGCTCCGCCGCGCTGCGCAGCAGCGTGAACTGCCGGGCCCGCGCGCCATCCAGCGCCACGCCGTCCTGCGCGCGCTTCGTCGCCCGCACACCGCGAAACCATTCCGCCGGCGTCCCGAGCCCGTCGCCATTGTCGTCGATCAGGGCATGTTCCGTGACGAGGCGGCCTTCCGTCTTGTAGAATTCCGTCGTGCGTTGCGCGGCGCGGAGGAAGGCCTCCAGCAGCGAAACCTGTCCGTCCTTGTCGAGATCGCTGTTCGCATCCGCCATCGCCTCGGCGAAATATTTTCCGAAGCGCGCGTAGTTTTGTTCGAAGCCGCTGCGCGTTGACGTCACCACCACCCGCTTCGGCCCGGCGAGTTTGGCCAGAAACGGTGCGCTGGCGGACGACGTGTCGACGATTGCGAGCGGCCGTTGCAACGGTTTCAGCCACTCCGCGACCTCGGTCGCCGAGACATCCGGTCCGCGCAGATTGAACTTCGCCTCCTTGCCATCGAACGTTCCATGACCGACGAGCATCAGCCAGATTTCGCCGGAGCCTTCCCTGGCCTCCGCCGCCAGGACTTGTTTGAGCCTGTCGCGATCCGACGGCGGCCCCGCCGCTTCCGCGCCGATCACCACCACGCTGGCCTGCGCCTGTGCGCCCACTTTCCGCCACGTTTCGATCTGCCCCGTAAAATCCGTCTCGAATTCCGCTTCGCCCGCGGCGCCGGCAACGACAATCAGCGTCGCGCGGTCGGCCTTGGCGGCGGGTGCCTGCGCGCGCAGCGCACCGAAGTTGGCGGCGAAAAGGCCCAAAAAAGCGAACCAGCGGATCGCCGCTGCCATCGAAAATGCCGGGCAATAGCCGGCTCCGTTGGAATGATGCGAGACCGCGGCGCTCATGGCATGCCTTTCCACCGCCGCAAGCCCCACTCGGTCAGGAGACAGGCGAGCGCGAACGCAAACATGAGCGGCGTATGCCACGCGGGATAAGACCACGTTTCCATGACCGGCGCGCGCAACTGCGGAAGGCGACTCGCAAATTTAGCGAGCTCCTCCGCCGCGACCACCTGACCGCCGGTTTTCCGCGCAATTTCCTCCAGTAACGCCACGTTCGGGGTCAGCGAGCGGAACTCTTCCGCCGCGAGGTCCGTGCTCCAGCCCGCCTCACCGCGGCCCAGATCCGCACCCGCATTGTTTTTCACCGTCGCAGTCGCCTTGTACCCGCCGGTTTGCCGTGGCACGTAAGTCGCCTGGTAAAGCCCGGCTTCGCTCAACGCCGGCTCCGCCTCCAGCTTGATGGCCGACCCGACGGCACCGGCGGTTCCGTCGAACACCACCGGATCCACCTCGATTGTCACCGCCGCATCGTCCACCGGCAGGAATTTTTCGTCGCGGACCCGCACTTGCACGCGCACCGCGCCATTGGCATCGGCCGGCAAGGGCTCGATCGTCGTCTGCACCCGCCCCGGCACGTCGGATACGAGCCAGCGCATGAGCTGACGCCACGCCTTGTCCATGTCGGCGCGGGCCGCCTCGTCGCGCATCCCCCAGCGCCAGACGTCGCCGAGCATCAGGGCGGCGCTGCGACCGCGACCGAAGCGCTGCACGGCGAGCGCCGGCGACTCCGCCCCCTTGTCGTCGCGCACGCTGGCGATGACGCTCGCGCCGGGCTTCAGTGCGCGCACGCGGTTGATGATCCCGAACGCCGGCATCCCGTCCAGCCGTGCGCGCTCATCCGCCTCGTTGTCGCGCAACCGGGCCCAAGCCTGCAACCAGCCTTCGCGCGCCAGTTGCAAATGCAACGGCCCCGGCGCCGCGGCCGGCGTTTCCTCGCGATCCAGATAAACCGGCAACATATCCCCGATCGGGGTGCGGGCGTATTTTCCCTCCTGAAAACTCTCCATGCCGCCGAGCATCAGAAAACCGCCGCCCCGCTCGGACACAAACTTCTGCAACAACTGCGCCTGATCCGGGGCGAAAAACTCCGCCTCCAGGTCGTCGACGATCACGGCGTGATAGCCGTAAAGATCCTCCGGGGTCCGGGGAAAACCGGAGCGGAGTTCCACCTCGTCCCGGGTGTTCAGCCGCACGAGCACGGGCTGGTCGTAGCGCTGCACTTCCTCGGGCGACTGGCTGCCGAAGCCGCGAAACAGCGGGTTGCTCGTCTCGCCCACGCGTCCGCGAAAATCGAATTTCGGTTCGCGCTTGGCCACGCGAATCAAGCCGACGAGCTGCACCTGCTCGTCGGACTGCACGGCGCGGTTCAGGAATTTGAACTCCCAGTTCGGGCGGCCCGCGACGTAAAGGATGCGAAAGGGCCCCTGACCCCGGTCGACCGCGAGCACCCGGGTATTGTTCGCCAGCGTCGCCTCCTCGGTCTTCGGCGGCGGCGTGGTCCCGGCGAGCATTTCGGCCCGCGGGCCGACGCGCACCTGATAGAAGGACAGGCCCGGCTGATCCGGTTTGAATTGAAAACGATAGGCCACGGTCTCGCCATCGCCGCGCGCATCGGCCGTCTGTTCCTGCAATACCTTGCCGGTGCGGTCCACCAGGCGCGCCGTCACCGCCTGACCGCGGTAACCCGCGGCGGAAACGTCCGCCTGGATCGAGACCGGCGCATCCTCAAAAGAACTCTGGCTGACGTGCACCTGCTGCACCGAGATATCATACACCGCCTCGCGCCGACCGATCACCACCGGATAGATGGGCGGCAACCCCGCGAGATTGGGCAGCGCGCCGCCGGCCAGGTCGGTGGCGTTCCCATCGGTCAGGAGCAACACGCCGGCCAACGGGCGGCCTTGAAAACGTTCCGCGAGGGTCCGCAGGGCCGAGCCGAGCGCGGTCGAGCGGCCATCGAACGACAGTTCGCGAAAATCGGTGGTCGATTGCAGCCGCGCATCGAACAGGTAGCGCCGCAAATCGAACGTATCGCCCAGCGTGGTCTGCCAGCCGGGCTGGCCTGGATCGACCAATCCCCGCAGCACCTCACCCCGCGTGCGGGTCTCGCCCCGGTCGTGAATTTGCAGGCCGGCGCTGTTGTCGGCGACGATCGCGAACAGGTTCGCACCCGGCCGCGCTCGCTGCCCCAGCCAGAGCGGTTCGAGCAGGCAGAGCGCAAGGGCCCCGATGCCGGTGGCTTTGAGCGCGAGACAGACCCAGCGCAGCGGATGGCCCTGCGCGGACCGATAGCTCCACGCCAGCACGAGCCCCGCGAGAGCGATGAAGGCCACCGCCGGCCAGAGCCAGTTCCAGCCGGAGAAAGTAAGCGACGACGACGGCATCAGCGCACGGTCTCCGGCTGGTCTTTGCCGAGTTCCTCGTAGTAACGCCGCACGGACTCCGCAAATCGGTTCGGCACCGGGTCACGATCGATCGGGGCGAGCGAATCCTTCGAGTCGCGCCGGGCCAGCTCCTCGGCCACGCGGCTGCGCACCTCAACCAGCGGCTTCAAAATCTGCAATTGGACGACCGTCCAGTCCGGCTTTTTCAGATCCTGCTTGAGATCCCGCCGCAGAAGTCGCGCCCGTTCGCGCGCGGCCGCGACGGCATTGCGCAGATCGGGCGATTCCAAGAGATCTTCCACGTCGCGCAGACGGTCCACCCACGGGGCGAAATTATCGCCCGTCAGGGGTCCCTCAAGCCACGTCCCACCGCCACCCCACCGCGTGCCCTCGGGACGACCGGCGCCATTCAGAAAATCATCCAAACCCGGTCCACCAACGCGACCTCCACCCGGCCCGCCACGCCCACCCGCGAGCCGATTGCCACCCCGTTGATCTCGTCCGCCGCCCCGCGGTCCCTGGCGATCGGCCGAATCCGCGCCACCTTGGGCGGGGCCGGACGCGGGGTTCTCACCGCCCGCCATTTGGCCGCCACGACCGCCTCGGCCCTGCTGGCCCGGGCGCTGACCACTCTCGCCAGGCTGCGGCGATCTGGCATTCGCCTGCTGGTCTCCGGCCGCGCCTTCGGCGCCGGGTTGCTGTCCGCCCGGTTGCCCGCCCTGACCCTGACCGGGCTGCTGCCCGCGTTGACCACCCTGCCCCTTTTGCTGTCCCGCATTCGCGAGTTCGCCCTGCTGCCCCGGTTGCTGGCCCGCGCGCTCGCCGGATTGCCCCGGCTGTTCAGACGCATCACCAGGCTGCCCGCGGGCTTGAGGGTCGCCGGGCTGGCCCGGCTGGTTGCCCGCTTGCCGCTGGTCTCCAGGTGAGCCACCCGGCTGCGCGCCATTCGGATCGCGGCCCTGGCCCTGCGCCTGCGCGATCTCGCGCTGGAGTTGATCGGTCAGTTGATCGAGCTCGGATCGCGCCAGCTTGAGCTGCTCGGCATCGTCGCCCAGCACGCTTTCCGCCGCGCGTTCGACGCCGCGCCGGAGCTCGTCGATTTCCCCGCGGGCGCGCTGCCCCGCCTGGCTCGCCTGCGGCAGATAACCCTCGCGCAACATTTCGCCCGTGAGATCCAAAGCCTTGCCGCCGCCCTCGCGCTCTGAAGCCTTCTGGAGCCGGTCATAGAGATCGCGGGTCATCAGCCCACTGGTCATCAGTTCCTGCCGGGCCTGCTTCACGCTGTTGGCATCATCCTGGCTGACCTTCCGCACGCTGTCGTAGAGCTGCCGCGAGAGCAGCGGCTCGGTGTTCTCGGCCTGCTCGGAAACCTGTTGCGCCCGCTCGACGAGCTTGTTCATCCGCTCCTTCTGCTGCGCGAGTTCCTCCTGCAGCTCCTTCCGCTCCCCGCCATCGCTCAGCGATTTCCGCTGGGTGGGCTTGTTGCCCAGCGCATCGAGCTTCTGGCCGATCTGCTCCTGCTGCTGCGCCAGTTGCCGCGCGTCGGCGCGCATCTCCCGCAGGTCGTCGGCAAACTGGCTGGAATTTTGTTTGCGCATGTCATCGCGCATCTGCTGCAGCTGGCGCTGCGCCCGCGTGCCCGAGGCCAGCGCCTGCGCCACGGAACCCTCGCCGGTCGCCTCGGCCGCGCGCTGCAAATCCTCGCGTGTCTGGTCGAGCTGCTTGCGCTGCTCCGACATGGCCGACTGGTTTTCCGCGCGATCCATCCGCTGGCGAACCTCGTCGGAGTCGGCGAGCATCTGGCGCTGTTCTTCCTCGAGCCGTTTGAGGCGCCGCTTGAGGTCCTCGCGTTCGGCCTCGGTGCGCGCCTCCTGCAACGAGGTCTGCAGTTCCTTGAGCCGGTCGTTCAAATCCTGCTGCCGGCGCGCGAGTTCCTGGAGACGGTTCATCACCGCGAGCTGTTCGCGGCGCTCCTGGTTTTGCGGCGCCCGGGCCTGCCGCTGCGTCTCATAACGATTCTCCGACTGCTTCAAGTCGAGCTGGTCGATCTGCCGCTGGTTCGCCTGCTGGCCGCCGCCCCCGCCGCCCCCGCGCCGTTGCGAACGCGTGACGTTCGTCTCCCGCGCCTGCAATTTCAACAGGGCCTGATACGCCGCCTGCTCCGCCGGCAAAGCCTGCGCGAGCGGGCCCGGCGACTTTGCGGCGTCTTTCAGCTTTTCGATCGCCTTCTCCATTTGCTGCGTCGCCTCCTTCCACATCGCCTGCTCCCGCGGGGTGCGCGCCTCGCCCTGCGCCTCCTCCGCCATGGCGAGCGCCTGCTCCTGCGATTCGCCCACGACCTTCGCGTCGTCGGCGTATTTCGGCGTCGCGCCCTCGCGCTGCAGTTTCCAAGTCGCGTTGATGATCTGTTTCTGCAGCTCGGTCAGCTTGCGGCGCTCATTGCCCTGCCCGCCACCCGGCTGCTGTTGATCCTCCGGCGACTGCATGTTCTGGCTCTCGCGAAAAACTTCGTCGAAGGGCCGGACCTCGGCGAAAAAGAGGTCGCCGCTCGTGCGCCGGACCTTGCCGTCCGGCCCGATGTCCTCGGCCCAGACATACCAGGAAATCAAGTCGTCGGGCTTGGCACCCATTTCCTCGAGACTCAGCACATGATTGAAGGAACGCTTCTCCTTCCCGGCCACGTCGCGGCCCAATTCGATCGATTTCGGCTCCGCCCCCGCGATCGAATAGGCCAGCCCGTAGGCCGGGGTGCCGAAGTCGTCCCACACGGTGCCGTCGAACGCGACCTCCTCGATCGCCGAGGGCCGCACATCGCCCCGCGGGGAAGCGAGCCGCAATTCGGGCGGGCGATTGGGCTGCACGTCGATCACGAACGGCGCGGCGACCTTGTTGGCCCGGCCGTCGGCATCGACTAGTTGCAGATCGTAGGTCGTGGTTTTCTCGGGCACGAAGGCGGGCAGCACCGCCACCGCCTTGCCCGCCTCCACCTTCAGCGGGATCTCCGTCTTCTTCCCATCGCGGGCGACGAGCCGGGCGGACTTCACCGGCTTGTTGAGCTGCAGCGCATAATCGAGCCGCGTGCCCTCGACGGCACTGACACGCCGGGTGTCCTCAATGTGCTTGGGCGCCAGTTTCGTGTAGCCGGGAAAAGTCAGGTCGACATCGGCGCGCACGAGGCGGGGATGTTCGAAGACGGTCACCTTGAAGTCCCGCGTCCGGTCGCCGCGGTATTCGAGGTGATAGGTGAAATCCTTCGCCACCTCCGTGACGCTCCCGCCGAACACGGGATCGGCGAGGCTTTTGACGAGCGGGACGCTCCGCGCCGCCGCGCCGCTTTCGCGCACGACGAGGTTCACGGTGGGCGGAAGCGTGCGCTGGAAGCGGGCGAGTACCACGAGGCTGTCGCCGCGCTCGATGCTCGTGTCGCCCGGCGACACGGAGACGCCGTCGGCCCCGACCCACGTTTCCGCGCTGGCGGAACTCCCCTTGGGCACGACGGGCACGCGCAAGGCCGCGAGCGAGAAAACAAAACCGAGCAACGCGCCCAGATGCATCGCCTGCATGCCGAGGAGCCGGCCCCGGGGAACAACCTGCCGCCAGTCACTTTCCTGGCTGCGCCGGGTCGCCTCCTGCAACACACGATGCTGCAGGTAGCCCGGCTCCGCCCCGGTGAGGAGGCCGTTTTGCACTGCGGTCAGCAGCACGCCGTTAAGTTCCGGATGCAGGTGCTCGATTTTCCGGGCCACCCAGCGGTAATCGGGCTCCGTTTGAAAATGACGGATGACAATCGCAGTCGCGATGGCGCCGGCCAGGCCGGCCAGCGCAGGGAGCACAAGGGGCGACGATCCCCCCAGCAGGCGCTGCAATCCCCCGACGCCCGCGCCGACGAGCGCCGCCCCGGCCCAGCACGCGGCGAGCTTCCGCCACAGGCCGAGCCACTGGTAACGACGCACCACTCGCCGCAGTTTCCGAAGTAGAAAGTCGTAGTTCATGGTGCCGCCTCCAAAGTTTGCTCTGCCGGACGACGCGCCGCCCGGCCTGCGATCGCTGTTTCCACCAACAAAACGGCCAGCGTTGCCGTGATAAACCACCGCCAGAGTTTCTGCCGGTTTTCCGCCTCCGCCGCCTGGAGCAGAGTCTTGTCTTCCGGATTTTTTGCCGTCTCCGCCACGAGTGCCGCGACCGGCACGCCGAGACGCTCGAGTTCGTCGGTCGCCAGCGGAGCGGTGCGGCTTTCGCTCGCGTCCAGATTTACCGCAAACCGCACCGCCCGCGACCCACCGGTTACCTGATAAAGTCCCGGCTGGGCGGTTTCGACGAACTCGGTCGCGCCCGCGGCCAGCACGATGCCCGCTCCCTCCGGCGGTTGAACCGTCGTGGGGGCGGGATCGGCCGGCAGCGCGACCTTGTCGCCGACGAAATATTGGGTGGGCGCAGTCGCCACCCCGCCGCTCAGCTCCAGCAATGACCAGAGCAAAGGCACGAATTTTGAGGAGACCGCCAGCTGGCTGTCATCCGGCTGCCAGCCGGCCGCCAGCACGAACAACCGGCCGCGACCCAGCGGCACCTCGATCAGGGCCGGATCGCCGCTGTCAAACTTCGCCACCACCCGCGCACCGGACAGGTCCCCGGCATTGATTTTTCGATAGTTCCAAAAATGGATTTTCGTGAAGTCGCTGAAACGCGGATCGGCAAACGGCGCAAAGAGCGGGTGCTGAAAATCGATTTCGGCGAACATCGCGTAGTTGCCGGGGCGCGTCTCCGCAAGTGGCACCGGCTCGCGGCCGAGCAGCGCGCCGAGCGTGGCTGCCGCGTCCGCCCGCTTGGGCACGAACACCACGGTCTTGCCCGCGAGCGCCTCCTCGCGCAACACCGCCGCCGCCGCCGGGGGCAGCGCTTCGGTCACAAAAATCACATTCGCCGCCCGCACGTCGGCGGGCAGCAACGGCGCGGCCGGAGCCCGCGCCACGACCTGCACGGCGAGCCGTGGCGTGTCGGCGAACGCGCGCCGCAGGAAGAACAACGGCTGCCGGGCATCTTCCGGGTTGTCGCTTCCCGACCAAAGCACGCCGGTCCGTTGCTGCACCGGCGGAATCACGAAAACGGTGTTGTCAAAATCATCATCGTCACCGCGCAGGATGATGCGGTTCACGGGCCCGGCGGCCTTCGGCGCCGGCACCGCGACAATCCGGCTCTGCCCGGGCGGGACGTAGACATCGATCACCTGGCCGACGAACTCGCCGCCGCCGATCGCGTCGGCTTGCGGCCCGGACGGACGCGCCCAGCCCACCTTGAATTGCTCGCGTTTCGCATCAGCTGAGTTGCTCACCCGCACGCGCACCGCGGCATCCGTCGTGCGATTGGTGTCGGCGGCATCCGCGACCAGCTGAAGGCCCGCATTCGTGGGATTGCGCGCCTTGATCGGTTCGACGAGGAGCGCGACACCCTTGGGCCACTCGTAGGCCTGCAGGGCATCCAGCCGGCTGCCCGCCTGCAAATCGCTGACGAGCACGACTTGTCGCGGGCCGGGCACGATTTTCGTGTCCGTTTCGGCCAGCGTCTCGGCGGCGGTGACCAGCGCGTTGCCGAGATGAGTGCCGGCCCAGGTCGGGCCGACGGCGCCCAGCCGGCTCGTGGCAAAGGCCACCCGGTCGCCCGCGGGAGTACGATTCCAATCCTCGAACGAGACGAGAGCCGTCGCCTGCCGGTCGAAAGTCAACAACGCCACCTGGTCCGCCGGGCCGGTCTGCCGGAGAACCGCCTCGACCCGCTCGCGGGCCGCCGGCCAGGCACCCTCGCGCCGCATGCTCGCGCTCACATCCACGAGCACCACGATCCGCCTGGGCTGCGCGGCGGTCGGATCGACCAGCGGCGTCTGGCGGAAGAAAGGCCGCGCAAATCCCAAGGCGAGCAACGCGAGCGCGAGACAGCGCAAAATCAGCAACAGCAGATGCTCCAGCCGGTGCCGCTTCGAAATCCGCGGCGGACTCGGGAGGAGGAACATCAACGAGCTGAAAACGGTGCGCTCCCGCGTCGTCCGCCGCACGAGATGATAGATGATCGGCAGCGCCAGCGCCGCCCCACCGATGAGAAAAAAGGGGGCGAGAAAATTCATGGGGCCAGCTTCTCCCCAAGCATGCGCCGGACGGCGGGAACCACGCGCTTCATCGGTGGCCTCCATTGCCCCCGCGGGTACGGCGAATCTGCCGCCCGCGCCGCATCCGTTCCTGCATGAATTCGAACAACGCCAGCTCCAGCGGCTGGGCGGTGGAGAGCCGGTGATACGTGATGCCGAGCTTTTGGCACGTCGCCCGCAGCGCGGTGCAATGCTCCTCGAGTTTCTTCACGTAAGCGGGGCGCGCGGCGACGGGGTCGATGTACAGCGTGCGCGCGGACTCGATGTCCTCGAACAGGGCCGGTTGCTCCAGCCCGAGGACCAGCTCGGCCGGGTCGAGCACCTGAAACACACTGACCTCGTGCCCGCCCGCCGTGAGGGCGATGAGGTTGCGCTCCAGCCGGTCGAGTGGCGCGAGAAAATCGGACACCAGCGCGACGAGCCCGCGTTTGCGGACGAGCGACATGATGCGCTCCAGCGGTGCGACCAGGTTCGTACCGCTCCCGGTGCCGGACTTTTCCAAAGTAAACATCAACTGGCGGAGATGCCCGGCCCGGTGGCGGGCGGGCAGAAAGTCGCGCACCTTTTCGTCGAAGGTCAGCAGGCCGATGGCATCGCCCTGCAAATGTAGGAAATACGCCAGCGTGGCCGCGAGTGTGGCGGCATAGTTCGCCTTGGTATACGAACGCGAACCATAATCCATCGACCGGCTTTGGTCGACCAGCAGGTGACAGCGCAGGTTAGTCTCGTCCTCGAATTTCTTGATGAAAAAGCGATCGCTGCGCGCGTAGACCCGCCAGTCGAGATAGCGCGGGTCGTCGCCCGGCGTGTACTGGCGGTATTCCGTGAATTCGACGGAGAAACCATGATACGGACTGCGATGGAGACCGTTCCAGAACCCCTCGACGACCGCCCGCGCCCGCAACTCGAGGCTGCGAATGCTCATCAACGCCTGCGGGTCGATGAGCTTCGCGGCGGAAAGCCGGGGGTTGGCGGCGGGTGCGATCATGATGGAGGCGGCGCCCCGGCACGAGCGCCGGGGCCGGTCGGGTTACGCGACCCTCCCGGCGGGCACCTTCGCCGCTTCCAGCAACCGCTTGACGACTTCGTCGACGCGAATGCCTTCGGCCTCCGCCCGATAGTTCAGGAGCACGCGGTGCCGCAGCGCCGGCGCCGCGAGGGCCTGGATGTCCTCGACCGTCACGTGCGCCCGGCCTTGCAACAGGGCACGGGCCTTCGCCCCGAGAATCAGAAACTGTCCGGCGCGGGTGCCGGCCCCCCAACTCACCCACTCGTTGACGAAATCGGGAGTGCCGGGCTGGTTCGGGCGCGAAGCGGCGGCAAGTTGCACGGCATAGCGCACCATTTCCTCCGCGACGGGCACCTTGCGGACCAACTCATGGAAACGCAGGACATCCTCCCCGGTAAACAGGGGTTCGATCGCCGCGGGCCGGCCGCCGGTCGTCTGCGTGACCACCTGGACCTCGTCGGCTTCGGGCAGGTAATCCATCACGACATTGAACATGAAGCGGTCCAGCTGCGCCTCGGGCAGAGGATAGGTTCCCTCCATTTCGATCGGGTTCTGCGTGGCTAGGACGAAGAACGGCTCCTCCAGGACGTGCCGGACTCCGGCGGCCGTGACCTGATGCTCCTGCATCGCCTCGAGCAGGGCGGCCTGGGTCTTCGGCGGCGTGCGGTTGATCTCGTCGGCGAGGATCATGTTCGCGAACACCGGGCCGCGCACGAACGTCATCTTCCGGCCGCCATCCGCTTCCTGCAAAATTTCCGTGCCGGTGATATCCGCCGGCATCAGGTCGGGCGTGAACTGGATGCGTTGGAACTTGAGGTGAAAAATCTGCGCGATCGATTTCACGAGCAGCGTCTTCGCCAGGCCGGGGGCGCCCGTGATGAGGCAGTGCCCGCCGGCGAGCAGCGCGATCATGATCTGTTCGATCACGGCGCGCTGGCCGACGATGACTTTGGCCAGTTCGGCATCGATGCGCGCCCGGCCGGCCAGCAGGTGCTCGGCGGTTTCGCGCTCAACGGTGAAGGCGTCACGGGGAGGAGGTTGCGGGATGGTGTCGGCGGGGATGCTCATGAAAGTGAATTTTTCTGGAAGGGGCGGAGGTCGGTCAGGCTGGGCGCGCAGAGGCTAATGCGTCATCAGATAGAAGATCAGGTTGATCCCGAGGGGATAGGAGACCTTTTCGGAGAAGGTGCGGAAATACGCATCGTTTTCCCCCTCACGCTCCCAACCGTCGGGGATGTCGCTGTTGTGGATGGCGAGGACCATGATGCGCTGCTTGTTGTCCAGCCACGCGCGCACGTGCATCGTCTCGGAGCCTTCGCCGCGATCGACCCGCTGCAAACGCGAGTTCGGATCGCGCGGATCGTGATTACGGTTCCAAAACTGAAGGGTCGGCACCTGCAGCTCCTGCATCGGCCGCTTGAGGTCAAAGATGCAGTGAAAAATCGGATGATCTGTGGTCAGCTCGGTCCACGGGGTGTCCGGCAGGATGCGCTTCATTTCCGCCTCGAAGCCATGCCACTCCCGCTGACTCCAGAAATCGTTCACGAGAAGTACGCCGCCATTGCGAAGGTAGTTCTGCAAAGCGGAGAGTTCGTCGTCCCGGAGCCGGATATAGCCCGCATGCTCCATGTAGATCATCGGGTAGTCGGGGAGCGTCGGGTCGCTGAGCTTCAGCACCCGGCCGTCGGGATCGACCTTCGTCGAGGTGAGCTGCTGGAGCCGGTAGGAAAAATTCAAATCGGCATCCGGAAAGTCCACCCACCAGCCGAGCCGCGGGCCGCGGCCCCACCCGGACAGCGGCGGCCGTCCGCCCGCGTAGGGATCGGACTTGAAGACGATGCGGGCAAAGGTGAAGACATCCTTCTCGAAGCCGCGCGGGTTGGTCCATTCCGGCGTGCCGGTGCTGTGCGAGACGACTTCCCGCGCCGTCTTTACGGTGTCCTCGTTGATCACGCCCCCGCCCTCCATCGGCACATACGAGCTGTCATCCTCGTTGGCGCCGCGAATATTCCCGGGGCGCCCGCCCCGCCCGCCCTGGGCTTGGGCGACGGTCAACCCAGCCAGCAGCATGGCACCGACGAGATGGATGATTCTCTGCGCGCTCATGCTAGTGGGTCATCACGTAGAAAATGATGTTTATGCCCAGCGGATAGGCGATCTTCTCGGAGAAATTCTTGAAGTAGTACTCGTACTCCCCCTCGCGCTCCCAACCGTCGCCATTGTCGGTGTTGTGGGTCGCGAAGACCATCAGCCGGCCCTTGTCGTCCGTGATCGCCCGGTGGTGCACGGCCTGCGTGTCGCCATCGTGGTTCTCCCACGTCACCCCCGTGTACTGGCTTTCCTCGCCGGTGCGGACGTTCGGCACCTGCCCCTTCGCCTTGATCTCGAACACACAGTGGTAGATCGGATGGTCGAGCGAGGTCTCGACGAAGCTGCGCTCCGGCAATACGCGCTTCATTTCGCGCTCCACATTCTGCCAGGCGGAATCGCCCCAAAAATCGTCGAACATCAGAAAGCCGCCGTTCAGGAGATATTTTCGCAAGGCCGCGATCTCGGCATCGTTGAACGAGAGTGCGCCGGGTTCCACGATGTAGATCCAGGGAAACTCGCTTAGGTCGGGATCGGTGAGACTCACGAACCGGCCGTCCGGGTCCGTCTTCATCGACGTCATTTGCTGCAGCCGGTAAGAAAGGTTGAGATCGCTGTCCGGAGCGTCGGTCAGCCAACCGCCGCCACCCCGCCGGCCGTACCAACCCCCGCCCCAGTCGCTGCTATAGCGGATGCGCGCGAAAGTGAACACGTCCTTCTCGAATCCCCGGCTATTCGTCCAGGTCGGCGTGCCGGTGCTGCCCGAGGGCATCTGGCGCGGATTGGTGAGGCCCTCGCTCCAACCACTCCGGCCGCCGTAACCCCGCCGCTGCGCCACCACAAAGCCGGCGACGGCCAGAAAGAGGACGAGAGCGGCAACAAGCCGTTTCATCGTTGAGCCGGGCGGACTTCCGGCCCGGAGGGCGTCACCACGGCCGACGCCGGAACAGGCTTCGGCGTTGCGGCGTCGCCGCGTTTCAACTCCTGCAGCAAGCGCAGCGCCTCGCGATAACGGGGCGTTTCCTCCAGCGCGAGCAACACGTGCTGCCGGGCCTCGGCCGTTTCGCCGCGTCGGCGCAACACTTGCGCCAGCTGAAAATGCGCATCGGCCGGATCGGGTGCGTCCAGCTGCAATAAGGTGCGCCACGCGACCACGGCATTCGAGTCGTTGCCCGTGGCCGCGCTCGCCCGTGCGAGATAACGATAGGGTGGCGCGACCAGCGGATTCACCGCGAGGTATCGCTCGACGTTGCGCTCCACCGTCGGCCAGTCCGCCTCGAGCGCCGCCAGCTCCATCAGGCGCAGGTAGGCATCCGGCGACTCGTCGTCGACCTCGACCCATTGCTTCAAGGCCGCGCGCTCCGCCGCCGTGTCGCCGAGGGCGTGCAGGGCCGCGACGAGCGGGCGATAGGCGGAATCCCCGCCTTTCTGCCGGGGATAAAGCGCGACGAGCCGCTCGAGGGCGGTGCGCGCCCCGGTCCACTTCTGCGCCTCGGCGGCACGGGCCGCCCGATACCGGAGCAGCCAGTAATTGTCGGGGTGATCCTTCTCCCACTCCGCCAGCGCGGCCGCGCCATCCGCGGTGAACAATTCCGCGGCCGGCTTTTCCCAATTGAGCTTCGGCGCCAGCGCCGCCGCGACTTCCCGGGCGTGCTGCGCAAATTCGGTCTCGAGCCGCGCCAGCGGCACCGTGTTTTTTTCCAGGGCCGCGTTAATCTCAAGGCCGTCGCGCAGGTCGTTGAGTACCCCCCGCAGGGCGGCGATCCCGAAGCGCTCCACGATGAATTCAACCACCAGCGAAGATTGGAGATAGGCGAACTGCAGATGCTCGGGCGTCTTGGGCGACAAAAAAGCCGCGCTCAGTTTGCCGACAGGGACGAGTTCATCCTTCGCAATCATTTCGCGATAGCGGTTGTTCAGCCGCATCCCCCAGGAACGGTCCGCCTGCCGCTCCTCGTAGACCGAGATGCCCTCGCTCAACCAGCGCGGCATCTTGTTTTTGGTCAGCTGCAACGTCACCACATGGCAAAATTCGTGCCAGAGCACGGACTCCCAGTTGGTCGGCGTGCCGCTGGTCGCCGGGCTGTTGGCGGTGACGACGCGGCCGAAACACACGCCGAGAAAACCGGCCACATCCGGCAGCCCGAAGGTCCGCACGGCGAAGTCCTTCTGTTCGGCAAAAATCTCCACGTACGTCGGCCGCGCGAGTTCGGCGCCGTATTTTTCGACCAGCACATGCCGGGCCCGCCGCAGCAGGCCGAGCACGCGCGAACCGTAGACCGCCACTTCCGGCTCCGCCATGCGCACGACGAAATCGTCGCTCGTGAGCGTCGCATACTTCGCCATCGTGTCGCGCAGGGTGACGAGGTTGTAGGCCTCGACGTCGTAGTCGTCGCGTTCATGCACGGCTTGGGCCAGCGCCCAGCCCTCCGTTTCTTCGCCGAGCCGCAACAGGGTCTGCGCCAGTTCGGCCGAGGAGCGCAGGAAAAGGGGATCGAACTCCCGTGAACGCCGCAGATAAACCGCCGCCTCGGCAAATCGGTATTTCTGGGCCAGTTTCTGGCCGATGAGAAAATCCACCCGGGGATTGCGCGGCCAGCTGCCGAGCGCCTGCTCGCGGGCGGCGTCCTCCCCCACCGCGTCGTTGCGCAGGTGGGCCAGCACGGCGCGGTAGGCCCACGCGTCGGCGTGATGCGGATTCACCGCGATCACCCGGTCGAGCACCCGCGCCGCCTCGGCATAAGCCTCCCCGTCGATGTGGTGATCGGCCATCTGCAGCAGGCTCGGCACATGGCGCTCGTTTTGCTTCAAGGCCGCCGCCAGCGATTGCATCGCCACCTGGCGGTTGCTGCCGGCGTAGGCCCGGGCGCGGCCGGAGAGCAGGTCCGCGTCTTCGGGCAGCCCCTTCAACCCTTCTTCGAAGGCCTTCGCCGCCAGCGCAAAATCCTGTTTGTCGAGCGCCAATTCCCCGCGCGCGAGATAGACGTCGCGTTGCTTGGGATTCTTCTTCTGGGCCTGACCCAGAATTTTTTCCAGGACATCCTTGGGATCCGCGCCCAACTCCAGGAACACGCGGGCCAGCACCACCAGTTCGGCCGGCGATCCGTACATCCACATCCGCGATTTCACCAGCCGCTGAATTTCGTCGAGCCGTTCTTTTGCCTCCTCCGGGCGGCCGTTGGCGAAAGCCACCTCGCGCGCCAGCCAGCGCAACCGGATGCTTTGCGCGTCGCGCCCCAGTGCCTCCCGCATCGCGGCGTCCGCCTCGCCGTAGCGGCCGACCGCGAGCAACGACTGCAC
The DNA here is from genome assembly GCA_947442255.1 of Opitutia bacterium. The sequence goes on from CANEVO010000020.1 coordinate 32,748, forward strand.
CAGCAGCAGCGACCACTCGCCGTTGGCGGGCGCATCGCTCAGGCCGGCCTGCGCCGCCTTGATGGCGTCGGCGTGTTTTCCGGCCAGAAAGTCGGCCTGCACCTCCTCCGGCTCGGCGGCGCGCATGACCGGACTCACCGCCAGCATTCCCAGCAAGAACGCGAGGCTTGCACCCCGCGACCACCCACCCGGACACGCGCCAAAGTGTGCAATCGAACGAATCATGCGGGGTTGGGGAAAGCAGGAATCATGACACATTGCGCCAGTTCGCAGGGGGGGGAGACGCCCGACATAAAAAACGGTGATGCGGGGTTCGCATTTTCTCAAGTCCCGCGGTGCAATGGGCGAGCGGAAAAGTCCTTGGGCAGGGAATGTCCGTCCCGCGACGCATTCGGGTGCCCGCCCCCACCCCAGGGGATCCCCGGCAAACAAGTGGTGGATGGGCTGGGAAGTTGTACCCGGGGAACCGTCAAACGCCGTCCCGGTCCGTCGATGTTCGTTCGGGGGAAGTCCCTGCGTTGCGCGCTCGGGCTCCGCGGCGGACGCGAAGAGACGGGCCCGTTTCAGGTGGATGAATTGAACTGCAGGGATTCCGTCTTCCGGCGGAACTACGAAAACGAAGCGCTGCCTCCAGAGCTGGATGGGGTGGCTGGTGCGACGAAGCACGGAGCGAGCCGTCCGTTCGTCCAGGCGTCCCAGCCGGGGAAAGAATTTCACAGCGAGAAAGCCGAAAAGAATCCCCGGAGCCAGCGCGGGTTAAATAAAAGTGTAGCCATTGCACGCCGCCGCGCTTCCGAGGTGGGGCCGGCTCTCCGAGCCGGCTTGGATGCAGCGCCAGCCTTGCTCTGGCAGGCGAAAATTATCCGGGAACCCAGGCCGGTTGCGGAGAACCGCCCCACCCACTGAGCTTCAGCCCGCGGGCCACCCCACGGCATGGCTACATCTTTCTTTAGCCGCTGTAGCTCGGGGGCATTTGAACGAAACAACCACTACCCCGATGCGCCCCGCTACCTTGTCTTCTGCAGGCGTGGCTTTTCGCCACGATGCCTTGCCGAGTCGCGGGATAACCCCGCTCCTACGGCTTCAGCAGATCACGCCGAAGCGAGCCTTGGTCGCCTTCGGCGCCGCCGTAGGTGGGTCAACTTCGCGGTATCGGACCCAACGCAAACGAATCGGCCCGGCTTCATGGTTTCCGATTGATCAGACGGCCAGCAGATCGAAGGTCACGTGCAGGCCGCGCCCGCCGGGACCGGGTTCCAGGCGGAGCTGGCCATCGGCGATCTCGGCCACGGACCGGGCGATAGCCAGACCGAGCCCCAGCCCCTGCTGTTCGACCTTCTTCCGGTCAAACTGCTTAAAGGCGTCGACCTCCACCTGTTGTTCCGCCGTCATGCCCGGGCCTTGATCGGTGATCTCGATCCGGTAGCGCGGGCCCTCGCGGGTGCCGGTGACCGTCACGGGTTGGCCCGGATGCGAGAACCGCAGGGCCTTGCCCACGATTTCCGCGACCGCCGCGAGGAGAGCCGCAGGGTGTCAATTTAGTCGCCATCAGGGCCACGCACTGCGCATTTATTGCTGAAACGTCCGCAGCGGACTTTCGCTCAGGAGCCGGGTGCGGTGGGTGCCGATGCCGCGGCCCGGGCCCCCGGTGGGAAAGCTGCGTTGAAAAAATTGCATTTTGGATCGCCGAGGTTGAGGACTTGTTCGGAGATCTCCGTGGCTGGCAGTCCCGCGGGCGGAGCGTGGAGGCTCGCGGGGGGGAAGACAGCCGTGGCTTGCACGAGCCGGAGTCTGTCGTTGGCACGACCCCGGCGCGACGGCCAACAATGCGCGTTTTTTGTCAAAATTTGCGCATCGCCGGCGCCCAAACGGGCGTTATCCCAGCCCACCGATGAATTCCTCAGGTCGGCCAGTCAGGCCTCCGCGCTGCACCGATTAGGCGAAGCCCGCAGACAAATCCTGCCGCCGCGGCCGATAATTAAATGACATGAAGCCGACCGGCGGTTCAAGACTTCGCGCTACGCTCCCGGCGTGGACACACCCGACCGCACGACCAGCAGCGGGATCGCCGTGTTGTGCCGGACCTTGTCGATCGTGCTGCCCAGAAAAAAATCGCCCACGAGCTTGTGCCCGTGCGACGTCATGGCGATCAGATCGCATCCGCTCCCCTGCGCGGTTTTCAGGATCTCGGTCGGCGGGTTGCCCAGCGCCAGCTCCGTCGTCACCACGAGGCCGGTCGCACGCAGGCGCCCGGCGATCGTTTCCAGATAAAGGCGGTCGGCGCGCATCTCATCCGACTCGGCGAGCTTGAGTTGCTCGAAATTCCGCGCGGCAAACCCATCCGCCACGTGCACGAGCAGCAGGGCCGAGCCGAGGCGACGCGCCAGTTCCGCGATGTGCGGCAGGAGGGCTTCGTCAGCGCGGCCGTTTTCGAGGGCAACGAGAATTTTCTTGTACATGGCCGGGAGGTGGGGCCCGTCACCCGCCGCCGCCGGTGATGCCGGCGATGTCGAGCAGGAGCTTCAGGTTGAGTCCGATGATCAAGAGGGTTGTGGTCCAGCCAAGCAGTTTAATCCACAGCGGATTGGTGAACTCGCCCATTTTGGCCCGTTCGCCCGTGAACCGCATCAGCGGCCAGCAGGCAAACCCCAGTTGCATGCTCAGGCACACCTGGCTCGCCACGAGGAGTTCGGTCGACTTGCTCTCGCCATACAAGCCGATGACGATGATCGCGGGCACGATCGCGATGGCGCGCGTGATCAGCCGGCGCAGCCACGGGCGCAGCCGGATGTTGAGAAACCCCTCCATCACGATCTGCCCCGCCAGCGTGCCGGTGAGTGTCGCATTCTGGCCGGACGCGAGCAACGCCACCGCGAAAAGTACGCTCGCAAACGTCACCCCGAGGACGCCGTCGAGCAGGTGAAAAGCGTCCTGAATTTCCGCCACCTCAGAATGCCCCGTCTGGTGGAAGGCCGCCGCCGCCAGAACGAGAATCGCGCCGTTGATGAACAGCGCAAACATCAGGGCGAAGGTGGAGTCGAGCGTCGCAAACTTGATCGCCTCCCGCCTGCCGCCCGCCGTTTGCTCGTAGCGGCGCGTCTGCACGATCGAGGAATGGAGGTAGAGATTGTGCGGCATCACCGTGGCGCCGAGGATGCCGATCGCGACATAAAGCATCGCCGGGTTGCGCAGGATTTCCATCGTCGGCACGAGTCCCGCCACCACCGCGCCCACGTCGGGTTTCGCGATGAACAGCTCCACCGCGAAGCACGTGCCGATCGTCGCGATCAGCGTGATGACGACCGCCTCAAGGTAGCGGAAGCCGCGATTTTGGAGCAGCAGCACCACCATCACATCGAGGGCCGTGATCACGCAGCCCCACACCAGCGGGATACCAAAGAGCAACTGCAGCGCGATCGCCGAACCGATCACCTCCGCCAGGTCGCAGGCCGCGATCGCCAGTTCGCACATGATCCACAGGAACCACACCGTCGGCCGCGAATAGTGGTCGCGGCAGGCCTGCGCGAGATCGCGCCCGGTGGCGATCCCCAGCTTCACGCAGAGGTGCTGGAGCAGGATCGCCATCAGATTCGAAATCATGATGACGGACAGCAGCGTGTAGCCGAACTTCGACCCGCCCGCGATATCGGTCGCCCAGTTGCCCGGATCCATGTAGCCGACCGCGACCATGAAACCCGGCCCGCCAAACGCCAGGCACTTCCGCCAGAACGAGGCGTTGAGCGGCACCGCGACGGACCGGTGCACCTCGGGCAGGCTCACCATCTCGGACGTCCGCCGCCAACCTTGGTCGGGTGACTCGGGCAATGGAGGGGAGGGTTCCATCGTGAAATTCCTCAGAAACGCCGGCTGATCCCGGCTAAAAATATCACATCGGGCGCGGCCCGCGAGAGGCCGATTTTCACTCCACCGTCGAGCTGAGCCTCGGAGCCGAGCGCGCACGTCAGTCCACAATTGAACAGCGCGACGGCCGCGCCGTCACCCACCGTGGAGATCAATTCGACGAAGCCGCCAACCGGCCCGGCAACCGCATGGCCGGCGGTAACGCTGTTGGTCCATGCCGGCCGGTATCCGCCCCGCTCCGAATAAACCACCGTCGCCTCCGTCATCGCGCCGCCACTCCAGCCCGCCGGCAAATCGAATGCCACGGGGAACAACACGGCGGCTTCGGTCTTGCCGTTCGTCAGGGCCCGGGACCCGGTGGGAAGCTTAAGGTCAACGATCACACCCCAGGCCGTCCCTCCCCCATCGTTGCCCTGGAGATTGAGTTTCGCCCGCAGCGTGACATCGCCGCGGCCGGAGCGGGTCTCGTGGCCGCCGCCCGGCAGCGTTTCCCGCTCACGCTTCCACGGCGCCAGCTGAATGGCGCCCTCCAGACTGGGCGTAAGGCCGAAGCGCAGCGCAAACGGGGCGATTTCCCGCTCGACGACCGCCGCCCCCGCCGCCCGGAAACGCGTGTGGCTGGCGAAATCCATTTCGAGCTGAACGCGACCCGGCTCGATCGTAAAGGGGCCTTCGGTCGCGTCCGGCCGGTCGCTGCTGAATTCCCGCGGGGCGGCGCCGGCCAGAACCACCAACGCCAGCAGGCCGCACCACGGGGCGGCGGGAGCGGAGCAGGCGCGAGCAGCGAACATGGCCGAATGCTGAAATCATTTATTTTGAGTAGTCAAAATAAATCCTCGGTTGATTCGAATCCGGGAACCGTTATCGCTGCGCCATGGCGACGAGTACGGTCGAAAACTATCTCAAGCACGTGCTGCTGCTTTCCGAGGGGGCGGAGGACCTGATTCCCATGGGCGCGCTGGCGGAGGCGCTGGCCGTGGTGCCGGGCACGGTCACCACGATGGTCAAGGCGCTGGCCGACGCCGGCCTCGTCGAGCACCGCCCGCGCCACGGGGTGCGCCTCACCGCCGGGGGCCGGCGGGTCGCCCTCAGCGTGCTGCGCAAGCACCGGCTCGTGGAAACTTTCCTAGTCAACGTTCTCAAGATGGACTGGGCCGCGGTCCACGCCGAGGCCGAGCAGCTTGAACATGCGATCTCCGACGAAGTGCTCGACCGCCTCGATGCCCTGCTCGGACATCCCACCACCGATCCTCACGGGGACCCGATTCCCAGCCGGCAGGGCAAGCTCAACTCCCAGATTTACCCCACCCTCGCGACCTGCGTCCTCGACAAACCGCTGCGCATCGTACGCGTCACCGACCAGTCGGCGGAATTCCTGCAGTTCGCCGAGCAAAACGGTTTGCAGCCTGGCACGGGCCTGCGGGTGGCCGATCGGAATCTGGTCGCCGGGCTGGTCACCTTGAAGCGCGCCGGGACCCGCCCCTTGGTGGTCAGCCTCGCCGCCGCCGGCCGGATCCTCGTCGAACCGGCGCGTTAACGGCCACCGTGGCGGGCGGAACCCCGCCGATCACCACAACCAGTTCAGTCGCAGGATGTGCACCCAGTCCGTCGCGCTGCGGTTAAGTCCACGCGTCAATTCGTAATCGAGCTGCAGGTTTTTCGTCAGGCTCCACAGTAACCCGGCACCGAGCGCGCCCCGCCAGTCGGCCAGGCCGGTCGACGCCACCGCCAGCGTCGTCTCCCTGTAGACGCCGATCGCTTTCGTCAAATTCCGTTGGAAAAAACCCGTCGCGAGCCAGCGCGCATCGTAGCTGTTGTTGGCATCGTTGCGCACCACACATCCCACCGGAGCATCGCACCCGCGCGGGCTCCCCCGCCCACGTTCATCGCCCATGGCACCAGCAATCCACTCTCCACCGCCCGGTTGCCGACGCCGCCCGATTTGGGCGGCACTTTCACATAGGGAATCACGGCGGCCGCGGCACCGCTGCTGTCGTCGCGTCAGAACGTCCATTTCGTGCGAAACTGGAGATCACCCAGCTCGGAACGCGAAGTCCGCGCACCGCCAGCAGTCTCGTAGGTCTGGCGCAGGAAAAGCTAGAACCCAACCTGCACGTCCACACTGGAGGTAAGCCCCGCGGAAACGACGGTGCCGGCAACTCCCACCGGGGTGTACATGTTGCCTGCCGCCGGCGCTCGGTCGCGGTCGAAGCCAAGTATCACTCCGTCCATTCTCACCAGCAGGTTGCCGGGCGCGACGGTGACCGGGGTCTCGGTAACCTGCGCGGTGCCGCAGGATCCGCCAGCCAGCAACCAACACGCGACCAGCCCGCCGGCGCCCAAACGCCCAGAAAAAATCATGCGGGAGTGAAGGCGAAAGTTCCCGGCGCCCGCCAGTGAAATCCAGCCATAGGCCCGGCGCCCTCACTCCGGGGAGCACCGCACCCCCGCCGCCCGGCCGACTTCCCCCTTGCCGCGCCCGGAAGGCACCGGCCAGAGTCGGGGCGATGTCCCAGTCTTTCGCGCGCCTCGTGTTCGCGGTCACCGCCGTGTTTTTCGCGGCGTTTTTCTTGTGGCCGGTCCTGCAGATCCTGAAGGGCGGATTCATCGACGCGGACGGCAAACTGACCTTCGCCTACCTGGGCGCCCTGCTCGCCGACCCGACCTACCTCGGCGGCCTGCGCAATTCCTTCCTCCTCGCCTGTGCCACGACCACCTTCGCCGCCGCCATCGCGCTGCCGCTCGCGTTCGTCAGCGACCGCTTCCTGTTTCCCGCGAAGGGCTTTCTCGGCTCGCTCATCCTGATTCCGATGATCCTTCCGCCGTTCGTTGGTGCGATCGGCATCAAGCAGATCTTCGGGCAATACGGCGCGCTGAACGCCCTCCTGCACCACGTACATCTCCTCGCGCCGGAGCGGACCATCGACTGGTTTGCGCTGCACCAGTTCTGGGGCATCGCCGTGGTCGAGGCGCTCTCGCTCTATCCGATCATCTACCTGAATTCCCTCGCAGCGCTCGCCAACATCGACCCCGCGATGGAGGAGGCCGCCCAGAACCTCGGCTGCACCGGCTTCCGCCGTTTTCGGAAAATCACGCTGCCGCTTATCCGGCCGGGACTCTTCGCGGGCGGCACCATCGTGTTCATCTGGGCGTTCACCGAGCTCGGCACTCCGCTCATCTTCGACTACAATCGGGTGACCAGCGTGCAAATTTACTATGGGCTGAAGGACATCGGCGCGAATCCCTTCCCGTTCGCGCTCGTGGCCGTCATGCTGTTCTGTTCGATCGCGCTCTACGGCATCGGCAAGGGATTGTTTGGACGCGCCGGTCATGCCATGATGGCCAAGGCCACCACCTCGGGCGGCCCCCGCGCCCTGCCCCGGGCGCAGGGCTGGTGGTGCACGGCGCTCTTCGCCGGCGTCATCTTCGTCGCCGTGCTGCCCCACCTCGGCGTCATCCTCGTGGCCTGCTCGCAGGATTGGTACGGCACGGTGGTGCCGGAGCACTGGACGGCCGACAACTTCCGCCTGGCGCTCGGGCACGACCTCACCGTGCCCGCGATCGCGAACAGCCTGCGGTTCGCGAGTATTTCCACGGTGGTCGACATCGTGCTCGGCCTCGCCATCGCCTACGTCATCGTGCGCAGCAAGATTGCGGGCCGGCAGATCCTCGACTTTCTCGCCATGCTGCCGCTCGCCGTGCCGGGGCTCGTGCTCGCCTTCGGCTACCTCGCGATGTCGCAGGAGGGAAAGTTCTTCGCGTTCCTCAACCCGGTCCGCGACCCGACGGTCCTGTTGATCATTGCGTATTCGGTGCGCCGGCTGCCCTACGTCGTGCGCGCCGCGGTGGCGGGTTTTCAGCAGACGAGCGAAACGCTGGAGGAAGCCGCGCAAAACCTGGGGTGCCCACCGTTGAAAGCCGTCGTGCGGGTCACGCTGCCGCTCATCATGGCGAACGTGATCGCCGGCGGGTTGCTCGCCTTTGCCTTCGCAATGCTGGAGGTCAGCGACTCGCTGATCCTCGCGCAAAAACAGGTCTACTATCCGATCACCAAGGCGATCATGGAACTCTTTCAGTTGCTCGGCGACGGCAAGTTCATCGCGAGCGCACTCGGCGTGTGGGCGATGGTGTTTCTGGGGGTGACGATCGTCGGGCTGAGTCTGCTGCTCGGCAAGCGACTCGGCGCGATTTTCCGGGTGTAAGCCCGCGCCCGACACCATGCCCTTCCTCATCGTCGTTTCCCTCCTCTGGGCGTTTTCATTCGGTCTGACCAAGGGCAAGCTCGCCGGGCTGGACGCCACGTTCATCTCCACGGTCCGCCTCGGGCTGGCACTGGCCGTTTTTCTTCCCTTCCTGCGCACGCGCGGGCTCACGGTCCGGACCGCATGCATCCTCGCCGCCATCGGCGCCGTGCAGTTCGGACTCATGTACCTCGCGTTCAACGAGAGCTACCGCTACCTGCAGGCCTACGAGGTGGTCCTCTTTACGATCACGACCCCGGTGTTCGTCACGCTCTTTGCCGACGCCCTGGACCAGCGGCTGCACCGGACCGCCCTCGCCGCCGCCCTGTTGGCCGTGCTGGGCGCCGCCGTGATGGTGGTCAAGTCGCCCGACGTGCGGGTCACGCTGACCGGCCTCGGATTGGTGCAGCTCTCCAATGGAGCCTTCGCCGTGGGTCAGGTGCTCTATCGCCGCTTGCGGGCACGCCAGCCGGACCTGCGCGATCGCGAGGTCTTCGGCCTCCTCTACGCCGGAGCTTTCGCCATCGCGCTCGGTGCGATGCTGCTCCGTTCCGGCGGCATGACGCTGACCCGCGATCCCGTCCAACTCGGAACGCTCGTCTACCTCGGCGTGATCGCCTCCGGGCTCGGCTTTTTCCTCTGGAACGTCGGGGCCACGCGCGTCAACGCCGGGACGCTCGCCGTCATGAACAACGCCAAGGTTCCACTGGGCGTCGCCTGCTCGCTGCTGTTTTTTGGCGAGCGGGCCAGCAACCCGTGGCTGCTGCTCGTGAGTTTCGCGCTCATGGCCGGCGCCGTCTGGCTGGCTGGACAGAAACCGCCCAGCCGCAACACCCGGCATTGATGGAGACGCGAAGCCCTCGGCGCGTTGCTTTCGAAACCCGCCGCAGGGGCGCCACGGCTTCAGTCCTCTCCCTCACCCTCGCTCGCCCGGGAGGGTCGGCTTCCTACCCCTTCGTCCGATACGTGCGCGAATGCCCGTTCGCCGGAATACTGATCGTGTAACTCTTCCCGTCCGGCGCGACGGACATCTTGATCACGTTCGCCGGGCACTTCGCGGCATCGGCACCGGTGAGGTTATCGTGATTAGCTACAAACTCGGCCGCGGCATTTTCCTCGTCCGGCACATTGAAACTCCGGTGCACCTGGTAACGCGCCTGCACGAATTTGGCGGCCGCCCGGATCGCGGCGAACGTTCCGGCTTCGCCGCCTTTTTTCGGCCCGTTGTTCATCATCACGACTGTCGGCTCAAGGCTCTGGATCAACACCGGATTATTGCTCACCGCCAGGCCGTGGTGATTCGTCTGATAGACATCAACCACCCCGACGAGGTTGTACGGGGTAACGAGCCGCTCCTCCAGGTTCCAGGTGAGATCGCCACCATCGAAAAACCGGAACGCGCCAAACTGCAGCACGAACACGGCGCTGTTCGCATTGTCGCTGGTGTCCACCGGCTTGGCCGGCGACGAACCAGTGAGCGAATTTTTCGTTTTCCGTTGGGCCGCGGTCGGCTCGACGAATTTCTGGTCGGCGCCGATACAGCGGAGTTCGAGTTTCGGCGCTCCGGCGCCCGCCACCGCGCGCAGGGGGATCACTCCGCCCGGCGCCAGCACCGCGCGTTTCGCCGCGATCTCGCGCCACGGTTTGATCAGGAGCGGAAACGAGGAATTCGGACGCCCGTCCGGATCGCGCTCCGGAATCGCCCGCTGGAAAATCGTGCCGATCGGAATCTGCTGCGCCACCTCCGCGCCGCCCCCGAAGTGGTCGACGTGAAAATGAGTGAGCAGAACGTAGTCGAGCCGGGTCAGGCCCGCCGCCCTGACCGCCGCGACGATCCGGGCCGGATCGCGGCCACCGGGATTGCCAGTATCGATGAGCACCGATTCGTCATTCGGCGTCACGATCAAGGTCGAGCCGCCGCCCTCCGAGTCGATCCAGTAAACATCGAGGGCCCGATCCTTCTGACCGGCGTGGACGAGAGACCCGGTCGCGACGAGCGCGAACCAAGCAAGGGCAAGGCAGGCAGGGGTTTTCATGGGGTAAGTCGGCCCGTCATAACAATCGTCAGAGTCACCCGGTTTCCACTGTAAACTTTGCCCCACGCCGGGGCCAGGCCGCCGCCGCGATTTTGCGACGACGACTCGGACCGCGCTCCCCGTCGGCCAACGCCGCACCCGACGCGAATTTGCACGGGCCGGGCAATGAACATCCCGCAAGCTGCGAGGCATTTGCTCAAGACGACCATCACCCAGCTGCGCCCCGCAACTTTGTCTTCTGTAGGAACGGCTTTACGCCGCGATGCCTTGCCGAATCGTGGGATGACCCCGCTTCTACAGCCTCAGTCAGCCAAGCCGAAGCAAGCTTCGGAGTATCAGACCCAACGCGAATGAATGTCGCATTTGGCTGTTGGACGGCACATCGGCGGACGGGGTTTTATGCCATTGACCGACTCCGGCGAAATCAGGGATCTTCGCCGTGCCCCCTCGCCCCTTGAACGTGCGCTCTTGGATGTACCGCTCAATGACTGCCCCGCCTGAACCGAGGTCGCGGAAATTTCTCCCGCGTTACACTCTGTTTCCACTCTGTGCGATCACCCTTGCCCCAGTCGTTTACATGCTTGCCCGCGGACTGATGGCGGGCCGCAACGTCGCCTATATGGACGACATCGACGGCACGTTGATGTTGCTGATCCGGCTCCACGAAGGATCTTCCCTGTCCGACCTCACTCGCTGGCTTTTCGAAGTCTCCAATGAACACCGGATGGTAACGAGTCGGCTACTCGTCACCCTAAGCTACTGGCTGACGGGCACGGTGAATTTTCAGATCCTGGGCGTGATCGGAAATCTGTTTGTTTGCGGGCTGTGTGCGTTGCTGGTCCGCACGGCCGGAACGACCGAGCGCCGGTGGGGGATGGCCCTGCTGCTGGTGGGATTGTTGTTCCAGCTGCAACATTTCGAGAATTTTTTCTGGTCCGGCTCCTCGATCGACCATTTTCAAGTTCCGCTGCTGGCGGGCGGGGCGATTGTACTGCTGGCCCGGGGCAGCCGGTTGGCCTGGCTGGGGGCGGGCGCTCTGGCTTTGTTGGCAACGTTTACGCTGGCGCACGGCTTGGTGGTCTGGCCCGTGGGCGCCTTGATGCTGGTGGCCGACCGGCGCTGGCGGCATCTGACCAGCTGGCTCTTCGTCGGGGCAGTGACGGGCGGGGTGTATTTTTTGACCTTCGAGTTCAACCCCGCGCACCA
>CANEVO010000021.1 GCA_947442255.1 Opitutia bacterium
ATCCAACGTCCCGCCCTCCTCGTCGCCGATCGCTGGCGGGACTATGAGTTAATCGATTGCGGAGGCGGCATGAAGCAGGAGCGCTGGGGCAGTGTGAACCTGGTCCGCCCGGATCCGCAGATCATCTGGCCCCGTCACGGCTCCGCCGCGGCGGTGGACAACACCGGTGGAGGTCCTAAGTCCCCTGCGACCCGCCCTTGGGATAATTGGGACGGCTTCTATCATCGCAGCGAGCAGGGCGGGGGCAGGTGGGAATTTCGCCGGCCGGTGCCGGATCACTGGACGGTCGGCTACGAGCGGCTCGGCCTTAAGTTCAAGATTCACCCGACGTCCTTCAAGCACACCGGACTCTTTCCGGAGCAGGCGGTGAACTGGGAATGGATGACGGAGAAGATCGCCGCCGCCCGTCCGTCCGGCCAAACCTGCCAGGTGTTGAATCTTTTCGGGTACACGGGCGCCGCCACCGTCGCTGCCGCCAAAGCCGGCGCCAGCGTGTGCCACGTAGATGCCGCCGAGGGTATGGTGAAGTGGTGCCGGGAGAATGCCGCGCTGAGCGGCCTCGTCGAGGCGCCAATCCGCTACATCGTCGACGATTGCCTGAAGTTCGCCCGCCGCGAACTGAAGCGGGGCCGGAAATACGACGGCATCATCATGGATCCGCCCACCTACGGCCGCGGCAGCACGGGCGAAATGTGGAAGCTCGAGGATCACCTCTGGGAACTGCTGATAGAATGCCGCGCCCTCCTCAGCGAAAACCCACGCTTCTTCCTGATCAACGCCTACACCGCGCGGCTCTCGCCCACGGTGGTTGCGAATCTTCTGGCGGAACTCATGTCCGGCCGCGGCGGCACGATCACCGCTGGCGAAGTCGGGCTGCCGATCCGCAGCGACGGCAAGGTCCTCCCCTGCGGGATCTACGGGCGCTGGGAGGCGTGAGGCGCAGAGCCTGAGGCCGGCGCTGGCCAGAGTAGCACGGGTCTCCCGACCTGCGGGATGGATTTCGATCCGCATTCATGGGTCGGAAGACCCATGCCACGGCGCCCGCCCTTCACGAAGGTCAGGTGCCTCCGGTCAATCCTGCCATCAGATCGCCCGGGGACCCGGCCACATCGCCACTAGCGATTGCATGATCTCGGTCCGTTCGAGAGGTTCCCAATCCGCTCAAGGGCGGCGGCCTCCGTGACGATGACGGAAAATGCCTCGGCCCGATTCGCCGCCACTTCCACGAGAATTCCCCGGTCCCGATCGTCCTCGACGATCATGAGGCGGGGCTTTCGTTTTATCTCCACGTTTTTGGCAGCGTGGTGCGGTCATCCGATCCTGACCATCGGAAATTCTTTGAACGAAAGCTGAAATCGCGGGGAGCCCGGATCGGACGCTCCGACCACGGGTGCGGAGCTCGGCCCCAAGGTCGCCGTCTTTCCTGCTTTGCTCGCCGGGCATCCGTCCTAGCATCCGCCCATGTCTTCGCTCGCCGCCACGTATCGCGACCGCGCCCACGATCTACTCGCCGCGGCGTGGACCACCAACGCCGCCACGATTGCGCGGCTCGCCCCCATCGTCGGGGCCTCGGTGGCAGGCGGCGGCGTCATCCACACGTTCGGCAGCGGCCACAGCGAACTCATCTCACGCGAGATCATCGGCCGCGCCGGCGGGTTCGTCTGCGTCAGCGGGATCATCGATCCCACCAACGGTTTCATCGAGAATCTTCCCGGCTACGGCGCGAGGCTCGTCGAGCGTTACGACCGCCAGCACCAGTTGCGTCCCGGCGAGGTCATCATCGTCATTTCCAACTCCGGCAAGAACGGCTCGCCGGTCGATGTCGCCCTGTACGCGAAACAGAAGGGGCTCGTCGTGGTGACGCTCTCCTGCCTCACGATGTCGCGGATCACGCCGTCGCAGCATCCCAGCGGGCAGCGGCTCTTTGAGGTCGGAGACTTCGTGCTGGATAACGGTGGCGTGCCCGGTGACGCGATCGTCGAGGTCGGCGGGTCTCCCGAAGCGGGAGCGGGCCGGCCCACCGACCTGTCCGCCGTAGCCTTGGCGAAGGCGGGACCCACCTCCACGTTGATCGGCTGCTCGGTCCTGAACTGGCTCATGCTCGAAACCATGGAGTGGCTGAAGGCGAGCGGACACCCGCTCCCCGTCCTGCGCAGCCAGAACCTGCCGGGGGCGATCGAGTACAACCGCAGCCTCGGCCAGAAATACGCCGGCCGGCTCAGCCGCCAACTGGCATGAGGCCTCACGCGAAGCTGCGAACTCCGCGAAGCCAAAGGCAGGCCGTGTCCAGCCCAAGCCCAATTCCTTCGCGCTCTTCGCGCCTTCGCGTGAGCCAAAATTTCAGATGACCTTCAAGCTTGGGGTCGATGGCGGCGGGACCAAGACCGAGTGCATCCTCGTCAATGCGGACGGCGCGATCGTCGCGCAGCATCTCGCGCCCGGCTGCAACCCGAACGTGGTCGGGGCGGTCCAGGCCCGCCTGATCGTCACCGACGCCCTCAACGCGCTCTCCACGCACCACCCGGAACTCTCCACTCCGAACATCACCGCGGTCCTCCTCTGCATGTCCGGCAGCCGCTCCTACTGGCAGGAGTTCGCGACCGGGCTGGTGGGTTTCGGGACGGTCACGGCCGTGGACGATTCCCTGCCGGTGCTCGAGTTGGCCACGCGGGGGGCGCCGGGCCTGGTGTTGCATGCGGGCACGGGCTCGTTCGTCGCGGCCCGCGCTCCCGATGGATCGATCCACTACGCCGGTGGACTCGGCTGGCGTTTCAACGATCCCGGCAGCGGCTATGACATCGGCCGGCGGGCCATGGGCCGCGCGCTACTCGAACTCCAAGGCTGGCTGCCGGCCTCGCGGCTCGGGCCGACGGTGCGCGATCACGCGAAGCTCGGCGACGCCGCCGACGTCAATGCGATCACCCGCTATTTTTATCAACATCCCGACCCCAATCGCATCATCGCCGCGCTTGCGCCCTCGATTCTTCGGCTCGCCAGCGAGGGCGATCCGAAGGCGCATGAGATCGTCGTGGAATCCGCGGGGGAACTGCTCGCGCTAGCAACCCGCGTCGCCACCAAGCTCTTCCCCGGGGTCGCCCTCGACACGCTGCCCGCGGGGTTGAGCGGGCCAATCCTCACTCACGCGGTCGTTCGTCAGGCGCTGCTTGCCCGATCGCCCCTGTCGCTCACCCCCGTGGAAGGCACCCCGATCGAGGGCGTGCGCCGGCTGCTGGCGCGGATGTAGGGTATTTCCGACGTGCATCGCCCGAGCGGAATCGGCCTAGTCTCCTCTCATGCTCGTCCGATTCACCAAGGGTTCGGTTGCCGCGCAGACGGATGCCCTGACTTGCGTGCGGCCCGACGGCAGCACGACGACGAGCCACATGCCGCGGCAGGGCATCCTGCCGCACGAGGCGGTGCATTTTGTGGTGGAATCGGTGCTCGGCTGGCGCGACGCGCTCTTCGGCGCCTTGTCCCGTGGCGTCTCGCTCGAAACAGCGACCGCCAAGCTGCACGGCCGGCAGGTCGAGTGGAGCAAGGACCCCCAGAGACGCCAGACGGAGGCGCTCGTCGAGTGCCTCGAGGCCGAGCAATGGGGCGGCGCGAACGATCCCGTGACGTTTGCCGAGATGCTTGTCCTGGCGTGCCGCCGCCGCGGGGCGCCCACGCCGGACGTGACGCCGGAGGAGATCGATCTTGTGCGAGTGAAGCTCCGCGAATTCGGCGCCGCCTGGCGGCCCTTGCTGCCGGGGAGCTGGATCGAGCGAACCTTTTAAGCCGGATATTTCAAGGTACCCATGATAAGATCCCCCACGCCGTCGCAGCCGCTGGGAGTGGCGCCAGTCTTCGACTGGCGCCACGGGCTGCAATCGCATGCGGGGACTGTGAAATACCCGGGCTAGCGGGTGCCCATCACCACGAAGGACGCGAATGATCGCGCAGATCAGTGGTGGTTGATTGGTCGGCAGCCCAACCACTAAGTTGGTCCCGATGGTTTCGCTGTCATCATTCGTGGAAGTCCTCGCCGAGGCCGACTGGCACGCCCGCCGGTCGGCGCACGAGGCGCGCGTGCGCGTGTGGACCGATCCGCACCAGGCGCGAACCGCGCGAGGCGAAAAGCACCCGGTGTACGACTTCCTCTTCACGTACTACGCGTTTCGCCCGGCCTGGCTGCGGCGCTGGCATCCCGGGCCGAATATGATCCTCGGCGGAGAGTCGGCGCGCGAATTCCTCCGCGGCCCGGGTTACCGGGAGTTCGCCGGCGGCATCGGGATCGATCCCGCTGCGCTCCCGCCCCAGCGCCGCGCGTTCGTGCTCTGGCTCCGCGATCTGCTGGCGGCGATGCAGACCCGGCCGGCCTTTTTTGGCTGCTACGGCCTGCACGAGTGGGCGATGGTGCACCGGCAGACGCCGGAGGAACGTCGGCACAACGCTTGGCCGCTGCGGTACGAAGGCGCCGAACTCGCGCGGATCGTCGAGGGCAGCGCGATCTGCTGCACCCACTTCGATGCGTTTCGATTCTTCACCGCACCAGCGCAGCCGCTGAACCGCGTGCAGCCGACCCGCGCCACGGTTCCGCAGCTCGAACAGCGTGGCTGCCTGCACGCCACGATGGATCTCTACAAGTGGGCCTTCAAACTCGCGCCGTACACCCCGGCCGAGCTGATCGCGGACTGCTTCGAACTGGCGCGCGACGTCCGCGAGGTCGACATGCGCGCCAGCCCCTATGACCTGGCAGCGCTCGGATTCACGCCGATCGAGATCGAGACCGCGGCCGGCCGCTCGGAGTACGAGGCGGCCCAGCGCGAATTCACCCGCCGGGGCGAACCGCTCCGCGCCCGGCTGCTGGCGTTGACCGAGCGATTGCTGGCCACGCCTGCGGCCGGTTAGCCGTGGCCCGGTCTGGCCGGCGCAGCCTGGGTCTCCGGACCCATGCAATCGGATCGGGACCGGTTTTCACGGGTCAGGAGACCCGTGCCACTCGGACGCCAGCGGCCGGCACCGCTGGATCGCGTTGGCCGTCCCGCCTTCCGGCGGAGTCCGTTTGGCCATCCTTCCGGCTGAAGGCGGAACTACCAACCCGTGATCCGTATTCGCCGGTCGGAGACCACAGCCGTCCCATCGGACCGACAAAAGTTCAGTCTCCCAGTCGGTGCGTCGAGGCGGGACGCGGTGCGGGAGGGACGAGGGCAAGGCAGGATTTTGCGGAGTGGGCACCGACGGGGAGGCAAACAGCTCCAGCCCACACACCCCGGCGCTGCGCGCCACCCCTCTCCAGAGGGGATCTTGGGCCCGTGCTGCTTCAGGAGCTCCGATGGAGGGCAGGTGTCCTCGCCCGCCAAATCCGTCGGCCGGCATGGATGGCCTAGGCCGGTGGGGACACCGGCCCTCCAAATCACCCGAGGCCGTCTCTCGACCGGAAATCCCAAATCGAAAATTACTTCGCCCAGTCGAAGAAGCCGATCTTCGTCAGCTCTTCCTTCATCTTCGCCTTCTGCGCCGGCGTGCAGTTCGTCGTGGGCAGGCGGCTCGGGCCACAGTCCGCGCCGATCAGCGCCATCGTAGCCTTGAGCCCGGCGCGGCCGCCGTTGCCGATGATGATCCGCACCATCTCGGCGGATAATGCCTGTAGCCGGCGGGCCTCGGCCTGATTACCGGCCTCGAAGGTCGCGATGATCTTTTTGTAGAGCGGGCCGGCGAAGTTGTAGGTCGAGCCCACGGCGCCTTGCGCACCAAACGACAGGCCCCCCAGCAGCATTTCATCGACGCCAAAGAGAATGTCGTAGCGGCCGGCATCAAATTCGACGCACGCCAGCAGCTCGTAGAGGAGCGAGTCGGAAAACTTGATGCCGCGCAGCGTCGGGATTCGCGGTCCGCCTTGCCGCAGAAACTCCACCATGTCGAAGCGCACCCCGGAGAGCACCGGGATGTGATAGTAATAGAACGGCAGCGCGGGCGCGCCGGTCGTGATTCGCTCGATGCACTGGATGAAGATCTCGAGTGAGTCCGGCTTGAAGTAGCCCGGGGGCGTCGCGGAAATCGCATCGGCGCCAATGCTCTGGGCATGGACCGCGAGGCCCCGCGCCTCCTCGGGGCTATTGTGGCCCACTTGGACCACGACCGGCACCCGGCCGGCCGCCGCCTTCACACTGGCCTCGGCCACCTGCTGCCGCTCCGTCGTGGTCAGCAGCGGGCCTTCGCCGGTGCTGCCGCAGACGTAGAGGCCGCCGGCGCCCTGGGCGATGACAGCGTCGATGACGCGCGGGAGGCTCGCGAGATCGAGCGAACCATCGGCATGAAAGGGCGTGAACGTCGCCGCCACGAGGCCGCGCAAACGAAAGTCCTTCAAGGGAGTCTTGCTGTGGGACATCGTGGGCAGGGCAGTTTCAATCAGCGCCGAGGGCAAGAGTTATCACGGGTTTTGGCGGCGCCAAAACCGAATAGTTTTCGCCGAAAAACCCCGGGGAGATTGCGTCGACTAGCCGGCAGGCGCAGGCTGCCGGCGTGGCCAGTCCTCTCAGCAACCTCCTCCCGACGCATCGGAAGCCGAGCTTCCCCGTCAGCTTGGACTTGCGCGGCTACCTGCGTCGCTACAAGCGGGAGCGCGAGCTTCCCGTGACGTATGAGCGGCTGCGGGATTTTCATGAGGTCATTCCGCTGACCGACGAGAACGGCAAGCCCACGCTCTGGGACACCGTGATCTATGATGCGCGCGAGATGCCGAAGCTGAACGAGGCCCTGAAGGAGGTTTATGCGTGGCTGAAGGTCGCGGGCGACATGTCGGTGATGAGCCACTTGTACGTCGATCGCGTCGACTTCTGCACCTTCGGGAACTCGACGCCGTTCCGGATCCGGATCGTCAATGCGTACAACGACAATCAGGACTATTTCTATATCAAGCAGGCCGACGCTTCACGCGTCTACGGTCTCGAGCTCGAGCATCTGCTCTCCCCGAACCGGCTCAACTTCATCACGCATGGTAACACGCTGATCGAGGAGCACGTCGCGGGGATTCCCGGCGACATGTTCATCAAGAAATGGCTCGGCCGGCCGGACCCGAAGCCGATCCGCGTGGCCAAGGAGCTGGTGAAGTTCAACGAACGCTGCTTCATCCGGCTGCTGGGGGACATGCGGGCGTACAACTTTGTCTTCGTGATCACGCCCGACTTCGAGGAGTCGCAGCTCCGGATTCGCGCGATGGATTTCGACCAGCAGTCCTACGACGGCCGGGTGAAGTTCTACCTGCCGCAGTTCTTCAAGGAGAACAACCCGCTCGTCCGCTTCTGCGCGAAGCATCTCCGCACCGAGACCGCCAGCCAGTATCAACGCGAGGAGCAGACGCTGATCCTGCAGCGCGCCGCGCTCGCCTCCGAGCGGCTCGGCCTGCTCCTGCACGACATGGCGGCCGATCCCCTCGCGCCGCCCGAAAAGATTCACAGTCTCCGCGAAGGTCTCGCCGCCCATTACCAGCGCGACGACTACTTGCGCTGCGAATCGATGGGCGCGCTCATCCGGCAGAATCTGGAATCGATCCGCCGCGACATCGGCCGGCCCATCGTGCCGGAACTCCTGCCGGAGTAGATCCGCCTTGGGCTCGATCCTTGGGATTGAGCCTGAAGCCAGGAAACCCTGAACCAGTGAGCCGACGCCCACTGGTCGGCGTGACCGCGCCCGAGGACTTGAACAGGAAGATTGGGGAGGGCGGGAAGAGGGGCCTGGCTCCCCGATCTTCCCGGACTTCCTGTTCAGGCGGGTGGCGGGGGCACGGTTCGCGCCCGATCCCGGAGGTCTGTTCACGGCACTCAGGTTAGACGCGGACCGCTTGACCCAGGCGATAACGTAGCTACTAAACGTAGCTATGACGACGGCCAAAATCTTTCAGCACGGGGGCAGTCAGGCGGTCCGCTTGCCGCGGGCTTTTCGTTTCCAGGGCACTGAGGTGCGCATCGAAAAACAGGGGGACGATGTCCTGCTCAAGCCGGTGCCGGCGCCGAAATTCCGTTCCTTTGCCGAAATCGCCCGCCATCTCACGGAGAAGTTTCCCGAGGCCGCCGAATTTCCGGCGCCACCGCCCCGCCCTAAAAAGCATGAGAGCGCGATCCCGGAGTTTTGATCCCAATCCCCGCGCGCCGTGAAGCCCTCGTTTCTCCTCGATTCCAGCGCCTGCATTCCTGTGCTGCGCAATCAGGCCGGCCTGGGAAAATTGCCGGACCCTGCGCTCACGGGCATCCCGGTGATCGTGGCCGCGGAGCTTTGGACGGGAGTGAAGAAGAACTTGGCCACGCATCCCCGGCAGGCGCAGCGGCTCGCGGCATTTTTGAGTTTCTTCTCGGTGGCGGACTTCACCCTCGATGCCGCGCTCCACTATGCCGAGATCCGCGCTGCCCTCGAAACGGCGGGCACCCCCATCGGCCCGCTCGATCTCCTGATTGCCGCTCAGGCCCGGAGTCTCGGCGCGACCCTCGTGACCGCCAACGGCGGAGAATTCAAACGCGTCAAGGGCCTGAAAGTCCTCGTCTGGAAATAGACTGGGCGCGGGGTTCCGAAGCCAACATGGCCAGGGGCGCTAAACTCCTTGGTCGGTTTCTCGTCCTGGCTTCAGGCTCAACCCCAGTGTCGATCAACCAGATTGAGACTGAAACTCGGAGCCCATGAATCACCAAGTCTTCTCTGCTCGTGGTCGCGCGCCCCCGACAGGACGAGTTGAAGATCGAGAAAGCCGGGAAACGGGGCCGACTCCCCCGCTCTTCCCGGCTTTCTGTTCAAAAGTGCCGCCCAACGCCCGCGGGCGTCCGGCGACGAAAACTTATTTCAACTTCGAGAAGTCGACCGGGGCCAGGTAAACCGACTCCACCTTCGTCGTCAGCGCCCCTTCCGTTTCCGACGCCGACTTGGCTTTCAGCCAGATGGGATTCGCGCGGAAGTCCGCCCAGGCCTTGGTCGCAGCGTCGCGGCTTGGGTAGGCCATGAAATAAAGCAGCGTGTTGCCCGCGCCCTTGTCCGCATCCGTCGCATGCAGGTAGATGACATTCGTCATGCCGTGCCCCTCGAAAAGCTTCGTCGTGTGATTGCGGAAACGGGCATCGAGATTCGCGAGTTTGCCCGGGGGCGTGGTGTAGGTGCGCATCTCGAACAAGCGGCCAGAGCCGCCCGATTTCAGCGCCGGAGAGAAATCCGTCGCCGCGAGGAAAACCGACTCGACCTTCGCCACGATCTTGCCGGAAACCTCGCTGGCGGTGCGCGCCTTCTGCCAGTCCAGATCGGCCCCGAAGGCCTTCCACGAGGCGGTCGCGGCCTCCCGGCTCGGATACTCGAGCAGATAGATCAGCTTGTCGCCGGCGCCGTCCTTGGCATCGAGCGGCACCCAGTAGCCCACGTTCACCATGCCGTGCTTCTCGAACAGCTTGCAGGTGTGATCGCGAAAGCGGGCGAGCAGTGCATCGAGCCGGCCCGGCAGCGTCGTGTACGTGCGCAACTCATAAACCGGTGCGGCCGCGGCAGGCGTGGAGGGCACCAAGGCCGCGAGGCCGAAGGCGAGAAGGAAGAGGAGGGATCGGGAGGGTGAGGTCATGGGGGATTGGGAACGAACCAGCGTTTCGGGCCGGGCCGAGGGAGTCAATGCGGCGCCTCCGCGGCAACGCGCACCGAGTTTGTCGCTGCTATTCGCGGGCGACTGCCCTAACTTTCCGCCCCATGAAGAGGGCCTTCGTTGCTTCCCTGCTGACAGCGCTGTCGATGTCCTGCGCCAGTTGCACGGCACCAGTGACCCCACCGGTGCAGGCGCTGGGCAAGATCACGATCAACGTCGAGCCGCTGATTCGTCCGACGCGCGCGAAAGTGAAACTCGGTTACGAGCTCACCATCATCCTACCCCCGGCCGAACCCGCGGGCAACGTCTGGCAGATCGCTCAGCACAACCCGGCCACGCTCGTGCAGCGGTCCGAGATCCACGCCGGCGCCGCCGGACTGCCGAGCGTTTCCTTCCTCGTCCGCCGCACGGGCGCGACCCGGGTGCTGTTTACGCTCGTGCCCGTCGCCGGGGCCTCCGAGGTGCAACCGGTTGACGTCCGGGACGTCTAGGTGACCGTGAAGTAGCACGGCTCGAGTGGCGCGGGTCTCCTGACCCGTGAAATTCCGTTCGTCCCCTCCGTCATGGGTCGGGAGACCCATGCCACCCCAACCCGCTCAGGCCGGAGCCCAGGCGCCAGCGCCGACCACTTCCTCGGCCTCGACCTTTTCGTCGGGGAGTTCGTTGAGCGGGGCAAAGCGCTCGGAGGAAAATCCCAGTTCCTGCTGGCCCTGGTGAAAGGGATCCGGGGGATTCGTGAGCTCGTGCAGCAAGAGCCCGACGGTCGCGGTCTCGCCGCCGCGCACGATCTTCTCACGCCCGAGGAACACCTCGCGAATCGTGTAGATGTTGTCCTTCGTCGGGAGCTGCTTGTAGAGCGCCCGGATCGTCGGGGAGAACGTATCGTTGATGCAGACGACTTTCTGGCCTTTGACCATCGCCACACGTTGAAATGTGCTTTCCGAAAAAGCAACGTGATGCCGTGTAGCTTAGGATTTGGCTCCGCCAAATCCTAAGCGCCGGCAGCCGGCGCCTCGTTTTTCCCGGCGGGGCTCCGGGAAAAACCAAGCGGCCCTGTGGAAACCGGCAAGGAAGGTCGTTACGGCAAGCGTCGTTCGTCGAAGTCGATCAGGTCGGGCACGCTCTTGATTTCGTCGGCTCGATCAGCGCAGCCCATGGCGGTGAGCGCTTCCTTGAGGAACTCGCGTCCGGCCACCGTCATCCCCATCTGCACATAACGCCGGTTCCACTGCGGGGCGCGCACGTCGGCGGGGAAAATCTGGCGGAGACGCTCGTCCACCTCGGCCTCCGTGGCAGAATCGAGCACGATCTGCTCGACCTGCTTCGGATCGAGGCCGAGGTGCTGACAAAGGAAACGATCGCAGCCGCGCCGGAAGTTCTTCGCGTAGCTCGCGGGCAATGCGCCGTGGGTCTTCACGTACCAGCACTTCGCGAGCAAACGGGGCAGGTGCAGCAAACCCGTCGCGGCGTGCGGCAGATACGGCGACGGCAGCGACGCGAGGATCTCGCCCGACGAGCCCGGGATCGGTTGGGAAGGCATGCGGAAGAATTCCTAGTGTGAATCCCCAGCGAATCAAAAGGGATCTCGCGCCGTTAGCGTGCATTAGTGGTTCTATCCCGGACGCGGTATCGCCAACCTCGATCCCACTGCCATGAGCGACCACCCGCCCGACAGCCCGCTCAAGGAAAAAGTCCGGCACCTCCCGGACAAGCCCGGCGTGTACCTGATGAAGGACCGTCTGGGGCGGATCATCTACGTCGGAAAGGCGCGCAGCCTAAAGAAGCGCGTCTCGTCCTACTTCCAGCGCGGCCGCGCCCGCACCATCGATCAGCCCAAGATCCGCGCCCTGATCGAACTCATCACCGACTTCGACACCATCGAGGTGAAGTCCGAGCCCGAGGCGCTGCTGCTCGAAGGAAAGCTGATCAAGCAGTGGCGCCCGCGCTACAACACCGACTTCACGGACGACAAGCGCTTCCTCCTCGTGCGCATCGATCTCGGCGAGGAGCTGCCGCGTTTCCGGCTCACGCGCCTCAAGAAGGAGGATCGCTCCCGCTACTTCGGGCCGTTCGCGCACAGCGGACTGCTCCGCAAGACCCTCGCGCAGATGCGGCGGCAATTCGGGATCCTGCTGGCCGACGGCACCCCGCAGCAGCTGCCCGACGGCAGCTGGCGGCTCTACGACGACGTGCGCGAGGAACTCTACGGCACCGGAAACGTCGTGACCGCCGAGGCCTACCGCCGGCGGGTGGACGACGCCTGCGGATTCCTCGAGGGCAAGTCCCGGGAATGGCTCGAGACGCTGCGGGCCGAGATGGCGGACGCGGCGAACAAGCGGGAGTTCGAGAAGGCCGCCGAGCTGCGCGACGTCGTTTTTGCACTGGAGCAAACCCTGCGAAAAACCCGCCGCTTCGAGCGTCACGACCCCACCCGGCCCGAGGGCAACGCGGAGGCGCTGCAATCGCTCCAGCAGGCCCTCGGCCTCGATTTCGTCCCCCACACGATGGAGTGCTTCGACATCTCGCACATCTCAGGCACCTTCGTGGTCGCGTCGATGGTCCGCTTCGCGGATGGCAGCCCGGACAAGGACAACTATCGCCGCTTCCAAATCAAGAGCTTCATCGGCAACGACGATTTCCGCGCGATGGAGGAGGTGGTGTCCCGCCGCTATCGCCGCCTGGCAGAGGAGCAAAAGCTCTTCCCCGACTTGATCGTAATCGACGGCGGCCGCGGGCAGATCGGCGCGGCGCTGAAGGCGTTCGTCGCGCTCGATCTCAATCCGCCCGCGCTCATCGGCCTAGCGAAGCAGCATGAGACGATCATTTTTTCCGACGTGCGTCCGCCGCTCAACCTGCCGCTGAATCATCCCGGGCTGCACATCCTGCAACGCCTGCGGGACGAGGCGCACCGCTTCGCCAACACCTACAACGCCAACCTGCAGTCACGGAAAATTCGCGAGAGCGTGCTCGACGACTTTGCCGGGCTCGGGCCGGTCCGCCGCGGCGCGCTGCTGGGCCACTTCGGAAGCATCGATCGGCTGCGCGCGGCTAGCGTTGAGGAGATCGCGGAGGTCCCAGGTTTTGGCGGCCGGATGGCGGCGGAGCTGCAGGCGTTCCTCCACCGCCCCGAGGAAAAAGCGTCGTCCTGAGCGGGACTCCGGCCATCCGGGCGTGGACGAGCCACGCCCCTACACGGAATTGGTACCGTTCCCCTTTCGTAGGGACGCGCCTCGTGCGCGGCCACAACCCGCATTTTGTAGGGGCGTGCCTCGTGCACGCCCTCCGCGCCGGCGGCGGAAACAGATGGAGCCGGCTCAAGCCCGGCCCGATCCTGGCGCAATAAATGACACGCGCGCCGTCGTTGAGGCGCGGCCCCGCGCGGCGAATCCTGCCGACGGCGCCAGGCCCGGCGTCGTTCCCGATGAATCCAAGAACCACCCTGCGCACCCTCGGGCTTGGCCTGGCCACGCTCGCCCTCGGGCCCGCCGGTCAGGCGGCCGAAGCCGGCGATCGCCCGGCCGCGATCGCGCCGGGTTTCGGGGCGCTGGATTGGATCGTCGTCGCAATCTACGCCGCCGCGGTGCTGGGGATCGGGTTCTACTATTCGCGGCGCCAGAAGACGACGGAGGAGTATTTCCTCGCCGGCCGAAACACGAAGGCGTTCACCGCTGGAATCTCTCTCTTCGCGACCCTGCTCAGCACCATCACCTTCATGGCGATGCCGGGCGAGATGGTGCAAAACGGCCCGGTCGTCGCGGTCCTCTACCTCGCCGCCCTGCCGTTCTGCTACCTGATCGTCGGCTGGCTCGTGATCCCCGCGATCATGCGACTGCACGTCAGCAGCGCCTACGAACTCCTCGAGGCCCGGCTTGGCCGCCGCGTCCGCATCATGGGATCGCTCACGTTCATCCTGACGCGACTCATCTGGATGGCGCTGCTCCTCCACACCACCTCGACGGTCCTGGTGAACGTCATGGGCTGGGACCCGCGCTGGATCACGGTGATCACGGCCACCACCGGGCTCGTGACGATTATCTACACGCTCTCCGGCGGTATCGAGGCCGTGATGGTGACGGATGTCCTGCAGTCGTTCGTCCTGCTCCTCGCCGCCGTACTCGCGCTCGTCTCCATCGGCTTCGCGATGGGGGGTGTCGACGCGGTCCTGCCCGATCGTTGGATGCCGCACTGGGCGCCCCAGCCGTTCTTCACCCTCGATCCCCACGTCCGCGTCACGATGGTCGGCACCTTCATCAGCACGGTCGTTTTCTGGGTCTGCATCGCCTCGTCCGATCAGCTCGCGATCCAGCGTTACCTGACCACGCGCGATGCCGCCACCGCCCGCCGGGCCTTCCTGCTCAGCAACACCGCGGACGCCATCGTGACCAGCATCCTCACGCTCGTGGGCATCGCACTGCTGGCCTTCTATCAACGCGGGCCGGGGGTGCTGCCGGAGAACATGTCGCTCGCGCACAACGGCGATGCGGTGTTCGCGCACTTCATCGGCCACTACCTGCCCATGGGCGTTTCCGGCCTGGTCATTTCCGGCTTGCTGGCGGCGGCGATGTCCAGCGTCAGCTCAGGCCTCAACGGGATCATCTCCAGTTTCTCGACGGACATCATCGAAACGCAGTGGCCGAACCCGGCCCGCACCGAGCGATCGAAGGTGCGGACGGCCCGCTTCCTCGCCATCGTGATCGGGCTCATCACCGTCGTCATGAGCATCGGAGTCGGCGCGGTGCCCGGCAACCTGGTCGAGGTCTCCAGCAAGACGAACGGCCTCCTGCTCTGTCCGATCTTCGGCTTGTTCTTCCTAGCCCTGCGGGTGCCGTTTGCCACGCCGTTTGGCGCGGTCATGGGCGCCCTCTACAGTTTCGCGGCCGCCGTGCTGATCAGCTACTGGGACTCGTTCACCGGCGAGGCGGGCCTCAGTTTCCAATGGATCATACCCGGCGCCTTCGTGACCAGCATAGTTGCCGGTGCAGGTTTCAGTTTGCTGCCGACGCGCGGGAAACCGGCCGGCCAGCTCGCGGCCTACAGCACGGCGTCGCTGGCGCCGTTGATCGGTTTGGCGATCTGGATTTGGGTTTAAGGCGGCGGGTTTGAGCCGGGTGAGTTAAGGCGCAGCCGCCACGCTGTCGTGGGCAATCAATCCAGATGTCACGCGAAGCCGCGAAGATAAGGCGCAGGCTTCGCACCTTCGCGGCTTCGCGTGAACTGGCCCCGCTACGGCTGAAACTGATACGCGTGCAGGTCGGCGTCTCGGAGCACGAACCGGAGTTGCACGACCTTGCCCGCGAGGTGCGAGAGATCGGTGCCGACCGCCAGCTCACCGGCCGATCGCTCAGCGGCATCCAGTGCAGGCCGTCGGGCGACTTGAACGCCATCCCGCCTCCGGTCGGCACGGGCGAGCGATGATTGGTGGGCTGCGCGCGGAGGAGCGCCTTGGAGCGAGCATCGGGCGCCGCGGCCGGATTGTCGTCCCGGAACACCGCGGGACGTCTGCCATCGACTTCCATCCCGCCCATCGTGGCGCCGACCATCACGATGTTGTTCGCCTTCGATTCCTTGAAGTCATGCAGGCCGAGTTCGGATTTGCGCCAGTGAATGCCGTCGTTGCTCTCGGCGTAGGCGGTGTAGAGGGGATTCGTCTCGGTGTATTTCCCGTCCTTAAACTGCACCATCCACGACTTGTAGTAGAACCGGTAGCGATCGCCGTCCTGGAAAACACGGTGATAACCGCTGCCCGCGCCCTCCCACGGCGCATCGTGCGACAACACGATCTCGCGCGGCACGGGTTGATGAAGCTGCAGCCGAGCTTAGCCGGAAATTTTCTCGATCAAGGCGTCGTTGACGAACAGCGCGCGGCGCGAACCGATGTCGGTCGCCGCGCTGAGTGGCGCCGCGATCAGGCCGGCCAGGGCCAGGCCGATTGAAACTCCGGGCGCGGTCTTCATGGCGCCGCTCCTCCGGCCGCAAAATCGATTCGGACCGTATCGAGCTGCACGTAGCCTTCCGGCAAACGCGAGGTCCACACGGGATAGTCGCGGCCGGCGCGCAGGAGATGCGGGTCGCCCCGGATTTCACCCATCGGGTGAATCTCGAGGGGAAAGAGCACGAGCATGATGTTCACGTTCACATTCGAGAGGATCGTACGGAGCGGATGAAAGCCGTAAAAGTCCTGGCGATCGTGCCGCGCCTTGAGGCAGGTCCACTGGCTTTCGTCGGGGGTGGCTACAATTGTCTGCTCAGACCATTCCGGGCCGACGGCGATCGGCTGGCCGGTGAGCAGCCAGCCGGAGACGGTCTCGCCGACGCGTCCTTGGACGAGCAATACGAGCTGCGCGCCCTTCAGCTCGAGTTCGCCGCGGACGCGGACCGAGACGCGGGCGTGGGTGAAATCGAGCGGGTACTTCTGCTCGGCAAAGGGGTTCGGACCCGCGATCTCCTTGTGATGATCCGAGAACGGACCGCGCAGATTCAGGCTGAACAGCATGTGGATGTAGCCGGCGCCGGGCGGGGCGTGGTTGTAATCGATCCACCACGGACTCCGCGAAGTCACGACGCCGTTCTCCCGCACCAAGGGCTGGAGACCGAGATGATTGCCGCCCCAGCCCCACCAGCCGCCGGTGTGCTGATCGAAGGTTTCGAGATAGGTGCACGGAGCGGTTTGTGCCATGCCCAAACCGTTGGAGGTGCCGTCGGACGTGTCGAGCAACCGGTGAACCGAGGCCCCGGCTTCAGACCGGTTGAGTCTGAAACCAGAAAGCGATGAAGCGGGACTCGGTTCCTGGCTTCCGGCTCAACCCAGATACCCTTCGCCGTTCGAAGCCCATTGACCGATCTTTCCGGCTCGGGCTATTTCGCGCGGTGCAGTTGCAGCGAACGTTTCTCAAATGGGCGGGAGGCAAGACG
The DNA here is from genome assembly GCA_947442255.1 of Opitutia bacterium. The sequence goes on from CANEVO010000021.1 coordinate 16,502, forward strand.
AAGCTGGTGTCCGTCATTCGTGGTCTTGTCCCGACCGATGCGAAGCGCCTGATCGAGCCCTTCGTCGGCAGCGGCGCGGTCGCGATCAACCTCGATTTCCCCGCCGCGATCCTCGCGGACGGCAACGCCGACCTTATGGGCGTGTATCGCGAACTGCAGCGCGGCGGAAAACGCTTCATGGCCCAATGCGAGCGCCTGTTCACTCCGGACGCGAATTCCGCCGACGTGTACTATGAGCGCCGCGCCGAGTTCAACACGACGACCGATCGCCGGCGGAAGGCCGCGCTTTTTGTTTACTTGAACCGGCACGGCTACAACGGCCTCTGCCGCTACAATTCCCGCGGTGGCTTCAATGTGCCATTCGGACGGTACAAGGCCCCGGGATTTCCGGCCGCACCCATGGCCGTCTTTCATGATCGGCTCGCCCGCTGCGAACTCCAGGCCGCGGACTTCCGGCCCATTATCGCGGCGGCGGGTCCGGGCGATTTCGTGTACTGCGATCCGCCGTACGTGCCGGCCAGCGCCACCGCGAATTTCACGGCCTACAGCAAAACCGCGTTTGGGCCGATCGAGCAGGCGGACCTCGCGAAGGCGTGCCGCGACGCCGCCCTGCGTGGTGCCTGCGCGGTGATCTCGAACCACGACAATTCCACGACCCGCGCCCTGTATGCTGGCGCCGACGAACGCCACGAACTGCTCGTTGGTCGGCGGATCAGTTGCCGGCCCGGCGGGCGCACCGCCGTGCCCGAGTTGATCGTGGTCTATCGTCCCCGCCGGCAGAAACACGGCGACGCGTCGGCGGCCTAGCTGGGTTCTTGCAGTTGATGTCGGGCCGGCGTTCGCCGCCGGGCCCGATTTCCTTCAAGTATTCGGGCCGGCCGGCCAGCGTCAGCCCTACCCCAGTCAGTTTCAGGCATTCACGGTGGAGGAGGAGCCCAACTGCATGAGTCCGGCCCGCCCGCGCTCACTTCTTCCACTGCCGATCCGCGAAATTGAGGTACTGCGCCCAATCGTAGGCCGTGATGTCGTGGACGCCGGTCCGCAGGTGATACGCGAGCACCCCTGAGCTCACCGGGCGGTCGGGGGCCGGCTGACGATCCACGTCCAACCCCTTCAGGCCAAAGAGCGCATACACCGGTTCCGCCGCCTTGAGGGCGAGGAATTCACCGTTCGGATCCGCATGGAGGTCCTCGCTGGCGCTCGCCACGTAGAGCGGCCGAGGAGCGATCAGGGCCAGCAACTCGTGGGTGTCGATCGGCAGTTGATCCTCGCGGCCGCCGAAGGTGGCATACTGGCGCGCAAACCAGTGCGGAAAATTCCGCGCGATGTCGGCCACGGTCTCGCCGAAGTTCCGCCGCTCGAGGGCGGTGCCGCCGCAACCCGAGTTGTTGGAGATCACAACAGCGAAGCGTTGATCCTGCGCGCCCGCCCAGAGCGCGGCCTTGCCCAGCCGCGAGTGGCCGTGCAGCGCGACGCGGCGCGCGTCGAGCTCCGGATCCGTTTCGAGATAATCCATGATGCGGCTGAGTCCCCACGCCCACATGCCGATCGCCGCCCACTCCCCCGGCGCCCGATCCGCATTCACCCGGCCGCCGAGCAATCCGCCCAGCGCCTCGGGTTCGGCGCCGGACCGATCAGGGCAGACATCACCATAATACGCCGTGGCGGTCGCGTAGCCGCGGGCCAGCACCGTCTCGAGATCCCAGCGCGAGGCATGCGCTCCCCGCGTGCCTTCGGTCGCACGATGATCGACCACCTTCGCGTCAGGATTGGCGCGCATCCAGGCGGTCGAGATCGGGACGCCCGGATCCACGGTCACGCACGCGTTGCCATAGTAGTTGTAACCGAGGAACAGCGGCCACTTCCCCGACGCACCCGACGCACCCGGCGCGCCCGGCGGCTGGTAGATCAGCACGTCAATCTTCCGGCCGGAGGCTTTGTCCCCGAACCAGATCGTCACCTGCTTCCGCACCGCCTTGCCACCGAGCGCGGCGCGATCGACCGAGGTCACTTCGAAGCGCATTTCCGCGGGCCGGCCCAAGGGCGTGCGGCCGTAGACATTGGCCGCGAACAGATCGAGCAGCTCGCCTCGCCGTTGCGTCTGCCAGGCCGCAGCATCCGCGATGCGGCGGCCGGCGATCGTCGTGAGCGGATCCGGCAACGTGTACGGACGCACCTTGCTCTCATCGAGGTTCCCGGGCGGACCGTCCGCGGCGGAAATTCCGTTCGCCCCACTCAGCATGGCCCCGACGATTAGCAGCGCGCGCAGGTTCATGCCGAATGAAGTCGCACGCGGCGCTCACCCGGCAAGCCCGTTTGATGTGGCATGGGTCTCCCAACCCATGAATTCACGTTCGGGACGATCTCGAAGGGGTCCAACTCAGACCAACCGCGGATTGCGCGGATTTCGCAGATAAAAAACATTTCAGCCGGATGATCGAAGCGAGCGGCAGCGCTGGGCGCTTGGTCGCTTCGATCGGCCTGCGGCGGATCCAGCCAAGCCGATAAACGCCCGTTTCTTTGGCTGTGGGTCCGTCGCTTGCCAACTCTCCGAGTCCGAATGCGCCCACGACGGTGCCGCCAAAGCGGGAACTAAGTGAGCGCATTCATCCGCCGCCTTGGTTTGGAATCCGCGCCATCCGTGACATCCGCGGTTAAAGAGTGCCGGGTGCTATGGCTACGTTTGCGAATGGTCTTCACGGGTCGGGAGACCCGTGCCACGCGACGTATCGGGTTTTCCGCTGGGAAACGCATCCGGGCGCACTACCGTCCGTCTCCCCTCCCCGTCGGCCCGGCGCGACCGAGCGGCTGATTGCATGAAATCGTTCTCCCTCCTTTCCCTGCTCGGCCTCCTTGCCCTCCCCATGATCCCAGCCCGCGCCCAATCCCCCGGCGACCCTGCCCCGTTCCGGCTCGTCATGCTGGACCCCGGGCACTTTCACGCCGCGCTGCTCCAAAAGGGCATGTACCCGCAGATCGATCCCAACGTGCGTGTCTACGCCCCGAAGGGCGCTGACGTGCAGGAGCATCTCAAGCGGGTGAACGCCTACAACTCGCGCGCGACCGATCCGACGCAGTGGAAGGCGACCACCTACACGGGCCCGGATTTTTTTGCGCGCCTGCTGCATGAGAAGGCGGGCAACGTCGTCGTGATGTCGGGCAACAACCGCGACAAGCCCGCGCGCATCCTTCCGATCGTCGAGGCCGGCCTGGATGTCCTCGCGGACAAGCCGATGGTAATCGAGCCCGACGGTTTTCCGGCGCTGGAACACGCGTTCGCCGCGGCGCAGGCGAAAGGCGCCATCCTTTACGACATCATGACCGAGCGGTCGGAGATCACCAACCTCCTCCAGCGGGAATTCGCCCTGCAGCGGAATGTCTTCGGCCAGCTCGCGACCGGCACGCCGGAAAATCCGGCCGTGGTGATGGAGAGCGTCCACTATTACTTCAAGACCGTCTCAGGGGCGGCGCTGAAACGGCCGGCCTGGTTCTTCGACGTGACCCAATCGGGCGAAGGCATTTCCGATGTCGGCACCCATCTCGTGGACCTCGTGCAGTGGGAGTGCTTTCCCGATCAGGCCATCGATCACACGAAGGACATCGAGATAATCTCGGCGCGGCGCTGGCCCACGACGCTGACGCCCGCCCAGTTCAAAACGGTGACCGGGCTGGGCACGTTTCCCGATTACCTCCGGCCGACCGTGAAGGACGGCGCCCTGGCGGTTTTCGCCACCAACGAGGTCAGCTATCGGATCAAGGGCATTCACGCCAAGGTGATCGCCCGTTGGGACTACGAGGCGGTGCCGGGTACGGGTGACACCCATTATTCCCTGCTGCGCGGCACCAAGTGCAATCTGGTGATCCGGCAGGGTGCGGCGGAGAACCACCAGCCGACGCTCTACCTCGAGGCGGCCGAGGACACGGATCCGTTGACGTTCCGCCGCGTGCTCCTGCCGGCGCTGCTGGAAATCCAGCGCAAGTATCCGGGCGTCGACGTCCTGCCGATGGAGACGTCGTGGAAAATCGTGATCCCACCCCAGTACCACGTCGGCCACGAAGCGCACTTCGCCGCCGTCATCGAACGTTTCCTCGGCTACCTCCGGACCCGCCAGCTCCCCGCCTGGGAGGTGCCGAACATGCTGGCCAAGTACTCTACCACGACCCGCGCGGTCGAACTCGCGCGCCGCAACCCCCAGGGAACGCCATGAAAACCTCCGTCCGATTCCTCGCGCTCCTGTGCACCCTCGTTCCGGCCTTGCGAGCGGATGTCACCCCCGCGCCGCTGTTCACCGATGGCGCCGTGCTGCAGCGCGACAAGCCGGTCGCCATCTGGGGTCAGGCCGATCCGCGTGAGAAAGTGACTGTCACCTTTGGCGAGCAGAGGCGGGAGTCCACCGCCGGTGCGGACGGCCGCTGGATCGTTTATCTCGATGCGCTGGCGCTGTCCCGCGACGGGACGGAACTCGTCATCGCCGGCCGCAACACGATCACGGTGCGGGACGTGGTGGTGGGCGATGTGTGGCTGTGCTCCGGCCAGTCGAATATGGAATTCGCCGTGAGCCGTGCCCTCCATGGCGCGCAGGAAGCGGCGGCGGCGAATTTTCCGCTCGTGCGGCACGTGAAGATCGATCGCACCGTCGCGGAATCCGCGGCCGTGCGCGTGCGCGCGACGGGTTGGAAACCTGCCACGCCCGAGCACGCCGGCAGTTTCACCGCGGTGGGTTACTTTTTCGCCCGCGAGCTTCATCAGAAGACCGGCGTGCCGATTGGGATCGTCCACAGCTCGTGGGGCGGTACACCGATCGAGTCCTGGATGAGCACCGCGGCCCTCACGAGCGATCCGGCCTTTGCCATCGCCGGCGCGCGGTGGCGACAGATGGTGGCGGATTATCCCGCGGCCAGGACGGCCCACGAATCCTCGCTCGCCGAATGGACCAAGGCGGAAGCCGCCGCGAAAGCGCAGGGCGCCCCGGCGCTCGCGGCGTTCATGAAAAAAAGTCCGCGCCCGCGGGCCCCGCGCGGCCCGGGCGACCCCTGGACGCCCGCGGGTCTGTTCAATGGCATGATTCATCCGCTGCTGCCCTACGGCCTGCGCGGCATCCTGTGGTACCAGGGCGAATCGAACGCGCCTCGCGCCGCGGAGTATCGTCCCCTCTTTGCCGCCCTCATCACCACCTGGCGCGCGCACTTCGGCCAGCCGGAGCTTCCCTTTTATTGGGTGAATCTCGCCGACTTTGCCCCGGCCGATGATCCCAGCGGACGAAGCTATGCGTTCCTGCGCGAGGCGCAGACCCGGACCCTCGATCTGCCGAACACGGCGCAGGCGATCGCGATCGATGTCGGCGAGCGCGACGACATCCACCCGGCCAACAAACAGGAAGTCGCCCGCCGGCTCGCCCTGGTCGCGAGGAACCGCCTGTATGGACTCGTCGGTGACGACTCCGGCCCGACGTTTGCCAGTGTCACGCGCGAAGGCGCCAACCTGCGGGTGCGGTTCACCCACGTGAGCACCGGGCTCATCGCGGCGGAGAAGCCGCCACAAGCGCTGGAAGTAGCCGGAGCGGATCGCGTGTTTCAGCGGGCCAAGGGACGGATCGAGCGCGATACCCTGCTCGTCTCGACCCCCGGGGTGAAGGAACCCGTCGCCGTCCGCTACGCCTGGGAGAATTCTCCCGAGGCGAACCTTTATAACGGCGCCGGGCTGCCGGCCGTCCCGTTTCGATCAGACGACTGGTAATCCGCGCTTCGCGGACTAGCGGACTTCGTAGATTTCCAGGAGTGCGGACCCCGCGATACCGCTGCCGGAGTTCACCTGAATCGTGTAGGCACCGGCCGGCAGCGTCGCGACCACGGCCGCGTCCTTGCTGCCCGCCGTGAGGCTGAAGGCACCGGAGTTCTGCGCGGCGGCGGAGACCGTCGTCACGCTCGACACCCAGTTGTCGTTGCTCCCGAGAGCGGAGCCGACGGCATCATAAAGGGTGAGCGAAGGATCGGGCACCACGGCATCCGTCGTGTAGGCAGCCAGGCCCGGCCCGACCGCGCGCAACAGCACCTTCGCGGCGGTACCGCCGCCGATGACGAATCCGCTGATCAACGCATCGTTGCCCGCGCCGGCCCGGCCCAGGCTGGACACATTGACCAGGCGCGAAGCGGTGCCGGTGCCCGCATCATAGATTTCGGCGAGCGCCACGCCGCCGGTGCCGCGCGGATCCGTGATTTGAATCGTGTAGTTGCCGGGCGCGAGCGTGACGAGCAGCGCGCTGTCAGCGCTGCCGCTCGCCAACGGAAATGCACCCGTGCGGACCGCGGCCTCTGCCAGCGCGGAGGCGCTGGCCCAACCCTCGTTCTGCGTAATAAAACTGCCGCTGCCGGCACGGGAGAGTTCGAGCCGGGTCGCCCGCAGGGCGTTCTCGACTCTAAATTCGTCCAGGCCGGGACCGACGCCGCGGAGGAGGACGGGACGCGACTCCGTACCGACGATCGCAAAGCCCAGCACGAGCGGGCTGCCGGCGCCGACGCGGCCGCGGGTCGAGAGATTGACGAGACGTGCGGCGTTGGCCACGGCGCCATCCGAAGCGCTGGCGGCGACGATCTCCACCGTGCCTTCACCGGCGACGACGATGATGGTGCGGCGCGAGGCGATGCCCGTGAAGGGATCCACCACGACGACGGAGGCCGCGGACGCCGGCGAGGTGCTGGCCCCACCCTTCATCTCCAAGGTCGTCAGATCGTTCGTGGGAGCCGGGCTCGAGAAGCTGAACTGGCGAACCAGTTCGTAGAAACCAGAGGACGTACCGCCGACGGTGGGCGCGATACCGCGGGCGCGGATGTAGAACAAGCCGGTGGCGGGAAGCGAAAGTCCACCGACCTGCCAGTTCGCGGTGCCGGCGACCCGGGTGCCGAGGGCGAGTTGGACCCACGTCTGCCGGTCGAGGGAGAATTCGAAGATCGTCGCCGCGAGTTCGCCGCCGGTGCCGGAGCGATTCCAGAAAATCGCGGTGCGATTCGGAGCCACGCCGAGGGTCTGCTGGGCCGGGGCGGTCGGAGCCAGCCGGGCGAGCCCGACGCGATTCAGTCCGCCGACGAAGGTGAACCGTCCGCCGATGACCAGGCGTCCGTCGGCTTGGAGCGCGAGTGCCGTGACGGCCCCGTCCGGGGCCGGGTTGAAGGTCGCATCGACGGTGCCGTTGGCATTCAGGCGGGCCACGCGGGCCACGGCCAGACCACCAAGGCTGGTGAAGTCACCGGCCAAAATCGCGCGGCCGTCCGTCTGCAAGGTGATCGAGTGGAAGGAGGCGGTGCCGCTCGAGACGGGGGTGAACGTCGAGTCGGCGCTGCCATCGGCGTTGAGCCGGGTGAGGGTGTGGCGGACGCCGCTGCCCTCACTGAGCACGAGGATTCGGCCATCGGACTGAACTGCCAGGCCGCGCACGGCGAGCCCGCTAAGGAGACCGGGCGCGGCGAGCGACGAGTCGAAACTGCCGTCAGCATTGAGGCGCGCGAGGCCGTTGCGGCTCTGGCCGCCGATGCTCGTGAAGGAACCGCCGACGAGAATCCGTCCATCCGCCTGCAGCGCCAAGGCGTAAACCGGCGCGTTGGCATTGGGATTGAAGGCCGCGTCGACCAAGCCATCGGCCGTGATCCGGGCGAGGCGATTGCGGGCGACTCCGCCAATCGTCGCGAAATTGCCGCCGATGATCGTCTGGCTGCTGGGCAGGGCGAGCAGCGCGTTCACCGCGCCATCGGGCCGCGGCTGAAAGGACGCACTGACCGAGCCATTGTCGTTGAGGATGGCCAGGTTTCGCGCCGGCACTCCGCCCACAGAGGCGAAGGAGCCGCCGAGCATGATGGAGCCGGTGGGTTGCAGGCCGGTGAAATTGCCGCCCACGAGCACGCTGCCGTCGGACAGTGAGCCCACGGCGAAGACGTCGCCATTGACGTCGGGATTGAACCCGAGATCGACGGCGCCACTGCTGTTCACGCGCCCCAGGCCACTCCGGGTGATTGGCACCGTCTCGCTGGGGGACTGCAGCGTGGTGAAGGGACCCGCGACCACGACACTGCCGTCGGGCTGGACCGCGATATTCGTCACGGCGCTGTTCGCGCTGGGGTTGAAACCTGGGTCAAGCGTGCCGTCGACGTTCACCCGGGCAAGGTTGTTGCGCGTGATGCCGATGGCGCTGCCGTTGGGCTGGACGATCGAGAACGCGCCGCCGAAGACCACCTGGCCATTCGTCTGCAGGGCGACCGCATTGACCGGGCCGTTGACATTCGGATCGAAGCTGGCGTCGAGTTTGCCGTCCGGGTTCAGCCGCACGATGTTGTTGCGCGTCTGGATCAAGGTCTGGCTGTCCGACTGCACGATGGTGAACTGGCCGCCGGCGATCACCTTGCCATCGCCCTGGATGACGAGGGTGCTGACCGGCGCGTTCGGGATCGTGGCAAAGGCGCGATCGAGCGTGCCGTCCGCATTCAGCCGGCCGATATAGGCCTGCGGCACGGCGGCCACCTGGCCCTTGGGCACGAAGCCGGTGAAGCTGCCCCCGACGATCGCCTTGCCGTCGGCCTGCAGCGCGATCACGGATACCCGGCCGTTGGCGTTGGGATCGTAGTCGGCGTCGAGCGAACCGTTCTGATTGAGCCGGGCGATCCGGTTGCGGGTGACGCCGTTCACCGCGGTGAAAGCGCCCACGATGAGGATCTTGCCGTCGGGCTGCACCACGATGCCGGACACGCTCGCATTGGGACTCGGGGAGAACGAGGAATCGAGGGCCCCGGTCGCCGTGAAGCGCGCGAGATTTCCGGCCAGCGGAGTGACGGCGTTGGTGAAGGAACCGCCGACAATGACGCTGCCGTCGCTCTGCCGGGCAAAGGCATAAACTTCACCCGCGAGGGGAGAATTCGGGCCGCCGTTGAACGCGGCCCGCTGGGTGCCGGGCTGGTCGAGCCAGGCAAAACCGCGGACGGGCGTCCGGACGAGTGCTCCGTTCGGACGGATGGCGACGGCATTGACCGCCCCGTCCGTGGTGAGCGCGCTGCTGAAGGTCGGATCCACCGGGCCTTCGGGATTGAAGCGCGCGACGTTGGAACTGCCCGCGCCACCGAGGTCGGCGAAGGAGCCCGCCGCGATGATCCGCGCATCGGCCTGCACGGAGAGCGCATTGATCTGCGCGCCCGTGGCGCCGCCAGCCTTGACCTCAAAGCCGGTGTCGAGTGTTCCGTTGGGGTTGATGCGCGCAAGATACTTGCGGGGCACGCGGGTGGCGCTGCCCGTCGGCTGGAGGGAGACGAAACTGCCGCCGACGAGGATCTTCCCGTCGGACTGAATCTTGATCGAGTCGACGCGATTACCGGAACGCTCGTTCAACTCCAGGTTGAAGGTCGGATCCACCGTGCCATTGGTGTTCAGCCGGGCCGCATACCGGCGCTGTGTCCAATTGGCGGCGCCGTTCGGCTGCAAGGTGGTAAACGAGCCACCGATGATGACCTTGTCGTCGGACTGGATGCCCATCGAGATGATCGGCGAGTCAGCCTTCGGATCGTAGGTCGAATCCAGGGTGCCATCGGCATTGAACCGCGCGATGCGCAGGCGCGGGGTCGCGGGGATGACCCCGGTAATATCCTTGGGTTGCAGACTGGTGAAGATGCCGCCCATGACCGCCTTGCCGTCCGATTGCACGACGATCGCCGTAACCTGGCCGCTCACGCTGGGATCGTAGTTGCGATCGACCGTGCCGTCCACGTTGAGCCGCGCGACGCTGAAGCGCAGGAAACTTTCCGGCTGCGAAGTGGCGGTCGAGGCCCCGGGCGTGAAGGCCAGGAAGTCGCCGCCGACGAGAATCTTGCCATCCGGCTGCAGTACCATGACGGCGAGCGTCGAGTTCGGCGACGGGTCGAAGCCGGCGTCGAGGGTGCCATTCGCGTTCAGCCGGAGGATGTAGCCCCGGGAGACCGAATCGGTTGCACCCACGGGCCGCACGGCCGTGAAGGAGCCGGCGACGAGGATCTTGCCGTCGGACTGGAGGGCGAGAGCGCCGGCCTGATCGTTGAGGTCGGGGTGAAACTCGGAGTCGATCGTGCCGTCGGGATTGAGCCGGGCGATGCGCTCGCGGGTTTCCCCGCCAATGGTCGTGAACGAACCCGCCACGATGACCTTGCCGTCGGGCTGCATGACCGCCGCGAGGACGCGGCCGTTGAAGTTGGGATTGTAGGTCGAATCGACGGAGCCGTCGGGATTCAACCGCGCGAGATAATTGTGGGTCGCGCCGCCGACGTTGGTGAACGAACCGCCGACGATGATCTTTCCATCCGCCTGGATCGCTTCGGTCAGGATCCGGCCGCCGGCATCGATCTCGAAGGTCGAGTCGAGTGAGCCATCGGGATTCAGCCGGGCGAGCCGATTGCGGCTGATCGCCGTCGGGGCACCAAGCGGCTGGGCGTGGGTGAACAAGCCGCCCAACACGACGCGACCATCCGGCTGGAACGCGATCGCGTTGACGCTCGCATTGAAGTTGGGATTGAACGCCTGATCGATCGTGCCATCGGGATTGTACCGGGCGAGATTGCTGCGCGTGGTGAGCGCGGTGCCGCGGCCCCAGAGCGTGGCGAAGGTACCGCCGATGAGGATGCTGCCGTCGGGTTGCACGCCAATCGCGGCGACGGGGCCGCTGGCGTTGGTGACGAAATCGACGTCGAGGGAACCGTCGGCATTGAGCCGGGCGATGCGCTCGCGCATCGCGGGCGTCACCTCGGTCGCGAGATCAGGGGTGGTGTCGCCGTGATTGTAGCGGGCGGCAAAATCGACCGGGAGGTCTTCCCACCGCGCCGCGCCAAACTGCCGCAGGACCAGTGCCGCCCAGTTGTTGAAGGCATTCTGGCCGGCCGGGCTGGTGGTGTCCTCAGTCGGGAAAGTGGTCTTGAACAGTTCCGTGAGCTTGCCGAAGCCCTCGAAGCCCACCGGCCGCGGCGGATAGCCGAGCGGCAGGAGCGTCGTGAAGGCGCCGCCGATTAGAATCTTGCCGTCCCGCTGGATCGCGATGGCCGCGACCGAGTTGTCGGCATTGGGATCGAACTCAGAGTCGACGGTGCCGTCTCTATTCAGCCGGGCAATTCGGTTGCGCGCCGTGGCCGCGGGCTTGCCGTTCTCCTGAAACCGGACGAAACCGCCGCCGACGAGAATCTTCCCATCCACGTGGATGGCGAGCGCGAGCACCATCGAGTTCGGGTTCGGGTTGAACGCAGTGTCGAGGCTGCCGTCGGTGTTGAGCCGGGCGAGGTAGTTGCGCGTCGTGGACGCGGCGGCGCCGATGGGCTGGACCGTGGTGAAACTGCCGCCGACCACGATTCGGCCGTCGGCCTGCTGAACCAAGGCGTGAACCTGGGGTTGCAACTGGCCGCCAAAATTGGGGTTGAATGCTGCATCGAGGGTCCCATCGGGGTTGAGCCGGGCGATCCGGTTGCGCGTCACCGGCGTTTCCGAGCCGCTGGGTTGAATCGTCGTAAAATCGCCGCCAATCACGATCTTGCCATCAGGCTGGACGAGGACGGCGCGGACCGGGCCGTTGGCCTTGGGATCGAAGGCGTGCTCGATCGATCCATCGGCGCCAAATCGAGCCAGGTTGCTCCGATGCACCCCGACACCAATATTGCGGAAAATTGCAAACTGGCCGCCGACCACAACCTTGCCATCGACTTGGATCGCTACTGCATAGACGTTGCCATCGGAATTGGGATCGAAGCCGTCCGAAGCGGAGGGGGTCTGGGCAGAGAGGGCAGTAAAGGTGGCAGCGACGGCGGCGACTGAGAGCCGGGCATTGCGCACCAACGACCGGAAGAACGAGGCTAGGAGCATGGAAAGAGTGGGTCCGGACGAAGAAAGTGGGAGAAAGGGCGCAGACAAGGGGAGCAACGTTGGGCTTCGGCGCGCCTCAAGGCAAGCGATGGCTGGGGGAGCTGGCAAATTTGATGTCGGACGAATCGAGCGGCATTTGGCAACCCGGTAAGAGTGGGATCATCCGGGACGGTTCCGTCAAATCCGGGGAGGCCGCAGCCACGGGGTTGTGTTACGTGGCGGCGACCGGTTCGTGAGGCCCGCCGGGACTTAAGTGCTCAGCCGGGCTTGCGGAAAGGAGGAGGTGTGGCATCGTCCTCCTCCGCCATGAACCTACGCCCCTCCCTTGCCCTCATGTCCCTGTTCACCCTTCTGTTCGGAATGGCCAAAGCCGATCCGCTCAATGTTGGCGACGCCGCCCCGATTGTTTCCGCCGCCACCGATGCCGGTGCGACGCTCAACCTCGGCGACGTCTATTCAAAGAACCAATACACGCTCGTCTGGTTCTATCCCCGCGCGCTGACCGGTGGCTGCACGAAGCAGGGCTGCTCCCTGCGCGATGCCAGCTCCGAGCTCACCAAGAAGGGCGTGGCGGTCGTCGGGGTCAGCAATGACCCGGTCGCGAAGCAGAAGGAATTCAAGGACACCAACAACTTCCCGTTCCCCCTGCTGGCCGACACCGACCGCAAGGTCATCAACGCCTTCGGCCAGGTCGGCAATGGCGCCGCCAAGCGCGAAGCCTACCTGATCAAGGGCGGCAAGATCGTCTACAAGGACGCCGGCGTCACCGACAAGCAGGCCGAGAACATCCTAAACTTCCTCGCCTCGCAAAAGAGCTGAGCTGGTTCATTCCCCTCTTCCCCGAGCGCGCGGCCCTGAGCCGCGCGCTCTTTTTTTGGCCGGAAGGGAGCGTTCGGTAGCGCTGCTGCACCCCGAAGCCCGTCTCCCCCTTCCGGCCCTCATCGATGTCGATTGCCAGTGTGGTGCTCCACCCGCGTTGAGCCGAAAGATCCCGTCGAGATCGCGGTCATCGGGGATCCGCCGGCGGGCCACGAAACCGTACCGGCGCATCACGCGCGGCGGTCCCTGATGATGGCGAACGTAGCCGAGCTCGATGCCCGAATAATTATGGCCGAGCAATCCGCCCCGGAACGCAGTCTCGACCGGAAGCGCGACTTGGGCGGAGGCGAGGGCTGGGCCGGACAGGAGAAGAAGCGAGTGGATGATTTTCATAAGCCGAGAGCGGCAAATTCGCCGACCCACCGTCGGTCGTAGCCGGACGCGTTCGCACGTCATCTCTTGGGCCTGCCGGGGAAATTGTCGTAAAAGGGACGCCGCCGCGGTCTCACAACTCGTCATCGCGACTCGCGCCGAGCGCGGAGGCGCGAGGATCCGCCCGGACGCGGGCGAGCCATTCCTCGATCAGCGCTTCGTGTTCCGCGTCGCTCTCCGGCCAGGGGGCCGCGACCAGATCGATCACGTAAAGCTCCCCGTCCATGCCGCGGACAAAATTTCGCGCGTGCAGATCGCCGATCAACCAGGCCCGGCCGGCCAGGAAAAACAGCCGCGGATGATCCCGGTTGGCGCGCACGAATCGCGAGGGGATCTCGATCAGGCCCTTGGGCAGCCGCGACGACATGTCATCGCCCTGCGCGAGCGGCTCGCCCAAGGTTTGCTTAGCGACGAGGATACCCTCGGGCGTGGCGGCCACCACCTCCGTCGGCATGCCGCCCAGCGCGTCAATCAACCACAGCTTCTCCAGCAGCGCAGTATAACTCCCGAGCCGGGCTTCCGCCAGCAGCCGGGATTCGTCGCCGCGCCGAAATCCGAACGCGCTTCCGATCTGCTTGTCCTCGCGCGGCAGGTAGAACTTGTAGACCGATCCTTCGCCCTCCGCCGCGAACGCCCAGGCTTCCACCCCGCCCCCAATCCGGCGCAACCGGGCATTGGGTTCCTCGAGCGGGTTCTCCACGCCGCTGGCAAAGCCAAAGTCCTCCAGATTTCGCAGCGGCACGACCGCTCGCCAGGCCCGGATGGCGTCACCCAGGACCGCCCACTCCGCACCGGCGGACTCCAGCAGGCTTACTTCGTCTTCGGCGAGGACGACGAGATCGCGGTCTGAATCTGCTCGGACACCGCATTTTTCTGCCGCCGCGCCGACACGAGCGAGCGCCGCCAGTCGTCGCTCGTGATCGTGTTGAAGACCGGCGCGCTCTTCGGCCCGCGGGAGGAGGCGGCCGCGGATGCGGGTGGGTTTTCCGGTGAAGGCATCTTGCATGAGTCCGCCATGATCCAAAGTTCGTTTCCCGGGCAGCGAAAGGCAAAGTCGACTTGCCGACAAGTTATTCGGAGGGCGGTGACCCGGTCGGGCGGATAATTCCGGGGATTGATCTTCGCGCCCTTCGCGGCTTCGCGTGAACCCAAAATCAGCAAGCCGGAAGCCAGGAGTTTAAAGCGCCGCGAGCGTTCCACCGTCCACCGCGATGATCTGGCCGTTGACGAAATCCGAAGCGCGCGACGCGAGGAACACGGCGGCGCCCGCGAGCTCCTCGGGCTGGCCCCAGCGGCCTGCCGGCGTGCGCTTGCAGACCCAGGCATTGAACTCGGCATTCTCGATCAGCGGCTGGTTCAGCGGCGTGATAAAATAACCCGGCGCGATCCCGTTCGTTTGGATCCCGTGCTTCGCCCACTCCACCGCCATCGAGCGCGTCAGCATCTTCAGGCCGCCCTTCGCCGCCGCGTAGTTGGCGATCGTCACCCGCGCCACCTCGGAGATGAGCGACGTGATGTTGATGATCTTGCCGGCGCCGCGCGCGATCATCCGCGGCCCGACGGCCCGGGCGACGATGAAGGCGCTGGTGAGATTCGTGTCGATGACCTCGCGCCACTGCGCCTCAGTCATCTCCACCAGCGGCGCGCGGCGCTGGATGCCCGCGTTGTTCACCAGGATGTGGATCGGCCCGAAGGTCTCCTCAATCCGGGCGACTTCGCGCGCCACCGCGGCGCTGTCGTTGACATCGAACGCCGCGGTTTCCACGCGCGCCCCTTCGGCGCGCAACACCGCGGCCGCCGCCGCCAGCTTGGCGGTATCGCGGCCATTTAGGACCACCGCCGCGCCCGCCTCCGCCAGGCCGCGCGCGATGGCGAGGCCGAGCCCCTGGCTCGAGCCGGTGACGAGGGCCACCCGGCCGCTGAGATCGAAAAGCAAATTTTTTTCCGCCATGTTCCAGCCTATTCCAGACGCGCCGCGGCGAGGCAACGCCGATTCGGCGCGGATCGGCTGGAGTGGAAGTGTGGCCGACAACTCCACGGGCGTGCACGAGGCACGCCCCTACGAAATGGGTGTAGGGGCGTGCCTCGTCCACGCCCGATGGTTACGGCATTTCTCAATCCGCTAACCCGACTCCGCGCCTGTCACGCGCCCCATTGCCGGAGTCGCGCCGAGATATCGGAGCGCAAGCGGTCGACATGGCTCAGGGTGAAGTCCAGCGGCGAGAGCGAATCATCGTGCACCAGCGGCGTGAGATCCATCGCCCACGTCAGGGCCGTGGTCTTGTCCACCGCATGCGAAGTGTGGAACGTGGCATTCGCGAGCCGCCGGCCCATCGTCGCGGTGTCGTAGCGTTTGCCGCCGCTGATCTGCGAGTCGAAGACCTTCACGAGCTCGAGCGCCAGCTCCGGGCGGGCCCCGACATCGAGGCCGACCTTCTGCGCATCATCCAGCCAGTCGAGATCCCGCCACGCCTCGCAACCGAGCACGCGTCGCGGCCGGCGTTCCCGCGGCAGCGCGCGGAGCGCTTCGAGACAGCGGAGGAAAAGCCCCACGTGAGTGTCGTGCTTGTCGGCCGGCTGGTGCAGGTAAACCACCTCCGGCGTGCAGCCGGAAAAGATCCGCCCCAAGTCCTCCAGGACCCCGGGCTGACCCGGCCGCTTGACGTCAGCGCTCGGATACGCGAGCTGCAGTTGAAGTGAGTAGCGGCCCAGCGTCGCCGCCTGGCGCTGCTCCTCGCGGCGCACCGCGCGCATCTCCGCATCCGTGAACCCCGCGTACCGGCCGGTGCGGGCCGAGCCGCCGCCATCGGTCACGACCACGCCGGTGAAATGCCGATCGTCGCGCCCGACGCATTCCGCCACGCCGGCATAGGCCATGATCTCGATGTCATCCTGGTGCGCGACGACGCACAGGTGCGTCGTCCGGGCCAGCGCTTGTTCCGGAGTCAACCCGGCCGGCTCGGGCACAAAGACGTCGGCATCGGGACGGTGGAATTTCATCGGCGGAAAAACTGTCCGCCGCCCGCTGTGCGGACGAGCGCGAAGTTCCGGTCTCCCTCAGGCCCGCAGGGCCGCGGGGTATTCTCCGGCCGCGATCAGCGTGCGAAGCGCCGCCTCGACCCGCGGCTTGTCGTCACGGTAGGTCACCCCAAACCACGAACTGGCCGTCGGCAGGACCCGCACCGCCGCCTGTCCCTCCGCCACCAGCGCCGACACCGCTGCCGGCAGATAGAACTCCGCCTTGAGCGGATCCGGTCCGGCACCCGCCGGCGCCGCGCCCAGTCCCAGCGGAGCGAGGAAGCTGCGAAACTGCCGATCCAGGCCCTCGAAGATCGCCGGCGTGAATCCCCAGCAGTTCATCGAGACGACCTCCGCCCCGCTGAACTTCCGGCCGGGACCGACGTCGGTGGGCAGAATGCCGGTGTGCTCGACGATCTCCTGGAGCGCGCCGCCGCGGTCGACCGCACAGACCCCGCGCGACACCGCGCCGTGCTCCGACAGCGTGTTGGCCAGCGTGAAGCCCACCAGCGCCACCTCAGACGGCCGCGCCGGCGTGAGAAAGCACGCGAGCTGCCGGAAGGAATCCGCGCCGTAGAAGTCGTCCGCATTGATCACCGCAAAATTTCCCGGCACCGCCGCCCGCGCACACCAGAGCGCATGGCCCGTGCCCCACGGTTTCTCGCGCGCCGCCGGCGATCCGAAGCCGGCCGGCAGGGCGTCCACCGCTTGAAAGACATAATCCACCTCGACCCGATCCGCGTAGCGCGCGCCGATCGAATCGCGGAAGAGCGCCTCGAAATCCCGGCGGATCACGAAGACCACGCGCGAGAATCCGGCGCGCCGCGCGTCAAACACCGCGTAATCCAGCACGGTCTCGCCGGCCGGGCCAACCGGATCGATTTGCTTCAGGCCGCCGTAACGCGACCCCATGCCAGCCGCCAGAACCACGAGGGTGAGGGACATGGAGCGAAAAGAAGGGATCGTCCGCCGCGGTCAACGCACGACCGGCCCCGACTCGCCGCCGGCCCAGACGCGCTGCTGCACCTCGACGAAGCGTCCGACGATCGGGCCATGGAGGGCGTGCCGGCCGTTGACGAGCCGCTGCCGGGCGCCGATCCACACCTCGCGCACCGCCCGGCGCTCGAGCGCCAGGACGACGTGCGCAAGCAGCGATCCGGCATCGGACCCCGCGAGCGCGGGATCGAACAGATTGACGGTGAAGAAATCCGCCGGCCGGCCCACCTCGAGCGCACCGCCCGTCGAACCCAGGCTGCGGGCCCCGGTGACCGTAGCCGTATGGAACAACGCCGTCGCGGGATCAGCCGCCAGCCCGGGACGCCGCGACCCGGCGAGCCGTAGCGCGTACTCCAGCACCCGGGCCTCCTGCAGGAGATCGATCTGCCCGTGACTGTCGGTCCCCAATGCCACGCCGGCTCCGGCCGCCGCCAGCGCCTCCACCGGTACCAGGCCCAGGCCGAGATTCGCCGCGGTCACCGGACACACGCAGGCCGTCGCGCGGGCGGTGCCGAGGATTTTGATTTCCTCCTCAGACAAATGGATCGCATCGACCGCCGTGAAGCGCTTGTCGACGATGCCGTGCTCCGCGAGCAGCGCCACCGGCGTGCGTCCGTATTCCGCGCGGCACGCGGCATTCTCCTCCGCCGTCGCGGCCAATTGCACATGCAGCCGGAAACGCTGGCTTCGCGCGTGCGCGGCGATCGTCTTCAAGGACTCGAGCGGTACCTGGGCCAGCCCGGCCACGCCCATGCCCACCCAGGCCTCGTCGGTGGGAAAATTCTGCCCGACCCATTGGTGCAGCGCATCGGTGTCGCGTAGGCAGCGTTCGGTGGGGCCGGTGTCGAAACGCGGGGGCGCGGCTTCCGCGGGTGCGCCGAAGCCCGCCCGGCTCCACGCGACGCGGAGCAGCGCAATCCGGATGCCGACGTCGTGCGCCGCGCGAATCACCTCCTGCGCGAGATGGTTCGGCCCCGGCGCCGGCTGGCCGTCGGGCGGGTGGTGCAGATAGTGAAACTCCCCGACGCACGTGATGCCCGATAGGAGCATCTCCATGAAGGTCATCCGCGCGACGTCGAACACATCCTCCGCCGTCACGCGCGACGCCACCCGCTCCAAGGCGTTCCGCCAGGGTGTGCGCGCGTCGCGGTCGGCGCGCCCCCGCAGTTCGGCCCGGCCACGAACGAGCCGGTGGAAGCAGTGCGCGTGGGTATTCACCAATCCCGGCAGCGCGGCCTGCCCGACCAGTCGCCGTGCCATTGCGAGATCGGCCGGCTCCCGGGAAAAACGCGTGATCCGGCCGAGGGCGTCGGCAAAAAACGCCAGACCCGCTTCAAATTTCTCCCCCGTGTAAACCAGGTCGGGCAGCCAGCCGGTTTCCGCCGTGGCCGGTGCACCGGAAGACTTCGGAGCCGGCGGACGAGGATCGCGATCGTGGCTCGGTTTCTTTTCCATCGGGGACGACCAAGGTCGCGGTCCCGGACAGCGCGTGCAAACGGAATCCCGGCCTGATGCTGGAACTGACGCGGACTCGGGAACCGCGCCGGCTGCAGGGAATTTTTTACCCCTACTGATCGGCAGGGCGGCGATCGGCGCCGCGCAAAACAGGCTCGTCGCCAGCGACCCTGCCGGTCAACTCGCGGGTGCTTGTTGCTACCGGAGCAGGCAATCCAGATGTCACGCGAAGCCGCGAAGGCGGAGCCTTGGCTTCGCGTGAGCAGGTCTGCGATTGCCTCTGTAGCCACGAGCGCCCGCGAGTGGAGGGCGGGCCCTGTGCGATCCCCGCTCAGAACTTGAGCGTCATCTCGGCCTCGTTGAGTACGACGGTGACGCTGCGGCGCGATACCTGCCGGACACGCATGTAAACCGGCTCGCCCTGCACCTGCGTCTGGTTCACGTCGTTGTCCTTGTAGGGCTTCGCGTTGATCACGAGATAGAGCCGGCCGTCCTTCTCGAAGGTGCCGCTGACCTTGAGCGTGGCGACCGCTTCCTGCAGCCGCGCCAGATCGGTCGCAGAGGCCACGGGCACCGGTTCGCCCAAGGCGGGCTCGACGCTGGCGGGCAGCACCGGGGCGGACTGGATGGCCACCCCGGGCGGACGAAAGGGATTGTACCGGGGATCGGGGGGCGGCGGGGTCTCGTTTCGATTCTGATACAAAGCGCCGATGCGCTCCCGCACCTGCTTGAAGCGGGGCGACAGGGGCGGAGGCGCCGCGGGCGTCCCAGGGAGCGCCTTCGGCACGGGCTCGGCCGCCGCCATCGGCGAAGCGCCGAGCCGGAGGACCGCGAGAAGAATCAGGAAGGACGCGCGGTTCATTTCTTGCCGAGGAGTTCGATGGACAGATCGAGCGCGAGGCCGGACCCACCCGTGCCGGTGCGGGCGCAACTAAAGGCCGTGATGTTGACCAAGCGGGGGCCAGTCTCGAGCGCGAGGAGGAACGCGGCCACCTGCTCGAAGCTGCCGGTGGCGCGAAGCGTGTAGGGAATTCGCTTATACAGGGTCGCCTTGTCGCCCGCCGGCGAGCTGAGCTGGTGCAACTCGGGCAGCCGCGCCCGGGTCTGCTCTTCCAGCTTGTAGAAATACCAGAGGTTCTCGGTCAGGTTGTCCTCGACCACGAGATTGTCGTCAATCCGCCGCGACACGTCGTACACCGCCGCGAGTTCCTGCCGCTGGGTCGAACCACCGACGAGCAGGTCGAGCATGGCCTCGCCCTCCCGGGCGCGCTCCCGCTGGATCACTTCGAGTTCGCCAATCTGGCCCTGGAGGATCCCCGCGGTTCCACTCAACACGATCGTGAGCAGGAGGCCGATCGCGCTCTGCGGATAGCGCCGCACCAGGCCGGGAAGGTTGGCGAAAAAGGCGTTCACGAACGGGGGTTCTTCAGGCGGAAGACGATTTCAAACCGCCGGGTGTCACCAGACGCGTGACCGGGATGCCCGTTCGTATACCGCCGGGTTTATCGTCCGCGTGCCGCTCACGTTCGCGGACGGTCGGGGCCGCGCCCGCGCCGTGCAACTTGCGCTCCGTTGCTCGGAGGCCGACCTCGTCCGCTTCGAGCAGGACATCGCGCTCAGCGTCACCAGCGCCGCGGGCCAGATCGAAACCACGAAGCAGCGCGTCGCCGCGACCCGCACAGCCTTCGAGCTGGCGAGCCAGGCCCTCGAGGCCGAGCAGAAGCGTTTCCAGGCCGGCACGAGCACCACCTTTTTCGTCCTCCAGAAGCAGGAACTCGTCTTCGGCGTCCAGAACAGCTACGAACGCGCTCTCGCCGACCAGCGACGTGCCCGCGCCAACTACGAACGCGAACTTGGGGCGACGCTGACGGCGCACCACATCCAACTCGAGTAGACGCCGGCTTCCAACCGGCGCCTACGATCAGGATGCCCAAGGTGCACCGCGTCGCCACTCTCGAAATTCGACTGACCCGCTCAGGCATTTGACCGCGGATTTTGCGGAGGACGCGGATGGAACCGAGGCCGGAGGACAGATGCGGATCTTCTCCCTCCAGCGAATGCGTCACCGCTGGCGCAGCGCGCCGAGGGTGACGCATTCATCCGGGTTGCTGGCTTGTTATCCGCGTCATCCGCGCAATCTGCGGTCAAACGGCCTTGATCCGATCACGTCACCGAAATCCACCAACTCGGCCGCCCGTCTCCTGCCATTCGCTGAACGGCCGCGCGGCTCCACAATGCGGACACGGCGTCGTGGCCTGCACCGCCTGGCAATGCGGGCACACGGCCCGCGTCGAAAAGGGGTCGAAGCGGTTCTGACATGACTGGCAGACCCAGATTGGACCGCCGGGCGGCGCCTCGTGACACGAAGGACACGCAAAGCCGGTATGCCGCGGGATCCGGCCGAGAGCGAAAAGCCCCTTGGATTGACGAAAGCTGATCAGGCAGCGCTGGCCGAGGAAGACGGCCATGATCCCCGTCCAGAGCGATTGCCACCAGATCGCGAGCCCCAGCAGAGCCGCGCTGCCAACGAGGCCAATCGCCGCGGAAATCTGCAGGCTGCGGGCCCGGCCCGTGACGAACCATAGGATCGACTGCAGCATCTGTCCGCCATCAAGCGGGTAGATCGGCAGGATATTGAACACCAGGAGCACGAGATTGATCCGGCTCACCCAATAGAAGAGCCGCATCACGTCCGGCGCCGTCTGGCCCCAACCGGCATTCTGGCCCAGGTAAGAAAGCCCGAACAGCACCGGGACCAGCGCGACATTGACAAGCGGTCCCGCCGCGATGCTCCACAAGGTCGCACCCGGCCGCTGCGGCGGGTTCACATAGGCCACGCCGCCGAGCGGCCACAGCACGATCTCGTTCGCCTGCCCGCCGGTCTGGCGACAGGCGAACGCGTGACCAAACTCGTGCAGCAGCACGATGAGGAAGAGCGACAGATACTCCGCGATGTTCCAAGCCGGCGAACTGTAGTGCCCCTGGCGCGTGGAAAGCTCGAGCACGGCCACGATGAACCAGGACCAGTGCACGGACACTTGGATGCCCGCCAAGCGGAAGAACCGGAGGGAGCCGGATTGAGTTGGGAGCATGCGAAAGAGGGCGCGAACATGAGTGCCGGCCCATGGACCGCGCAACCCACATCACGGTTCAACGCTCCGTGGCTGCGAGCGTGAGCGAGTGGCGGCCTGGCGCGGAGCCGGAATGCCCTTGTCAACCCGGTGGACCGGGCGGACGGTTTTACCATGAACCCGCCGACCCCCTTTGTTCGCCCGCTTCGTTGGACCGCCTTGGGACTGGTCGCGTGGCTTTCGGTCCTCGCCCTGCCCGCGCAGGACGCCTCGCCGCTCTACACCCAGCGCACGCCGAGCAGGGACGGGATTGGAAAAATCTATTACGGCCGGGAAATCGCGCACTTCATGTCCCACGAAGGCGCGGCCTGGCTCGATCGCCCGGAACGCGACGCCGAGGAGAAGCCCGAACTAATGATCAAGGGCCTCGGGCTGCGGGCCGGTCAGGTCGTCGCCGACATCGGTTGCGGCACGGGCTATTTCACCTGGCGACTGGCCCGGGAGGTCGGCGAACGCGGCGTGGTCTACGGCGTCGAGATCCAGCCGGAGATGCTCCAGTTGCTCGACACCAAGATGCGCGAACGCGGCGCGCTGAATGTCGTCGGTGTCCTGGGCACCCCGCAGATGCCGAATCTCCCGGAAGCCGTGGATGTCGTCCTGATGGTGGATGTTTACCACGAGCTGAGTAACCCCGCCGAGATGATGGAGGCGATCTGCGCCCGGCTGAAAACCGGCGGACGCCTGGTGTTCGTCGAATACCGCGGCGAGGATCCCAGTGTTCCAATCAAGCCGCTCCACAAGATGACCGAGGCGCAGATCAAGAAGGAGATGGCGGACCTGCCGCTCGAATACGTCGAGACGGTGCACACGCTACCGACGCAGCACATGGTGGTGTTCCGGCGCAAAGGGCGGGCGAGGTAAGCAGGGCGGGCTGAGTTCGGAGTTCTGGGTTCGGAGTTGAGTGGCATGGGTCTCCAGACCCATGAAAACGGATCAGACTACCTTGCGCTCTTCACGGGTCAGGAGACCCGTGCCACTCGGAGCACTGCTGCCGGCGGGATGAAAATCCATCGGGCGGCTCCACCGAATGAAGGGCCGAGCTCCGCCGAGGCCGTTCTTCGGAGTTTGGTCCTTTCGGCCTCGACGGAGCTCGGCCCTCCAGGGCTCGGCCCTCGCCCACGCCTTCCTCAGGCTCAGATCGACCGCCCGGTAAAACGACGTTTGCCAGTCGCAGGGCGGCCCGATTTTCTCCGGCCAC
Source organism: Opitutia bacterium (assembly GCA_947442255.1). Next base: position 39,402 of record CANEVO010000021.1, read on the forward strand.
TGATGGAAACGCCCACCCCGCCCACCGGATTTCACAAAGGCCTCACGAGCTACGGCGACGCCGGCTTCTCTTACTTCCTGCGCACAGCCTTCATCAAGGGCGGCGGCTTCTCCAACGACGCGCTCGCGCGTCCCGTGATCGGGCTGATCAACACCGGCAGCGGCTACAATCCCTGCCACGGCAACGCGCCCGCGCTGCTCGAGGCGGCCAAGCGCGGCATCATGCTCGCAGGCGGACTGCCCGTCGAGTTTCCCACCATCTCGATCCACGAGAGCTTCGCGCACCCCACGAGCATGTTCCTGCGCAATCTCATGGCGATGGACACGGAGGAGATGATCCGCGCCCAGCCGATGGACGCCGTCGTGATGATCGGCGGCTGCGACAAGACCGTCCCGGCCCAGCTCATGGGCGCCGCCTCCGCCGGCGTGCCGGCCATCCAGCTCTTCACCGGTTCCATGCTCACCGGCTCCCACCAGGGCGAACGCGTCGGCGCGTGCTCCGATTGCCGTCGTTTCTGGGGCAGCTTCCGCGCGGGCGAAATCGACGAAGCCGAGATCAACCGCGTGAACGATCAATTGATCGCCAGCGTCGGCACCTGCTCCGTGATGGGCACCGCCAGCACGATGGCCTGCGTCACCGAGGCGCTCGGCATGACCGTGCCCGGCGGCGCGTCGCCTCCCGCCGTCACGGCCGATCGGATGCGCATTGCGGAGCTCACGGGGTCGACGGCGGTCGCGATGGCGGCGCAGCGGCTCACGCCCGACAAAATTATGACGCCGGCGGCGTTCGAGAACGCGCTGCGCGTGCTCCTCGCGATCGGCGGCTCCACCAACGGAATCATCCACCTCACCGCGATTGCCGGCCGGCTCGGCATCGCCATCGATCTCGAGGCCTTCGATCGCATCGGTCGCGACACGCCGGTGCTCGTCGATCTCAAGCCCTCGGGTCGCTACTACATGGAGGACTTCCATCACGCCGGCGGACTGCGCTCCGTGCTGCGCGAGCTGCGCCCGCTGCTCCATCTCGACGCGCTCACCGTCACCGGCCGGACGCTCGGCGAGGAACTTGACGCGGCTCCCCCCGCGTTTGCCCAGGAGATTGTCCGGCCGCGGGCCCAACCGATCTATGCCGAGGGCGGCATCGCCGTGCTGCGCGGCAACCTCGCGCCCGGCGGCGCCATCATCAAGCAGTCGGCCGCCTCGAAGCATCTCCTCGAGCACGAAGGCCGCGCGGTGGTCTTCGAAAATGCCGCGGATCTCGCCAACCGCATCGACGATCCAGCCCTCGACGTGGCGGCGAACGACATCCTCGTGCTGAAGCGGATCGGGCCGATTGGCGCCCCCGGGATGCCGGAGGCCGGCTACCTGCCGATTCCAAAGAAACTGGCCCGGCAGGGCGTGAAGGACATGGTGCGGATTTCTGACGGACGGATGAGCGGTACGGCCATGGGCACGATCGTGCTGCACGTCATCCCCGAGGCGGCGCTCGGCGGCCCACTGGCGATTGTTCAAACCGGCGATCGGATCAGGCTCAGCGTGGCGCAGCGTTCGCTTTCGCTGCTCGTGAGCGACGCCGAGATCGCGGCGCGCACGGCGGCACTGAAAGCCGCGGCGCCGGAAGCCGCCGCCCCCGAGCGCGGTTATCGGCGGCTGTTCCTCGATCACGTCACGCAGGCGGACCAGGGCTGCGACTTTGATTTCCTGCGCGCCGTCAAGATGACCGCCGTCGCGCCGCTGAAACGGGCGTGATTGAAAACAGAGGCAGCAGAGGTCGCGGAGCTGGGTCCGAAGGCGAAAATACTTCGCCGCCCGAGTTCCGCATTCCCCCTCTGTGTTCTGCGCGTCCTCTGTGTTTAAATCTCTAGGGGGTTCGAGGATCGATTCCTGGCTTCGGGCTCAACCCCGATCTCAATCCTGATGGAGCCTGAAACCAGGACCAAGCCGGATTAAACAGGAAGGCCGGGAAGATCGGGGAGAGGTCCATTACACCCGCTTCCCGAACTCCCCGATCTTCCTGTTCAAAATTCGCCATTCGGCACTCGCAACTCGGCATTCCGCAGCATCGCGCCGCAGATTGACTCCCCCGGTCGCCGCGGCACTTAATGCCGTCCGAGGCCGGGCCTATAGCTCAACGGTTAGAGCAGAGGACTCATAATCCTTTGGTTCTGGGTTCGAATCCCAGTGGGCCCACCA
>CANEVO010000022.1 GCA_947442255.1 Opitutia bacterium
AACAAGGCGCCCGCCGGGGTTCGTCACCGCGGCACCGATGTGCGGGTGCGCGGTGCAAAATGCCGCGATTTCGGATTCTTCCATGACAAAAAAAGCGGTCGACAGCGCGTCGGACTGGGCCGCGCCTGGGGCGAGTGCCCACACGCGGGAACGGCGTCCCGCCAGGGAACCGGCACGCGGGTCGACGAGATGGGCACCTTTCACCGCAACACCGGATCCGCTGAGCGACGCGTCGGCCAGCAGGATGATGCGATGGGAGGAGTCCTCGCCGATGCCGATCGGCCAGCCGGGCTTTCCGTCGGGCCGGCCGAGCGCAAGGGCCGTGCTGCCTCCGCTGTTGAGGCAGGCGGTCGTAATGGCCCATTCTCCGAGGATCGCGGCGAGCCGGTCCAATGCGTAACCCTTGCCGATCGCCCCGAGGTCGAGATGCAGTCGGACGGCATGGGAGGTCAGGGTGTGCGCCGAGGGATCTAGGGTAAATGGTGGCAGGTCTGGCGGAAAATCCCGGGCCCGCTCCGAGGCGTAGGAGGGATCGAACGCGCGCCCCGTGGCAAGGGACGCATCCGCGGCCAGCAACAGGCACTCGATGGTGTCCTCGCCAACATTGATGGTTTCACCGCGGGCGAGCCGGTTGGCGCGCGCGATGTCGCTGGATTCGACGTAGCAGCTGAGTTCGCCTTCGAGCCGGTCGAGTTCCCGAAAAGCCGCGGCGGCCGCCTGCCGCGCGTAGGCCGGTTCGTGGCCGGCGATGACGACCTCGAAATACGTGGCCATCGCCTCGTGCTGAAAGACGGGAGGGTTCATCGCGGGGTGCGGCGCCAGAGCCGGCAGCGCAAGGCGAGCATCGCGGCGGCGGGCCGCCACCAAAGGCGGCCGAGCGTGTATTTCGAGTCGCCGTGCCGGCGGGCGTGGTGGCGCACGGGTTGCTCCCCCACGCGGAAACCGGCGGCGACCGCGAGCGCCGGCACGAAACTCTGCAACAGTTCCATCGGGTGGAGTGCGTCCCGGACTTCCCGGCGAAATACGCGCAACTGACAACCCGCATCGTGGACGCGATCCGCAAGCACGATGCGGCGCACCGTGTTCGCGATGCGCGACATCACCCGGCGGAGTGGCGAATCGTGGCGGTCGACGCGCCAGCCACAGACGAGATCGAGGGTGCCCGCTTCAACGGGGACGAGTAGTCGCGGGATATCTTCCGGGTCGTTCTGGCCGTCACCGTCCATCGTGATGAGGAGTTCTCCCCGCGCGGCGCGCAGCCCCGCGAGGAGGGCATCGGCCTGGCCCGTGTTTCCGGGTTGCCGCAACTCGGTGCATTCCGGCCAGCGCGCCCGAGCGGCGGCGATTTCCTCCGCGGTGCGGTCCGTGCTGCCATCGTTGACGACGATAATTTCAAATTCGCCGCGCAGGGTACGCAGCACCGTGACGGTGCTCGCCAGCAGCGGTCCGAGGTTTCCCGCCTCGTTGTACACGGGAATGACGATTGAAAATCGCGGGGGCATCACTCCGGAGTCATGATCACGCAAAGCACGCCGGGCCGCAGCCCGAGAAACGATTCCCGATAGCGGTCGCGCAACCGGGTGCGAACGACGTCCGCTTGCGTGGCGGAAACGATGAGCAGGGCGCCATCGCATTCGGCGGGAGGCGCTGACCAGTAGCCGACGCGCGGCAGGCCGCGAAGATACCACGGCAGCGGCCAATATTCCTCGCTGATGATGCGGATGGGTTTGTCCGGGGTGCGGGCGAGGGCCGCCGCGGCGAGATCGCGGACTTTCAAGACGTCCGGCGAACTGTGAACGTACGCGTAGGGATTGCGGGCGTCGGCCGGTCGCTGGAATGCGGCGAGGCGAGTTTGCTGACCAAGCGAGAGGAAGGTCAGCATAAGGGCGGCTCCGGCGAGCAGCCTTCCCCAAGGGCGGTGGGCGAGTGCTGCGAATGCTCCGGCGCCCAACAGGGCCATTCCCGGCACCGCGTGGATCGCATGCCAGGGGGTTTTGTAGGCCACGCACGACAAGGCGCAGAAAATCAACCCGGTGTAGAGCGCGATCCCGCGCAGATATTTTTGTCGGGTGAAAAGCGCGACGCCCAGCCCGGCGAGGGCGGCGGCGGTGAACGTCAGGTGATGCCAGAGCAGACCGCCATCGCGGTGCCAGCCAAACAGCTGGAGATAGTACCACCATGGCTTTTCGTGGCCGCTGGGTCCCGTGACGCGGCCCCAGGCGTACGCGTAGGCCGCCAGTGCATCCGGGATTCCGGCGAGGTGGGTGCCGAACGAGGCATAGAGCAACGCGGCAACGGCGAAGGCCGCGCCCATGGCAAGTCCGAGATCTCGTCCCCACCGGGCGGAGGTCGGACGATTCCCTCCGGCGACGATCGCTGCGAGCAGCGCCGCGAGGGCAAAGAGCGGCGCACTGGCTTTTGTCGCCTGCATGAGTCCGAGGCAGGCACCGGCGGCCAGCGCCCAGCGGAGCCGGCCGTCGCGCCACCAGCGTTGGGCGCAGATGCATCCACCGAGCGTGAAGGTGAGCAGCAGGGTTTCCTGGATAAAATCGCGGCTGTAATAAACCGCGGGCGGTGAAAGGGCCAGCAACGCCGCCGCGATCAATGCCGGCCAACGACCGAGCGGGGTGGCAAAAACGGCGAGCAAGACGACGGCAAGTGTGCCGGCCAGCGCCGGCACGAGGCGCACGGTCGTTTCGCTCAATCGGGCGAGGGTGTGTTCGCCGCGGAGCCAGGCGACGGGCAGCACGGCGTAGTAAAGCGTGGGACCGTGATGATCGCGGGGATCGAAGACGTAGCGCCCGGTTTCAAGCAACTCGCCCGCCTTGCCGGCCTGGTTTGCCTCGTCGGCGTGCATCGGCCGGCGCGCCAGCTGGTGCGTGCGCAGCCAGAATGCGACGAGGGTGATGACGGCGAGCGGGAGCCAGCGAGGGAGGAGGGAAAGCACGGGATCGAAGGCGGGCTCCAGTGGCACCGCCCGAGCCGGTGCTTTGCTTGGGCGCTGCGGCTGGAGGCCGCAGCTCATCTCTCATCCGGTCGGCGCTATTTCGCCTGACCGTAGACCTCAACCTCGCAATAGTGGTTCAATTCATCCGAGGTGTTGCCGTTGCTGTAGAGGCGGACGTAGCGCGCGGTCGAACCCTTGGCGTCGACGACGCGGCCCTGAAAGCCCTCAATGTAGGCCTTGTCGGTGCCCTTGCCGAGCTTCGCGGAAATGTCGTCGTCGTTGTTGTAGAGCGTGACGATTCCCTGCTTGAAGGCGGGATCATCGGAAACCTGGACGATGAAATCGTGGTAGACGCGGGCCTGCGAGTGAAAGTGCCAGACCGCGATCGCCGCCAGCTTGGCCGGCGCGCCGAGGTCGATCTGCACCCACTGCAGCGCCGGCCCGAGCTCGACGTAAGCGCCGTCGGTGCCGCTCTTGTCGCCATCGGTGATGAACGCGAGTTCGCCGATGACCGGCTGGGCGTCGCTGCTCGTGACAGGCTTGCCCTTGGAAAGGAGGACGGTGCCGGCGGGCACCATCAAATCCGGTCGTTTGCCCGCCGTGGCCGGCTCCAGATTGGGCAGCTGGATCGGGCGGGGCGTGCCGGCAAACAGCGGACGCGGCAGCTCGATTTTGAGCGGGACCTTGCCGTCGGCGGCGAACGCGGCGGTCGCGAAGGCAGCGGCAAGCAAGGGGAGCGGGATGAGGCGGAGGCGCATGGGCAGGGAGCGGAGTCTCATGATGAGCAGGAAGGGTGGAAACGAACTTCGGCCAATCAAGCCACGAAATCCGCCGGCGTAAAGGTCAGCATCTTTTGCGCGGCGATGGATTCGTTGATCTTCAGGATGGTGACGGCGGTGGCGAACGCGGACTCGCCCGGACAGTTGAGCGGCGTGCCGTGGCGGATCGCGTCGAAGAAGTTTTCGAGGTGCGGCTGGTGGATGGCCTTGTCGAGCGTGACGGGCATTTCCCACGCGGAGAGCGCGGCGGTTTCGCGTACATCGACGGTGCCCTTGGCCGGTCCGCCGAGCTTCTTGACGCCGGGTTTTTCCCAGGCCTTGACGGGCGGAGGAGCTCCCTCGCCGGAGAGCGGGCTGGCGACAATGCCTTTGGCGGCCCATTGATCCCATTCGGGCGCCCGGGCTTCGCGGTAGAGCTTCGTGTATTTTGGATTCTCCGACAATTTCAGCGCGCCCTCGTCACCCATGAAATATTCGTGGTAGCCGCCGCCGGCGCTCGTGGTCGTGAGGACCTCGTAGGTCGCGCGGACGACGCCTTCCTTAGTGGGATACTCGAAGATCGCGATCGCGTTGTCATACCACTCGTGGGTCTTGTAGTAATCGACGCCGCCGCTGGCGATACACATGCGTGGATTGACGCCGAGCATCCAATTGTAGACGTCGATCTGGTGCGCGCCGAGATCGGACATCGGGCCGCCGGCGTATTTCTTGAACCAGCGCCAATTCCGAAACTCGTGCATGTTGGCGAAACCGTACTGATGGAGCTTCGCTTCCGACAAAGCCTGGCTGGCCGGGAAACCGAAATCGTCCGTCACGGCGCGATGCCACTGGCCGCTGATATTGGTGATGCGGCCGAGGAGGCGGTTTTCGCGCACGACCTTGTCGCGGGCGTGCAGGTAACGGGGATTGCTGCGGCGCTGGTGGCCGAGTTGGAGGAGTTTTTTCGCTTCGCGGGCGGCAACGACCATGGAGCGGGCGCCCTCGATCGTGTTGGACATCAACTTTTCACAGTAGACGTGCTTGCCGGCCTTGAGCGCGGCGACGGTATGTTCGGCGTGCGTGAAGTCGGGCGTCGCAATGATGACGGCGTCAAGCTCCGGATGGTTGGCGAGCAACTCCCGGTAGTCTTCGTACGGTTTCGGATCGTGACCGAATTTTTTTAGCAGGCGCTCGCCGTAGGTGCGACGGTAGGGCCAGATGTCGCAGACCGCCTTGAAGCGGATGTCGGGGATCTTCAGTGCGGCGTTCATGAGGACGCTGCCCTGTTCACCGCAACCGATCAGGGCCACGTTGAGCGGATCGGATTTCGTCGCCGCCCCGCGGGCGATGTAGGGGGCGGCGGCCAGGACGGCGCCGAGCCGGGCTCCCGTGCTGAGGAATTCGCGGCGGGTGACGGGCGTGGAGGGGGACGAAAGGAATTCAGACATGGGACGCGGGAAGCTGGACGATCAGGGTCGGGCTGGGGTCGAGTGGTTCACTCCGCCGCGGCCGGGTGCGTGGGAAAAAGTTTTTCGAGGCGCTCACGGATTAATCGTAGGAAGTTTTGCTGCCGTTGCAAACGGGTGATACGGCTGGCGGGGTCATTCGTGTTTATCGCGCAGGAGTGCAAAGCGATCGTGCCGCACGAGCAATAGGGCACCGACGATCAGACCGATCTGAGTGGCGAGCCAGGCAACGCCCTGGCTTTCCTGCACGGCCATCAGACCGAATGAAAGACTGACGTAGACCAGGCCGGTGAGAGTCAACGTCACGCGTGTCTTGATCCCCAGGAGCATCGCGGCCCCCAGAAGCACGAGCGCATAACCCAGCCCGTGGGCGAAGTTGCGGCTCATCCAGAGCGGAAGGAAGGATGCGCCGGTGATGCCCTGAGCCATCCGCCCCATGTTTTCGTAGTAGTTGGCGAACGAGTAGGTGCCCTTGCCCTCGAATTTTTCGACGCCAGCGAGCAGGGTCCGCAGCCCGATAAAGAGTCGCAGGAGCAGGAAGGCGGAAGTGTATTCGCAGCGGGAAACCGGAGAGGAAGAAGTGTTGGGATTGGCGCTCACGTTGGAGGGGGAAGTTATGGGCTGGTTGATTCTGATAGGCCGGGAATGGGCGATTATGTTGAGTGACGCTGGGGCAGGGGAAAGTTCGGCCGGTGATTGGGGGTGGCTGGTAGGGGTGGCAGATGGGGCTGGAGCGAGGAATCGATGTCTCCGTCAGGCCGGTCGGTCGGTCGCGGGAAAGCAACGAGGGGATGACGGGCTGGATTCATGGATTGATCAAAACGCTCACGGTTGTGCCGGATCGCCGATACGTTTGGCAAGCGGATCTGTCTCATTGCGAGAGTGTGCATCGATTATCCAGCTTCGGTGCGCCCCGGAACAATAAACGGGCCCTTCCGAAGTGCTGCCCCTTGCGGATTGGGTTTATTTCCGATGACAGTAAATTTGCACCAGCCGGATTCGCGCGACTGATCGCTGTCTTTCGAAATCTAATCAGGCGTCGGCATGAGAGCTTCCTCGTCCCGGACTTTCATCCGCTTTCCATCCTTCCTTTGGACGGGTCTCCGGGGTTGAGGGTGGCGCTGCACGGCCACCGTTGAAGACGTCTATCACTTCGGCCGAAATTCCATTTGACGCGCTCCATTCACCGCCCTTTGTTCGCCCGTCCTTTTGGGGCAAGATAGCTCAGTTGGTAGAGCAGAGGACTGAAAATCCTTGTGTCCCCGGTTCGATTCCGGGTCTTGCCACCACTCTCAAAACGTTATTAGACAATATGTTGGTAAGTAATTTTAAATTACTGCCTCAAACATATTTTTGTGTCTTGTCGTGTAATTGACAAATTCCAAGGGCATTGAGGCGGATCGCCCGCTTCTCCCGATGCCGTTCCAAAAGCGGAGCCTGAAGAAAGAAACGGGAGAAAACGTCGCCAACTTTGGGGTTGTGTCTCCGAATCATCGAACTCGACCCGAACGAACGGGCACAGCTACCCCGGGGCGGGGGGCGCATTCAGGCGCCAGGGGGAAGATTAGGATTGGTCCGCTCCAGCCCAAAAAAAAACCGCAAAAGGGCGCTCTCCTGCTCTCCCGGCCAAACCCCTCCCTTAAATTATCTTATCTTGCCCGATTCGCTGTCCAATGGACGGGCTGTTTGATCGACGAGGGCGGTTCCTCCTTACCATCGCTGCACTCTGGGCCGCGAATGGCGTCGTCCTTTGCCCTATCGACAACAGCCAAAGCTACTTCACCGGCAAGACGACGGTCGAAAGCGGCAAGCTTCTGATGCAGCACAAATGCCCGAGCGGGCATCTTTTCTGGGTTGTGAAGTAGTCTGAATCTACGCTTCGCTGCGTGAGGGAGTTTTCGGCCACATAGTGTTAGCGTGGACACGTGATAGCCCCGGAAACGGCCTTTCCGTGCGTTTTAAAGCGATTTAAGGGCAAGCCCCGTAAAAATTCCCTTTCCCCCCAGCGTGTGGAAGCGCCAGGGCCTTGGGGAAGCTGAATGGCGTTCCTAGGACGCTTTTCTTTTGGCCGGGAATGTCCAAATGCACCCCAACTCCACCTGACCCAGTTTTCGGGACCCGCTCACCACGATCGCCAAACATCGCCGGGAATCGCCCACTCTAATAAAAATATAACTCCGTTTGCCGTTCGCCAATTTTCCCTACAGTTAATCTCCCATTTCTATTTCCTAAACTTCTATGACAAAACCTGCTAACTCCCGACGCCCAAACCTCGGGGTCGCCTTGTTGGCGAGCGCCGTGTTGGCTCTCACCGCCTCCGCCCAATCAGTCGATCAGACCGTCAAGCTCGAGGCTTTCACCGTCACCGGTTCCAACGTGAAACGCCTCGCTCAGGAAAAAGTCCTGCCCGTGACCGTGTTGGCCGCCAGCGAACTGGAAGTGCGCGATGCCTCGCAGCCCTCCGAGTTGTTGACCGCGCTGCCGCAGGTCACCGGCCTCCCCGGTAACGAAACCGCGACCCTCGGCGCCACTGCTCGCGGTGACAACGCCAGCGTCTCGCTCCGTGGTATTCCCTCGAGCAATACCCTCATCCTCCTCAATGGCCGCCGTCTCACGCCGCACCCGATCAGCCAGTCCGAAGCCGGCGCTCCGACCCTCTCCACTAACGTCAATACCTTGCCGAACCGCGGCCTCGAGCGCGTTGAAATCCTGCGCGACGGCGCCTCGTCCATCTACGGCACCGACGCCGTCGCTGGCGTCGTGAATTACGTCACCAATAAAAATTTCCGCGGAACCGAGCTCGCGCTGCGCTTCGGCCAGACCCGCTACGGCGACGGCCAAGAAACCCGCGCGACCCTCACCCACGGTCTGGAGTTTGCCAAAGGCCGCGGCCGCGCGATGATCACCGCTGATTTTTACAGCCGTGAAGCGATGTATGCCCGCGATCGCTCGTTCTCCGCCGAAGCGGACAACAGCTACCGCGCACCCGCGCCGTGGAATGTTTCCACCAACACCACCTTCAACCTGCGCTCCGCCACCACCCAATACGGTAATTACCTCCTTGGCACCGTGGGTGGCACAGATGCTTTCGGCTCGGTCAACTCGTTTACCGGCGCGCGCCCCACGGGTGTCCCCGCGACCTTGGCCGCCACTTCCGGCGCGTTTTTCCTCGTGCCCAATGGCACGGGCGGCGCGGCCTTCGCCACTGCCACTCCGAGCCGCACGGACGTGACGGCCGATTACTACTGGAACAACAACGCAGCGCGCGTCATCCAGCCCAAGTCCGATCGCACCAATATTTTTGCTAGCGGCGAATTTGACCTCACGAACCGCATCACCGCGTTCGTCGATGCCAGCCTCTACCAGGCCCAGTCCATCACCTACCGTGAATCCGACGGCATCACGCAAAGCACCGACGGCTTCATCATCGTTCCCGCGAGCAATCCTTACAATCCCTTCGGCACGCGCTTCTGGTCCCCGACCGGCGCCGCCAATACAGATGGCACCGCGCGCCTCACCGGCACGCCTTCCGCCGTCTCGATCACCAACAAGCGTCTCTCCGATCTCGCGACGCGCACCGATTACGTCGACACCTCCGTTTATCGCGGCGTCATGGGCCTCCGCGGCAAACTCAGCGGCTCCTGGTCTTGGGAAGCCGCGCTGCTTTATTCTGCGGCTCGCGTCATCGAAAATGAAACCGGCCCAAGCCGGAAATCCGCTTTAATCGCCGCCATCAACCAGACCGATCCGGCCAAAGCGTTTAATCCTTTCACCCGCACCTTTGCCGTGCAAAACGGCACGCTCGTCGCCACCGGTAACTATAAAAATCCCGACAGCGTCACCTCGGCGTTCCGCTCGGAATTCATCCGCAACGGCATCACGAAACTCGGTAGCGGCGATGTTCGCGCCTCGGGTGATGTGTTCCCTCTCTGGGGCGGCAACGCCATCGGCGGCGCCATCGGCGGCGAGTTCCGCTATGAGACTTACGATGATTATCGTCCGCCCTACGCCGGCCTGAATCCTGCCGGCTCCGGCCTCAATCCCGAGAGCAACGACTTCCTCGGCTTCTCGCCCAATTCCGACACTCACGGTAACCGCCACGTCGCCGCCGCCTACCTCGAAACGGTGGTTTCGCTCGTCGGCAACAAATTCACGCTCCCCCTCGTGCGTTCGCTCGAGCTCAGCGCCTCGGCGCGTTATGAGAGCTACACCAATTTCGGCGATACCACCAAACCGAAGTATGGCATCAACTGGCGCCCCAACTCTTGGATCATGGCTCGTGCCTCCTATAACGAGGGTTTCCGCGCGCCTAACCTTGCCCAACTCTTCACTGGTACGCTCATCCGCACTGTCACCGGCAGCACCGATTCTTACCGCAGCGCGGTCACAGGTTTGACCACCGACGGCCCCTCGAATCGCCGCAGCGTCGCCTCCGGTAATCGCGCTCTCAAGCCCGAGACTTCCACCGGCAAATCCGGCGGCGTTGTCATCGATGTGCCCTTCGTGAAGGGCCTCTCCGTCTCCGTCGATTACTGGGAAATTGAACAGAAGAGCATCATCTCTTCCTCCGGTTCGATCGCCGATGACACCGCGGCCCTCCAAGCTGCCACGCAGGCTGCCCTCGCCGCGGGCCAGAACATCAACTCCATCGACCTCGGCTCCGGCACCGGTAACTACAAGGGTGAGGGCTCCGTTGTCCGCCTCGCTGCCACTCAGGCCGATCGCGATTTCTTCGCCGCTTACAACGCCAGGCAAGTTCCCGGTAATCAGCGTGCCGCCGTCGGCTCGATCGATATCCTCCGCACGACCTACTTCAACAAAGCCTCCCAGTTCGTGAACGGTTTCGACTTCGACGTGGCCTACACCTTCCCGAAACTCGCTCTCGGCAACTTCGTATTTAACACCACCTGGACCAAGCTGAACAATTTCCACAACTACAGCGTCCCCGGCGCCTCCCGCACGGAACTGCGTAACACCAACGCCGCGGGCGGTGCCTCACCCAACTGGCGCGGTGCCACCACCCTCACCTGGCGCCGCCAGCAATGGGGTGCGGGCTTTGGCTTCTACTACATCGGCAGCTACACGGACACCGGCGCCACCACCACGCAGGCCACCTACCAGTCGCTCGGTTCCCCGAGCTACATCACGCCCATCGTGAACAACGGCGCGGTTTCCTACCGCTACACGGTCCACGACACGAAATCTTACAACATTTACACCTCCTACCGTATCGTTTCGCGTAACACCTACCTCAACAAAACCGACATCCGCCTCGGTGTGAACAACCTCTTCAACGCCAAGCCCCCGCTCTCGAGCGACTCGCGCGGCTACGATCCGGCCGTTTATAACACCATGGCGCGCGGTCTCACTTGGTCGGCGCAAGTTGCCAAAAGATTCTAAGACCGATTAGAATCTGGACCGCCTCTCCGGTGGCGCGGTCCCTTCAATCACGCAGCCGGCTAATGCTGAACCGAAATCAACTTCTGTTCATCAGCATTGGCCGGCGTCGATGCGCAACATCCGCGACCGGCAGTAACTCAAGGCCGCTGGTGAACCCGGTACGGATACGAGTTTCATGGCCGGTCAGGGCAACAAGGCGATTGCGCTAAAAAATTGTCGGCGCGTGGCGCTGCGTGAATTCTCCGTTTTGGCGGGCGGACATTTCGCGCTGCTCGCGCCGGGCGTAAATTTTTTGAACATCGACAAAGTCGATATCGCCACGAACCGCGACGGTTTTGACATCGACGCGTGTCGCGATGTAAAAATCACCCGATGCCGGGTGAATTCTCCCAGTGACGACGCAATTGTCCTGAAAAGCTCTTTCGAGTTGGTCTATGCGCGCGCGACGGAGCGTGTGACTATCTCGGCTGCGCCGTGAGTGGCTTTGACCTCGAGACGATGCGCGATGGCACCCGCCAGCGTACCCAGCAGATCGCGCCTGATCGTGACGGTGTGACGGGCCGTATTAAAATCGGGACGGATTCGAATGGTGGTTTCAAAAAACATCACGATCCGCGATTGCACCTTTGAACGCTGCCGCGGGCTGGCGTCGGAGACTGTCGATGGCGGCGTGATCGAGGATGTGGTCGTGAAAAATTTGACGATGAAAGAAGTGACGACCGCGCCCTTGTTCATTTGTTTGGGCAATCGCGTGCGCGGGCCGGATAATCCGCCGGTTGGCGCGGTGCGTCGGATTAGTATCAGCAACGTGCCGGTGCGTGATGCGGAGGCGAGGTTTGCCTCGCAGATCGTCGGGCTCGTCGGGCATCCAATTCAAGATGTGCGCTCGAGTGATCTCACTATTAAGTATCGCGGCGGTGGTACCGCCGATGAGGCGAAGCTAGAGCCGGCGGAAAACGAGCGCGGTCATCCGGCACCGAGCATGTTTGGGACGTGGCCGGTTTATGGTTCTTTTGTGCGGCACGTGGCGGGCTCACCGTTGAGCGGATGAAAGTGAGCGACGCGGCGTCTGAGGCGCGTCCGGCGGTGTGGCTCGAGGATGCGGTGGATGTGAATCTGAGGGAGTTTGATGCCCAGCAAACGGTTGGGTCGCCGCGTCTGGTTTTGCGCGAGGTGCGCTGAAATCTCGCGGGTGGTTAACGCGCAGCGAGGTGTTTCGCGAGGAACGCGAGGGCTACGGGTCGGAGGTCGCGCGCGAGGGCTTTCTTGTTCCAAAACTCAAAATCAAACGTGTGGCCGGCGCCTTCGACCAAGATGAACTCGTGTTCTACTCCCTTACGGACGAGAGCTCCGGCCAAGGTCCACGATTGGCCGATATCGACCGTGCCATCAATGAGGCCATGGATGATGAGCACAGGCGGAGAATTTTTCGTAACGTGAGACACCGGCGAGGCGAGGGTGAAGACGGGGTCGTCGATGCTCGCGGCGCCGAAGACTTTCAGGTCGCCGCCTGGCTTGCGTTTGCCATTGGGCACGCCCTTGGCGTCGGTTTCCAAGCGCGTGAGCAGGCTGGCCGGACCGTAGAGATCGATGATGCAGCGCACTTGGCTCGAAATTCCTGGGTAGGGCGTGGCGTTGGCCGTGGGTTCAAACTCCGGCTGATCCGCTGTGAGCCCGACCATCAAAGCGAGGTGGCCACCCGCCGAGCCACCGGCGACGGCGATGCGCTCGGGATCGATTTGATACTCGGCCGCATGGGCGCGCAGAAAGCGGACGGCGTTTTTGCAATCATGCAGGTTGATTGGCCATGCGCCGTCCCTGAGCCGATAGTCGATGCTGACCGCGACGTAGCCGGCGGCTGCCAAAGTGCCGCAGATTTCGGCGGCGCGGGTTTCGTTTTTCGTGCCGCCGGTCCAGCCGCCGCCATGAATCCAAACGACGGCTGGAGCGAGCGTGCCGGCGGGAAGCGTGGCGGGCAGGTAGACATCGAGTTTTTCGGCGCGGCCGGGGGCGAGAAAGGTGACGTCTTTCAAAACGCGTGGGGCTGATTCAGCGGCGTGAACGGAGCCGAACAGCGACAGAGCAAACAGGGCCAGAGGAGCGAAGCGGGGCACGGTGCATTCAATACGGCCCGTGTGCGCAACTCAAGTGTCATGGGCGTTCGCCCTCCGGCGCGACGTTGGCTGCGTTGCTGGCTTCAACTCGTCACGCCGTCAGCGATGTTTCGGTCCACATCGAGCCGCTGAAATAAGCGCGGCGGTCCGCCGTGCGTCATGCAGGTACGGCGCGTTTAATCGAAAAACTTTCGCGCGAGTTTCCAGCTCACGTAAACTCCCACTAGGCTGCCGACGCCGCTGAGCATGAAGTTGGCGAAAAAATCCTACCCCAGCGCCTCGCCCAAGCACCAGCCGATGTAGCCGCCAATCGTAGTGCCGATGAAGATTCAGAATTTGTTCACGGTTTAACGGGTGCGGTAAAAGTAGGCTTGGTCACCTCAGCGGCGAGTAGTTGCTCCATCAGGGATTCGGCGGCGGCCTTGGCAATGGCTTGAAGCATGATCCGATCCGTATTGTCGCCGACTTCGTACGTGCAGGTGGGAATGCCGAATTCGCGATACACCCAGTTGTGCGAGGTCGTGATCGTCGGCTTGCGCTGCGTAGAGCGCTTTGGGGTGTTGTGGGGCAGGCGGGAGGTGATGCCGGAGATCCAGGCGGCGGTGAAACCGGGTAATTGCGAGAGCCAATCGTCTGGTTGCGTGTAGAGGCCGTCCACGAAACTCGAGTGAAAATCGATGTGAAAATAGTGCGGACCGCGCGCACGCAGGGCTTGGATTTGATCGCGCACAGCGCGGGTCTCGGGGTTTTCCCATAGGCCCCAATCGCGGTTGAGGTCGACGCCGCGAGCGTTGTGGCGCCAGTGGCCGCCGTTGACGCCGTCGGGGTTGACGAGGGGTACAAGCATCACGGCGAATTTTTCTCGAAAACGGTGCGCGAGCGGCGTCTCGGCGACGAGGGTTTCAATGAAGCGGAGCAACGCCTGCGAGCCGGTCGTCTCGGGGGGATGTTGACGGCTGACTACGGTGATGAAGTTGGGCTTCGTGCCGACCGGTACGGCGTTGATCTCGAGTTTGTGGAGAGGTTGGCCGAGCACGGAACGGCCAATCTCGTTGCGCGTGACAAACGGCAGTCGCTCTAGCGTACGGCTCCAAGCTTCGAGGCGCTCGGTGGAAATGATTTCCTGTGCTGAAACCCAAAGTGGTTCTGGGCCGACTTTTAGCGTGATCGTGCCTTCATCGGCGGCGGAGCCGCGCTTAAAAGCTTCTGCCGGTAATGTGATCCAGCTCGTGCCATCGACGCTGATTTTGGGAATGTAGCGCAGCGCGGCACCTTCGCAGTTGACGTGAATTTTGATGGTTTTCGCTGTTTTGGCAGCGACGCGGAACGCGAACCACGGGCTCGCGTTGATCGGGCGATTTTCCGGCGAGGTGACGACGGCGAAGTGATCGCGGGCGGTACGCGTGCAGGTGTTGATGCGTGCGGCGGCGAATTGGGTGTCAAATGTGACTCCGTCCTCGCTGAATTCCCACGTGCGCACGGGGGTGGCAGTGAGCGCCGTCGTCGACGGCGTGGCTGCGCGCGTGAGCTGCGGGACGAAGCTGCAAGTGGCGGCGGCGATTACACCGGCGAGAATAAACGAGGATAGTCGGGGAGCAGTTATCATGGCAACGATTGGGGCGATGAATCGAGAGAAGTAGGTGCTGCGTTGCGTTGTGAAGGGCCGCGGTGGGTTTGTCCATCTGGGTGAGCGGGTCCCGAAAACTGGGCCAAGTGGAGTCTTTGGCTTGGGTTGATGTGATGATTTCGGTGGTGGTTTGCAATTCTAGGCGGAGGGACGGACCGGCTTGGCGGTCCGGCCCGGAGCCTGGGATTGCTGAGAATTTTCCCGCGGCGAAGCGTTGCGGAGAGAGGTGTCCTGACCCTCCCAGCCCGCTAAAACGCCTAGAATCGAAAGGAAATCGGCATAGTGGTCGTTTGAGCACTTAAATCCAAAACGGCCCTTGCCGTCCTTGGCTTGATGGCTCGCGAACTCTACCGACCCTTCGGCCGTGAGCGAAGATACCGCATCGTCAGGTCAAAATCGCTCAGCGTTTGCCGCAACGCCCCGCGCCGGCCGAACCGTCGCCCCGAACTGAGCACGCAAGGAGGAAGCAGGACGATCCGACCCAATTTCCGCACGCGCAGCGAAAATTCCATATCCTCGAATATCTTAATCGCCGGGAAACCGCCCACCGCAGC
Source organism: Opitutia bacterium (assembly GCA_947442255.1). Next base: position 14,867 of record CANEVO010000022.1, read on the forward strand.
GAAGGCCGTTCTGCGCGCAAACATGGCCTGATCGCCCAGCAGGCACCCCCACCAACGCACCCGCCAGCCGGCCAGCCAACACGTGAAACGCAAAAAAGCCGAAGGATGCGCGAAGCGCCGACGGAATCCGCCACCCACAACGCGCGCGTCGTGGCTTAGCGCTCCTTTCAGTGCCGCCAGCCAACCCGGCGGAAGCACGGTGTCGGCATGAAGGAACAGCAACACGTTACCGTGCGATCGGCTGGCACCCAAGTTGAGTTGATGGGCTCGCCCTGCCACGGACGACGACAACACCGTCGCTGCTGCGGCCCGGGCGATGTCGAGCGACTCGTCCGCACTCCCGCCGTCGACCACGGTGACGTCAACTTCGCCGCCGGCTGCGAACGCGGAGTCCAGACACGCGCGCAGATTCGCTGCCTCGTTCAACACCGGCACGATTACACTCACCCGAATCGGTTCAACGGGTTCTAGCGGTGAGAGTGACGGAATTGGATGCATGCGAGGACGGTCCGAGTGAGACGGGCACCCCCCATAAGAGATTCCCAAAAAACTTCCCAGACGGAATAACGCCTAAGGCTGGAGCGGCACCCCTGCTCTGGCGACGGCTGAATTGCCCGTTGAAACCGCGGAATAGAAACCAAGAACCTGCGTCTCATCCGTGCCGATGCGCGACGCACCTCACTCTTTCACCATGTCATCCATCCAACGGCCTTTTATCCTTACGGAAACCTCGGGACCGCGCGAAGGGTGGCTGGCGGCGGACGACAGCCACGAGACCGGCGGATTGTCTGGTTTGAGCGGACTGATGGAGGCGCGAATGGAAAGCTGGCGAAAACACGGCGGCTCGGACACATCCCACTGAAAGAAATCTTACGAAATGCCCCGTTGCCGCCCAAAATCGGAGCCCCGCTTCAACCCGACATCGGTCTGGCGCAGACGTCGTGTGCCTCTGCGCACGTTCGCGCTGCCGGGATTGATCATGCTCGCTGGGCTGTTGGCAGCGGGCTGGTCGTGGCCTTGGCAATCGGCCACGAAGCCGACATGGCCGGACATCCGTCGAAGCATTGTCGAGCACTACCCGCGGGTCGCCGCAGTGACCACGGACGAACTGGCACGATGGCTCGACGATCCCGGGCGCGTTCACCCCCTGCTGCTCGATGTGCGCACCCGGGCGGAGTATGGCGTCAGTCACCTTCCGGGGGCGGTATGGGCGGAGACAGCGACGCAACAGCGAGCGGCGCTCGCCAACCAGCCGGCGAATCGCCCCGTTGTGTTGTATTGTTCCGTGGGCTGGCGCTCGGCGCAGGCGGCCGACCGGATGCAAGTCCGGGGCGGGCGGACCGTGTTCAACCTTGATGGCTCGATTTTCCAATGGGCCAACGAAAACCGCCCCGTCGTCGGCCCCGGCGAGAAGCCGACGCCACTTGTACATCCCTACAACCGCGACTGGGGCTCGCTGCTCGACCGACGACGCTGGTCATATGATCCCGCGTTATGAGTTTTTCCACGGTCCCTGCACGGTCTTGATCGCCTGATGATCGCCGGCCAAATTGCCAGTTACCGCCTGCCGCTCGCTGTCGCGGTGCTTATACTGCTGCTCGGCTGGGAGGTGGCGCAGCCATTTTTCGGGACCTTCACCCGCGGTCCGGGTTCATTTAAACGCCGTGGCTTGAACGCCGCCATCAACCTCGGACTGGGCCTGCTTAACGCTGCGGTCGTCGCCGCAGTATTCGTGAAGCTTTGGGCGATGACGACCACGTTGACCGAGGCGCATGCCTTTGGCCTGCTGCATTGGATTCCGGCTCTCGGGTCATGGCGTTGGCCCCTGGCCCTGCTGCTGCTCGATGTCTGGACGTATGCCTGGCACCGGCTTAACCATGTCTGGCCGTTCCTGTGGAGATTTCACCGGCTGCACCATTCAGATCGCGAGATGAACGTGACGACCGCGAACCGCTTTCACCTCGGTGAAATCGTGCTCTCATCGCTGTTGCGCGTGCCACTGCTGGCCCTGCTCGGCGTGCGATTGGAAGAGCTGGCGGTTTACGAGACCGCGCTCTTTGCCGTGGTGCAGTTCCATCACGCCAACATCAGATTGCCCGAATCGCTGGACCGCGTTTTGCGGTGCGTGATCGTCACACCCTACCTGCACAAGGTGCATCACTCGGTTGTTCGCATCGAGGCGGATTCGAATTTCAGTTCGCTGTTTTCATGGTGGGACCGATTGTTCCGCACGTTTCGCCTTTCGCGGGATCCGCGTCGGATCGTCTTCGGAGTGGATGAAAATAGATAAGATGTCGCCCCGGCAACGGCGTTCAGTCGAAGAACCGGCTGAAACCGGGGTCGGCGGTTTGAGAGATGAAACGGGAAAGTGCGGAAAAGTCGTCGATGTCTTCCTTCGGCGTTAGCAAGGCGTGGCTCAACTGACCCTCGGCAATGCGCGCCAGCGTGGCCTCCAGAACGTTTCCCGTGCTCCAGGGAATGTCGTTGAACACGTGGAGTGCAGGACGGTGCAGCCCAATCAGGTAGTAACCGCCATCAAGCGCCGGACCGAGCACGGCATCCGAGGTCTGCAACGCCGTGGCGGCCTCGCGCAAGCCCGCTTCGTTCAAATCCGGGCAATCGCCGCCGACCACGAGCACCGAATCTGCGCCGCGCCCAAACGCACCCGCGACAGCATCACTCAGCCGCCGCCCGAGATCGCCTTCGACTTGGGGAAAATATCCATGCCGGGCTCCGAGCCAGGCTTGCATTTCCGCCCCGGCCCCGGCCGGTGCGAAATGGATTTCCGTCCGCCAATCCGTTGGCACCGCCGACAACTGCCGCTCGGCCAGCAGGCGATAGATCTGCGCGGCCTGCTCAAAACCGATCTCGACCCCCAGCCGGGTTTTTACCGTGCCGGGACGCGGAGTCTTCAGCATTGCCAGCACCACCGGCCGCGCCCCCGAGTTCACTGGAGTGCGATCCGGCATGTTCAGGGGAATCGGCCCAGCAAACCCTGACGATAGTTCTTACCGAGTCCGCCCTGGTCGTTCAGTCCCCAGTGATAGTCCAGGTAGTCTACCGTGAAGTCTCCCTTTTGAAAAAAGACGCCGAGGTTTTCCGGGCCAAGCTTGGCCAGTACGACCGACAATTCACCCGCGACGGTGAAGTCGGCTTTAAACCACTTGAAAATCGGGGAGACTTCCACCCGACCCTTCGCCTGATCGTAGCGATTAATATCGACCCGCGACAGCCATGCCCGGTAGGCCTGCTCGGTCAGCGGCCAAAGACTCTCTTTCGTGTAGGCAGCGGCTTGCAGCGGCGGACAACTGCGCGCGGCACACACGATGGTGGCGTGAACCTTCCACCCGAAAAGCGGGCGCAAATTCTTGTGCTCGATTTCAGCGAGTGAAAGCGTGCGACCACCGACGGTCCACCGCGCCTTGCTCCACGAATTGTCCAGCGTGCGAATACTCTCCGTCGGGTAGTTGGTCAGAATCCACCGAATCGTGATCGCATTGTAGACGTTAATGAGCGTGGCGATCTCCTCGTCGCCCTTTGCCGCGGTCGCGGGTGCCGCGGCGAAACGCACGAGGTAGTCGTCGAGCGCTTTCACGTCGGCGGCGATCACACCGGCTACCATCAGTATGAGGTGGACCCCAAAAGTTGAACAGGAGGGATTGTCAAAAACAAACCGCAGAAACCACAATCCATATGTCCAAGAAACGTCGCGCGCATAGCGCGCAGTTCAAAACCCAAGTCGGGCTCGAAGCACCCGGTTCGATTCCGGGTTTTGCCACCACTTTGGCCGGCGCGGTTGCAACCGTGGGCTGGCTTTATTTTTTCTGCGGTTGCACCCGCTCAAACGACGGTTTGGCGGCGTTCGGCGTTCCGGCCCAACCGGCATCCAATCGCGCGGTGGCGTCATGGAGCAGGAGGCCGACGTGTTTGGGCGAGGGCATGTCGTAGTCAACGGGCCGCTGGACCAGGAGTTCCCAGGCAAAAACCCGCGGGGTTTTGGCATCGCCCACATCCCACGCGCGGAGAACCAAGGTGTCGAAGGCAGCCGGATCCGGCCCGCCTTCTTCCATCCGTTTGGCGTCCTCCGCCATTTTCTTCCAACCGCCGGTCGGAACTTGCTCTCCGTTCGGTCCGATCAAAATCGATCCGCCGGCATCGTCGCGTTGGGTCATGACTTCCGTGTAGCGACCCGAACCGGTCGTCGCTGCGAGGTTCAGGTACCGGACGGAGTCTGGATTTTCTTGAATCTGGGCACGCGGTTGGCGAGGGCCGAAGCCCATTTCGACGTTGATGACATGGGTGGCGGCACCCGGATTTGCGGCTTCTTCATAGCCTTGCTTTTCCAACGTCGCGCCCAAGGCCATGATCGCTTTCGGATCCGAGACGAACCAACGCTGTACGACTGCGTTTTCGCAGACGATTGTGTAGGTTTTTTTCTCCCGCGCGGGAGCCGCGGAATTGTAGCTCGCCTTCACGCTGGGCTCGGGGTTCTTCAACATGGTGGCACAACCGGCCAAAAAAAGACCGGTTGGAATAAGGAGGGCGAAAGCGAATAGCGACTTCATGGCTGGAGTTTGAGATTTCATAGGCGGCGGGGTGCTTCCTTTCGGAGGAAAGTGATATCGGCGGAACGAGGGATGTGCAAGGATCCGTGGGGAGCGGGTATCGCCCTATGTTTTCAAGAGCGACTTGAGATCGGCGAGGGAAAGCCCGGCGGAGACGGCGTCGCTGGCCTCAAAGACGCCCGCGAGCAGCGCGCGTTTCTCTGCCTGCAAGGCGAGAACCTTTTCTTCGACGGTGCCGGCGGCGATCAGCTTGTAGCTCGACACGACGCGGGTCTGGCCGATGCGGTGCGCGCGGTCCGTGGCCTGCGCCTCGGCGGCCGGATTCCACCACGGGTCGAAATGCACCACGGTGTCGGCCCCGGTAAGATTGAGGCCCGTGCCGCCCGCTTTCAATGAGAGCAGGAAAAGTGGAATATCGGCGGACGCTTGGAAACGATCGACCTCCACCTGCCGCGCCCGGGCGGTCATCGAGCCGTCGAGATAACAATACGCGATTTGCTGGCGATCGAGGTCGGCGCGGAGGAGGGCGAGCAGAGAGGTGAACTGTGAGAAGACCAGAGCGCGATGGCCGTCGTCGACCACCTCGGATATCAATTCGTTGAAGGCGTCGAGTTTCGTCGAGTCCCGATAGGCGGGCTGACTCCTTTCCGGCGGCGACCCTGGGGTTGCGGGGGCGTCGTCGCGGGCGTCGGGGACTTTGGCTGCGACCAATCGGGGATCGCAGCAGATCTGGCGGAGCCGGAGGAGCTGGGTGAGCGCGGCAAACTGGAGTTTCGCCTCGCTCGCACCACCGGCCTCGAGATCGAAGAGTTCGCGTTCGGAGCGCTCCTGCGTTTCCCGGTACAGCGCGGCTTGGGCGGTCGTGAGCTCGCACCAGATGGTCTGCTCGATTTTTTCCGGCAATTCGGGCGCGACGGTCTTCTTGGTCCGGCGCAGAATATAAGGCGCCGTCTGGGCGCGCAGGCGGTCGTCGAACCAGCTGCGTTCCTCGCCCCGCAGGCCGGCCGGCACCCGCGTGAGATAGCCGGGCAGCAGGAATTCGAAGAGCGAGCGCAGGTCGTCGAGCGAGTTTTCCAACGGCGTGCCGGTGAGGAGGAAACGGGCGCGGGCGCGCAGGGCGCGCAGAGCCGCCGCATTTTGCGAGCGGCGATTTTTGATGTGCTGGGCCTCGTCGGCGACGACGCAGGCGAACTCGGTCGAAACGAACAAGGCCTGGTCGCGCGCCAGCGTGCCATAGCTGGTGATGACGAGATCGTGCGCCGTAAAATCATCACCGGAGGCCAGGCGGCGTCCGGCATGGTGCACGAAAACACGGAGTTCCGGGGTGAAGCGCGCGGCCTCGCGCCGCCAGTTTTCGAGCAGGGAGGCGGGCGCGATCACGAGTGACGGGCACGGTGCGCGCGAATCCGAGCTCCGGACGCCGAGGGCCGCGAGCAGGGCGAGGGCTTGGAGGGTTTTGCCAAGCCCCATTTCGTCGGCGAGCAATCCGCCGAGATCGTGCCGGCAGAGGTGCCACAGCCACGCGACCCCGAGCCGCTGGTAAGGACGGAGCTGGCGGTCGAGCGAAGCCGGAATCGGAGCCGGGCTGAGGGTGGACAGGCTGCGCAGCGCGGCGCCCCGGCTGCGCCAGGATTCCGGGGCCTGAAAGTTGGGAGAGAGCTCCGCCATGATGTCCTGCACCTCCGCGGCGTGGGCGGCCGAAACGCGCTGGATGCGGCGGGGAGTGAGGCCGGAATTCGGTTCGCCGCTCAATGCCCGTTGGGCCGTGGTGAGCTTCTTCAACTGCGCGGCTTCAAGCAGGAAGATCTTGCCGTCGGCCTCGAGGTAACCGCGATTGCTTGCGACCGCGGAGCGCAGCGTGGCCTCGTCGGCCGAGCCCGCCCGGAGTCCGACCGTGACGGCGAAATCGCGGTCGCCTGCCGGTGTCACCTCGGCGGCGATTTCCGCCGGGCGAAGGTGAACCGTGTTTTTTTCGAAGTTCGGCGTGACTCCAGCGCCGAAGACATCGCGCAGTCGCGTGAGATGGGCTGCGAGAAAATTCAGCGTCTTGTGACGGTCGCGCAGCCACCATTTGCGATTTGAGGGTTCGAGCACGAAACCGTGCTCACGGACCAGCGCGAGCGCGTCGCCATAGCGCGGGTGCTCGCGTGACGGCAGCGTGAGGGCGAGGAAATGTTCCGAACCGTCGATCGTCATCGCCGGTTCCGCCGATCTGGCCGGCTTGGCGGCGGGCCGGTGGCCGGTGGCCGAAACCGGTGCGACCGGAACGGGCTCGGCAACAAGGTCGTCGTGACACCACGGGGCTGCCCGCCCGTTTTCGCAGAAGACTGGTTCGGTCCCGACGACGGTGGCGAGGTCGCGCAATTGGGCGCGAGTCAGTTGGAGAAACGCGGGGGGCTTCGGACCGCACCAGCGTTGCAGCAAGGCCAGTGCCGGCAGCAGGTTGGGAGTGGGAGCGGTGGCGAGGTCGATTTCCACCCGTACGGGAATCGCATTGCGCGCGGCGGCGGCCACAAGGTTGGGGGGAAGATGAAAGCGAAGCATCGCGGCGAAGCCGATGAACAGGGGCGGATTTTAGGCCTTTTCAAGCCCAGTGTGGGGCGATTGGCTCGGCTTGCGTGAATCAGAACAAGCCCCTGTGGCCCATCGGGTCGCTGATTGTGCTGACCGGGCTGAATTTACTCGATTACCTCGACCGTCAGCTCCTGGCGGCGGTGTTGACGCCGATCAAAGACGAGTTGCGCCTCAGCGACGAGCAACTCGGCACGATTCAAAGCGCGTTCATGTGGGGATATTTTCTTACCTCGCCGATTTTCGGTTATCTCGGCGATCGGGTTGCGCGGCGTTGGCTGGTGGCCGCGGGAGTGTTTGTTTGGAGCCTGGGCACGTTGATGTCCGGCCACGTCAGCGCGCTGGGAGCGCTGATCTTCTACCGCGTGCTCGTCGGTTTCGGGGAGGCGAGTTTCGGCACGATCAGCCCCGGCTGGGTCGCCGACTTGTTTCCCGCGAACCGCCGCAACAATGCGATTTCGATCTTCTATCTCGCGATCCCGGTTGGGTCGGCATTCGGCTATATCATCGGCAGCGCCGTAGCGGCGCGTTACGGGTGGCGCGCCGCCTTCCTATGGGCCGGCTACCCGGGGCTGCTGCTGGCGTTCCTGCTCTTTTTGCTCAAAGAGCCGCCGCGCGGAGCGACCGAGCAGGCAGTGGGGGCGTTGAAGGCGGAGCCGCCGGGCGGCTGGCGGGTGTATCGTGAATTGTTTGGCTATCCCCGTTACGTCCTCGTGATCGCGGGCTATGTCGCGCAGACTTTCGCGCTCGGTGGCTTCGCGTTGTGGGCGCCGACATTTCTGTATCGGGTGCACCACATGGGCTATGAGGAGGCCGGCCGCTATTTCGGCTTGTCGCTGGTGGTCACCGGTCTCGTGGCGACGCTCGCCGGCGGCTTTGCCGCCACCGCATGGCAGCGTCGCACGGGGACTGGCTACGCGTGGGTGCTGGCGTTGAGTTCGTTGCTGACCGCACCGGCGGCGTTTGTGGCTTTTGCGGCCGCCGATCTCACGATTTCTAAAATCGCCCTCGCGGCCGCGATGTTCCTGATCTTTCTCGCGACCGGGCCGGTGAACACGCTCATCCTCGAAACGGTTCCGGTCGGCATGCGGGCCAGCGCAATGGCGGGTTCGATCTTCTCGATCCACATGTTCGGCGACCTGTGGTCGCCACGACTGGTGGGCCATTTGTCGGATCGCTGGGGCGATCTGCAAAAAGCGGCACTGTGGGTGCTGCCGGGTGCGCTCGTCGTCAGCGCGTTTTTTTGGTGCTGGCTGGTGCTGTGGACGAAGCGCGAAAACGCCCGGGCGGCCGGCGTCCCGCGGTCGTAGGGCCAGCGAACCGGCCAGTCGGGTATCAGTCGCCGGCCTTGCCGGCCAGCTCGCGCAACACGTCTTCCATCGGTCGCAGGGTTTCCGGCAGAAAAAACGAGTTCATTCGCGTGATCACCTGCTGAATAATACCGTCGGGGCAACTCGCTCCTCCGGTGATCAAGACGCGTTTCGGTGCGCCCTCCGAAGCCCGGGCGAGGAAGGGCCAGAGCGGCCGGCGCTCAATCTGGCCGCCGCCGTTGCCGCGATAGACGTAGTGGTCGACCACCTCGGCCGAGACCAGGCTCGCTTCCGACTGAATGAAGAACGCCCGGTCCCCCAGCTGCTGTTCGCAGAGGTGAAAAAGCTGGTAGGTGTTGGAGGAATTTTTTCCGCCGATTACGAAGGCGGCGTCCAGCGGTTCCGCCAGCGCACGGCTGAGCGCATCCTGGTTGACCTGAGTGGCATAGCACAGGGTGTCACGGCGGTTGCCACCGCCGAAATGCGTGTCGTCGCCGAATTTTTGGCGGAAGACGTCGCGCAGGTGTTCGACGATCGCGAGGGTTTCGTTCATCAGCAGCGTGGTCTGGTTGACGACGGCGACGCGTTGCAGATCACGGACGACTTCGAGGCCGGGCGTATGCCGGCCGGCAAAAAGCGCCTCGAAACGAGCCGGCGCCCGGGCGTCGTCACTGGCGATGATCTCCCCGAGTTGGCGCGCCTCCTCGAGGTTGCGCACAATGACGGCGGGTCCATGGCGGCGGGTGTTCGAGAACGTGGCCTTGGTTTCCTCGTGCTCGTGCTTGCCGTGGATGATCACCGTGTAGCCCTCGCGGCCATACACCCGGGCCGCCTTCCAGACCTTTTCCACGAGCATGCAGGTGGCATCGTAGTGGAAAACCGCAATGCCCTTGCGCACGAGCCGGCGCTTGTCCTCGTCGGTGGCGCCAAAGGCAGGGATGATCACGATGTCATCGGACGTGAGCGTATCCCAGAGGAGCGGTGCGTTCGGGGCCTCCGTGGCGCGTTGTCCGTCGGTGGTGTAGGGCACGCCTTTGTCCGTTTGCAGGTAGCGGAGGCCGCGCCGGAGGAGGTCTTCGTTGACGAACGGATTGTGAATCAGCTCGGAAAGCATGAACACGCGCCGGGTGCGGTTTTCCGCCAGCGTTTCGTAGGCGCGCTCGATCGCGTTTTTTACGCCGAGACAAAACCCGAAATGGCTGGGGATGACGTAGCGGATCGCGCCAAAGTCGAGCGGAACCGGGGCCGCGGCGGAGCGTTCGTGGCGGCGGGCCAGCGCCTTGATGGCGGCGCACAGTTGGGACTGATACAACGTGCTGGCGGCGGAGTCCTGCGCATAGATCGCGCTGTTACGTTCCTGGGTCGGCCGGAACTTGTAGATAAAATCGTTCTCGCCGAGGTGGAGGTAGGGAATTTCGACCAGAAAGGGATCGAGTTTTCCGATCAGCGTGGCGAGCAAGGGCGCCAGCACGGCGAAACTGGTTTCGAGTTTTTCCAGCGACCACAACTCGATTTCTCCGTCCGGCGGGGCGGAGCTGACTTGGGTGAAAAACACCCGGTAGTTCTGGTCCCCCGCGGCCGAGGAAAAATATTCGACGGGTGCGGTGTGCGTGCCGAAGGCCGACGCCAGCCGCGCCGTCGCCATTGCGAGGTCGGTGCCGGTGAACGCGAGCCCCAGCTTCGATCCGAGTTTGCGCACTGCGAGCCGGTTACTCGCGTCAAAGGCGAGGATGGCGCAGAGCGGAGACAGTGCGGGCGTGGCGGCGGACGGCATGGATGCAAACGTGCGAACCAGCTGCGCGACCGCAAGGGAAACGCGGGTGCCGGGTCGTGCTCAGGATAGCGCGGCGAGAGCTTGCCCAGCCGCGGCGCTCATCGACCGGGCCGAAAATCAGGCGTCGTCGGAGCTCTCGCCGGCTTCGGCGGCGAACGGATCGCCGACAAATTCAATTCCAAAATAATCTTCCGACTCAAGCACTGCGATCACGCCGGCGATGACGTTCGTTCGCTGGGCGGAAGTAAGGTCGACAAAATCGAGGGCGATGAATTCCGCGATGCCGGCCCGGGCCTGGGCGCGATCTCTCACGCCGCCGAGGAAGTCGTCGGCCTGGCTCGCGATGTCCGCGATGATGGGGCGCAAGTCGATTTCCATACGGCGAAACGCTCGGGAGGAAGAGCCGTTTTGCAATCCTGCGGATTGGTGCCGGTCTGCCGGCGCCCGGTTCCGGCGGTCAGGCCGTCAGGCGCGGATCGAAGTTGAAGGGCTCGGACTGGCCGGTTTTCATCCGTTTAAAATCGGGATGCGCCGGATTGAGCAGGTAATTAAATTCGCCCGGCACGACGGCGCCGGGCACACGCAGCGCGACACTCGGTCGCTCCGTCGCACACCGTGCGCCGAAGTCTTGAGTCGCGAGGGAATGAGGGAACTGCCGCCAGTCTTCTGGCACCCGGCCCGGCGTTTGGATCATGTCAGGCTCGAGTTCCGCACGGAGGGAAAACCCAGGGGATGAGCGCCAATTGTCCCGGTTCGTCCGCGTTGACCAGCACTTCGAGGAGGGCGAGCGAGCGGGACTCGGCGGTGTAGATCAGGGGCATTCCTTTCGGCGACCAGCGGCCGCCGTGGAGTCGGGCGCCTTCGCCGTCGAAGGCAGTCATCGCATGCTTTGCCGTGCAAAGGCGCCAGACGTGCAACGAACTCACGAGAAAACGCCGTGCTCGATGCGACTGATGATACTTTCCACTTCGCGGGCGCCCGGTTCGGTTCGGGCGTATTCCAGCGGCGTCCTTCCGCCCAGAGCGAGGATCTTGGCGTTGAACCAGCCGTGGGTCTTTTCATCGGTCACAAAGACGCGCTTGGCTTGTTCGAACAACCGCATGATCCGCACGGCCCGTTCGCCCTCGGGGACTTTGAGCCGGCCTTTCGAAGCGATCCGGCGGGCGTAGGTGCGCGGCGGTATCTGGATCAAGCGGGCCAGTTCATCCGTGGTGAAACCGGCCTGCCGGCCAAATTGCACGACTTCCAGCACAGGGAGCCCCTCTTCGGACCCGCCGGGCCATGGCCAAGTTGTCGTGGATTTGCTCGTAAGTGGTCGCCTTGGCTTTGCGCGCTTTCATGCGCCCGGACTAAAACGCGCTGGTGCTCTCGCAAGTTTTTTATGCCAACTGGCTGTTCGATTAATGCCATTTGGCACACGACCAAAACTCGGTTCATTGACCAATCCTGCCGGGTCCGGCGCGGTGCCGGCGGTTAGCGCAAGACCTCGGCCAGCCGGGTGACGTCCTTGCCGCCACCCATGGCGAAGTCCGGTTTTCCGCCACCTTTGCCGCCGATCTGGGCGCAGATGGTCTGGATGATCTTACCGGCCTGGTGGCCGGCCTTGATCGCGGCGGGCGAGCAGAAGGCGACGAGACTGGCCTTGTCGCCGAAGACGGCGCCGAGTTGCACGACGCTGTCGCCGAGCTTGGCGGCGACCTGCGAGCCCAGGCTGCGGAGCGATTCCGGGTCGGCCACGCTGACGACTGCCGACACGAATTTTAGTCCGTCGCGGTCGATGGCCTTGGTGGCGATTTCCTCGGCCAGGCCGGCGAGGGCTTTTTGCTGGAAGGACTTCAGGAGCTTCTCGGTTTCCTTTTGCTGGGCGAGGAGCGCTTCGAGTTTCTTCACCACGTCGCTCGTACCACCGCCGAGGTGCGCGCTGACGGCCGCGAGGGCGGCTTCGCGCGTGACAACAAAGTCGAATGCGGCCTGGCCGGCGAGGGCCTCGATGCGGCGGGTGCCGGCGGCGATGGCCATTTCAGCGACGATCTTGATCAGGCCGATTTCGCCGGTCGTGGTGACGTGGGTACCGCCGCAGAGTTCGCGGCTGTAACCGCCGATATCGACGACGCGGACGATGCGGCCGTATTTGTCGCCGAAGAAGGCAAGGGTGCCCTCGGGCTTCTTGTCGAACTCAGTTTCGTAGGTTTCGACGCGGGCATTATCGATGACCTTTTCGTTGACCAGCCGCTCGACCTCGCGGAGCTGCTCGGGCGTGGCCGCCTCGAAGTGGGAGAAATCGAATCGCATCCGGTCGGGCGTCTTGGACGTGCCCGCCTGGCGCACATGCGTGCCGAGGACCTGGCGCAGCGCCCAGTGGATGAGGTGCGCGGCGGAGTGATGCCGGGAGATGGCGCGGCGGCGCGAGAAATCGATCGTCAGCTCGGCGGGCATGTGCCGGCCGAGTTTGGTGATATGCGCGGCATCGGCACTCGCGAGCTTGTGCAGGTGGCGGCCGGCCTTGTCCTTGACGGTATCGACGATGGCGAGGGTCTGGCCCGCGACGACGGCGCTGCCGGTGTCGCCGGCCTGTCCGCCCATTTCGGCGTAGAACGGTGTGCGGTCGAACGCGAGGAAGACGTCGTCTCCGCTGCGCACGACGTCGGTGACGATGGCGGTCACCGGGCTCGACGTATCGATGACGTAGCCGGTGAAAAGAGACGCTTCGAAAGTCGCGGAGGCATCGCCTTCCGTGGCGGCGACGATGACGACTTTCTTGGTGGAGGCCTGCCCACGTTTGCGCTGCTCATCCATGAGACGCTCAAACTCCTCGGTGTCGACGGTAAGGCCGCGCTCGGTCGCGAGGAGCTGCGTCATGTCGAGGGGAAAGCCGTAGGTGTCGTAGAGTTCAAAAGCCACGGCTCCTGGAATTTTGATTAGGCCATCAAAAGTTGCGACGCTTAGAGCCTTTTGGAAGACCGCTAGTCCGCGATCCAGAGTGCGCCCGAAGGATTCTTCTTCACTGCGAATCACGCGGCGGACCATGTCCTGCTGCTGCGTCAGTTCGGGGAACACGCCGCCCAGCGATTCCACGACGGGCGTGACGAGTTGTTCGAAGAAGCCGGTCGGCAGGCCGAGCTTCTTACCGTACAAAATCCCGCGGCGCAGGATGCGGCGGATGACATAATTGCGCCCTTCGTTGGACGGCAAGATGCCGTCGGCGATGGCGCACGAGACGCAGCGCGCGTGGTCGGCGAGCACTCGGAAAGCGACGTCGATGTTCTCCTGTTCGGTCAGGCCTTCGCGCTTGGTCGGGACGGTGCCGGTGTAGGTTTTCTTCGACAGCTCCGCGATCTTCGCGAAAAGCGGGGCGAAGATGTCGGCGTTGTAGTTCGAGGGCTCGCGGCTGAAATCCTTGAAGCCCTTGGTCGTGGCGTGGATGCCGGCGACGCGTTCGAAGCCCATGCCGGTGTCGACATGCTTGGCGGCGAGCGGCGAGAAGGTGCCGTCGGCGTTCGCGTTGAACTGGATGAAGACGTGATTCCAGATCTCGATGCAGCGCGAGGAGCTGGAGTTGACGAGCTTGCGACCCTCGGCCTCGTCGTCGGACGGGAGCAGGTTGAAATGGATTTCCGAGCACGGACCGCAGGGACCGGTGTCGCCCATCATCCAGAAATTGTCCTTCTTGTTGCCGTAGACGATGTGGACCTTGGGATCGAGTCCCTCCTTTTTGAAAATCTTCGTCCAGATGTCGTAGGCTTCCTGGTCGAAATCCGACGGATCCTTCTTCGACTTGTCGGGCGAATAGACGGTGGCGAAAAGCCTCTTCGGCGGGATACCCCAGACCTTCGTGATCAATTCCCAGCCCCAGGCGAGCGACTCGTTCTTGAAGTAGTCGCCGAAGGACCAGTTCCCCAGCATCTCGAACATCGTGTGGTGGTAGGTATCGAAACCCACGTCCTCGAGGTCGTTATGCTTGCCGCCGGCCCGAATGCATTTCTGCGTGTCCGCCGCCCGGGTGTCCTTGCCGGGACGGGCGCCGGCCCACTTCGAGACGTCGGGGGCGCGATCGCCGAGGAAGATCGGCACGAACTGGTTCATGCCCGCGTTGGTGAAGAGGAGGCCGGGCGAGTCCGGCAGCAGCGATGACGAGGAAACGATCGTGTGGCCGTGCTTGGCGAAGAAATCGAGGAAGCTCTGGCGGATCTCGGCGGAAGTCATGGAAGGAAGTGGCCTGCAAGAACCCGGGGAATGACGGGACCCGGGACGCCCGTCCCGTGGGTGCCGCGTTTCCGGCGGGCCGGATGAATTTTAGAGATTGGCGATGATTGCGTCGGCCATTTCGCGGGTGCCGACCGACTTGCCGCCGAAGGCGATGTCGCCCGTGCGGGTGCCGGTCGTGACGGCTTTTTTAACCGCGGCTTCGATGCGGGTAGCGAGCTTTTCGTGTCCGAAGCTGAAGCGCAACATGAGCGCCACCGACAGGATCTGGGCGCACGGATTGGCGATGCCCTTGCCCGCGATGTCGGGGGCGGTACCGCCTGCCGGCTCGTAGAGGCCGAAGGGCAGGCCGAGGGAGTTTTTGCCGGCGCCGAGCGAGGCCGAGGATAGCATGCCAAGCGAACCACAGATCACGGCCATCTCGTCGGAGAGAATGTCGCCGAACATGTTTTCGGTCACGAAAACGTCGAATTGGTTCGGGTCGCGCGCGAGTTGCATGGCGGCGTTGTCCACGTACATGTGGGTGAGCGTCAGATCGGGGGCGTGCTTCGCGACATAGTCCGTGACGGTCTTGCGCCAGAGCACGGAGGTTTCGAGGACGTTGGCCTTGTCGACGGAGCAGAGCTTGTTCTTCCGGGCGCGGGCCGCGGTGATCGCGGTGGCGGTGATGCGTTCGATTTCGCTTTTCCGGTAAACCATCGTGTCGACGGCCTGCACATCGCCGTCGGGCAGGGTCGTGGTTTGCTTTGGCAGACCGAAATAGAGGCCGCCGGTGAGTTCGCGGATGCAGACGATGTCGATGCCGTCCGGGATGCGAGAGGTCTTGAGCGGCGACGCGTCGGTCAACTCGCGGTAGAGCAGGCCGGGGCGGATGTTGGCGAAGAGCGTGAAGTGCTTGCGCAGCGGCAAGAGGGCGGCGCGCTCGGGCTGTTCCTTGGGTGGGAGTTTTTCCCATTTCGGACCACCGACGGAGCCGAAAAGAATCGCATCGGACTGCTCGCACAGCATGAGGGTCGAATCCGGCAGGGCCTTGCCGTGATTATCGATACCGGCGCCGCCAACGTCGGCCTTGGTGTAGGCGAGCGTCAGGCCTTCCTGGCGGGCGACATGCTCCAGGACGCGCAGGGCCTCGGTCATGACCTCGGGCCCAATGTAGTCTCCAGCGAGAACGGCAAACTTGAGTGTCGGCATGGGAAAAGGAGCAGAGTGGCAAGCGCCGGTGGCGAGTGGCAAGCCGGCGTTTGGGGGCCGTTTTCGCGGTTGCGCACTGCGCAAAAGCCTCTGCATTGACCCCTGTGAACTTGCATGTGCTGCCCGCGGGGCCGATCCAGACCAATGCGTATCTCCTTACCCAACCGGAGAGTGGGGAAGCCGTATTGATCGATGCGCCCGGCGACGTCTGGGCGGACGTGGCCCCGATCCTCACCGCAGAAAAGTGCCGGCTCACCGAACTGTGGCTGACCCACGGGCACTGGGATCACACCCAAGGGGGCGCCGAGGTGGTGCGACAAACCGGCGCCAAGGTCCGGGCGCACCTCGCCGACCGCGTTCTCATCGAAACGCCCGAGGTCATGGAAAAATTCATGGGCGAGCGGATGAATTTGGAGCCGGTGCGGGTGGACGCTTGGGTGGCGCAGGGTGATCGATTCGAGGCCTTGGGCACGACGGTTGAAGTGCGGCATGTGCCGGGTCACTGTCCGGGCAACGTCTTATTTTATTTCGCGGCGGAGGACGCAGCGTTTGTCGGCGATGCGCTGTTCAAGGGCAGCATTGGGCGAACGGATTTGCCCGGGGGAGATTTCGATGAACTCGATCGCTCGATCCGTGAACAAATCTACACGCTGCCGGCGGCGACGGGTGTGTTTCCCGGTCACGGGCCCAAGACGACCGTGGCGGGGGAGAAGGCCGGCAACCCCTATGTGCACGATTAGGCGGACCGAGCTGCTGGTGCTCCAAATTACGGGTTGCTGCGCAACGATCGCGGAGGGAACCTCCTGCGCGTTCTCCCAAGCGTTTGTGGGCCGCGTGAAATGATCGATCCATCCAACCACGAAATTTTCATGCGGCGTGGTTTGGAACTCGCGCGCAGTATCTGGGGGACGACCCACCCCAATCCCATGGTGGGGGCTCTCATCGTGGAGGAGGGTTTGATCGTCGCGGAAGGGGCCACGGCGCCGGACGGCGGTCCGCATGCGGAACGGCTGGCGCTACTCGCGCGGGGCAAGACGCCCCGACCGGGGGCGACCTTCTATGTGACGCTTGAGCCGTGCTCGACCCATGGTCGAACCGGCGCGTGTACGGATGCCATCATCGCGTCCGGGATTAAACGCGTTGTCGTCGGCGCGACTGATCCGAATCCGGCCCACGCCGGGCGCGGTTTCGAGGTTTTGCGCGCTGCGGGGATCGAGGTGGTCACCGGCGTGCTGGAGCGCGATTGCCGTGAGTTGAATTTGATTTTTAACCATTGGATCACGCAGGGCGGCCCGTTGATTGCGGCGAAGTCGGCGACCACGCTCGACGGCAAGATCGCTTGTCGCACCGGCGAGTCGCGCTGGATTACGAACGAGGCTTCGCGAGCCGACGTGCACCGCTGGCGCCGGCTTTTTCCCGGCATCGCCGTCGGGGCCATGACGATCCTGAAGGACAATCCTCGCCTCACCGCCCGGCAGGAGGGTGAGCCCGAATGGTGTCCGTGGCGGTTTGTTTTCGACGGGCTTCTGCGCACCGTTGTGGACAAGAACCTGCCCGCGGTCTTTACCGACGAGTTTCGCGACCGGACGATCGTCGTGACCACGCTGCATGGGGGACTCGGCTACGTGCGCAAACTGCGCGACATGGGGATCCGGGTCTGGACCTTTGATTCGCCGACCCAGCGCGTCTCGTTTGCCGATTTCCGCAAAAAGTGCGCCGAGGAACGTATCGCCGGCGTGTTCGTGGAGGGCGGGGCCCAGTTGGTGAGCGAGTTTCTACGCGCCCGGCAGCTCGATTATCTCTTCGCCTATCGTGCGCCGATGCTGTTCGCCGATGACAAGGCGAAGACGATCTTCAGCGGCCTGCGGCCTGAACGCCTCGACCAGTCGGTGCGCCTGACGGAAGTGTTTCACGAAACCTTCGGAGACGACTCGCTCATGCGCGGCCGCGTGGTTTACCCGGAGAAGCTGCTGGCGGATGAATCGGTCTTTAGATTGCGTTGATTTTCCGACCATGGCGCTTCGTCGGGTCGCGGCCGTTCGGCGGTCGTCCCATTGATCGCCCGGAGGCCAGTGGTGCCGCGGGTCAAGCGCTGTGAATTTCATGTCACCGGTCACGCCTCTTCATTTTGCCTCCGGCAACGCCCATAAGGCGGCTGAACTGCAATCGCTGGCCAACGCCTCCGGCTTGCGGGTGAAAATTGTTTCGGCCCGCGAAGCAGGGGGGATGCCGCCGGTGCCGGAGGACACGGGAACGTTCGTGGGCAATGCGCGGCAGAAAGCGATCGCCCTGCAGGCTGGACTTCCGCCCGGAGCCTGGGTGCTCGCCGACGACAGTGGCGTGTGCGTCGATGCGCTGCACGGCGCGCCGGGCGTTGATTCGGCGTATTTCGCGGGTCCGCAGGGCGACCCGGTGGCGAATTTGGCCAGACTGGTCGAGGTGATGCGGGACGTGCCCGATGCGAACCGCAGTGCCCACTTTTTTTGTCTCCTGCTGGTACTCGGTCCCGCCGGAGAATGGATTTTCGAGGGCCGGTGTGGCGGGCGGTTGCTGCGCGAACCGCGAGGCGGGGCGGGCTTTGGTTACGATCCACTGTTCGTGCCCGACGGTTTTTCGCAGAGTTATGCCGAACTGGGCGATGAGGTGAAAAACCGAATCAGCCACCGCGGCCGGGCGTGGGCGCAACTGGCGGCTTGGTTGCGAAACCCGCCGGCGGCCACTTGACGGCGCCGGAGTTTGCCCTTGCACCTTGCGGGTTGGCTTGCGGCGATATTCCTTCCGCTCCTCCCACGCATTCTTCATCCGCCACTTTTCCATACCATGATCGCACCCGAGACTTTCAACCACATCGAAAACATCAAAAAGCGTGCCGGGCATCTGTGGAGGTTTCTTTGACGTCGACCAAAAGTCCCGCGAGATCGAGGCCATGGGGGCCGAGATGGGTTCGCCGACGTTCTGGGGCAACAGTGAGCGAGCCCAGAAACACATCGGCAAACTCAATGCGCTGAAGAAGGCCGTCCTGCCGGTCGTCGCTTTTCAGAAGAAGGTGGATGACGTCGGCGTGATGACCGAACTCGTCGAAGTCGCGTCGCCCGGGGAGCGTGAAAGTTACGCGCGGGAGCTCGATGATCAGGTGGCCGCGATGGTCACCGAACTCGACCAGCTCGAGATCGCGTCTTTCCTGACCGGCCAGTTCGACCGCAATAACGCGATCTTCTCGATCCAAGCCGGTGCCGGCGGCACCGAGTCCAACGATTGGGCGGACATAATGTTTCGCATGTACAACCGGTGGGCCGAGCGGCGGGGTTTTCAGGTCGAGTTGCAGGACGTGCAGGTCGGGGACCAGGCCGGCATCAGCAAGGCCACGATTCTCATCAAGGGCGAAAACGCCTACGGTTACGCGAAGGCCGAGCGCGGCGTGCACCGTCTCGTGCGCATTAGCCCGTTCGATTCGAACAAGCGCCGGCACACGTCCTTTTGTGCCGTCGACGTAGTGGCCGAGATCACCGAGGAAATCGCTATCGAGATCCCCGAAGCCGAAATTCGCGTCGACGTCTACCGCTCGTCCGGCAAGGGCGGGCAGGGTGTCAACACGACCGACTCCGCCGTGCGGCTCACGCACATCCCGAGCGGGATTGTCGTCGTCTGCCAAAACGAACGCTCCCAGATCAAGAATCGCGCGACGGCCTTGAATGTGCTGAAGTCGCGCCTCTACGAAAAGAAGCAGGACGAGCAGCGGGCCGAGATGGACAAGTTTTACGGCGAAAAGGGCGAGATCGGGTGGGGCAGCCAGATTCGCAGCTACGTGCTCCAGCCCTATCAGATGGTGAAGGATCTTCGCACCGGGATCAGCACGAGTGACACGCAGGGCGTGCTCGACGGCGATCTCGACCGGTTCATCAACGCCTGGCTCCGGGCCGGTTGCCCCCGCCATCGCAACAAGGATATTCAAATGGATGAGTAAGAGGGCAAACACCCTGGGCTGCGCGAATCGCCCCGCGGGCGCTTGCTCGCAGACGCGCACGTGGCCCTAATCGTCACTTAATGCCCGACCTGTCCCACGAATCGATTCGTTCCGCGCTCGCGGGCCAGCCGCTGTTCGAAGACAAGACGTGGCAGCTCTCGCCGGCCGCCTGGCCCCTCACGCCGGAGCAAGTGACGCAGCTCGAAGCGATCGGCGCCGCTTGTTTCGAGTTTCATCAAGCGCTCGAAACGCTTTATCTGCGCTCGGTCGCGGGAAAAAACCTCCTGCGCAACAAGCCGCTGCTCGCTCCGTGGGCGGCCGATTACCTCGATCGAGCCAAGCCGCCGGCGCTCGTGGCGCATGCGCGTGATCCAAGGAACCGTGGAGCTTTTCCGCTGGTTTTACGTCCCGACCTGCTCCTCACGGACGACGGTTTCGCGCTGACCGAACTCGATTCGGTGCCGGGTGGAATCGGCCTGACCGCGTTTCTCAACCGGTTGTATGGTGGGGGCGCGGATGCCACGGTGCTTGGTCGCGGCGACGCAATGCTCGACAATTTCTACGCGGCTCTGGCGGCGCTGCGGCCGGCGGTGCGAAATCCGTTGATCGCCCTGGTGGTAAGCGACGAAGCGGCGACCTATCGCCCGGAAATGCAATGGCTCGCGCTCCAGTTGCAGTTGCGGGGCAAGCGCGTCTTCTGTCTCCGCCCCGAGGATGTTTTTCCGCTGGAGAATTCCCTGTTCTTCGATGCCGACGGCAACCCAGAGAAGATCGATATCATCTATCGGTTCTTCGAGCTCTTCGATCTCGAGAACATCCGGACGCGGAAGTATATTTTTGAAGCATGGGCGGCTGGCGAAGTCGCCATCACGCCGCCGATGCGTCCCTTTCAGGAGGAGAAACTCGCGCTCGCGCTTTTTCATCACCACTTGCTGCAGGACTTTTGGGCCGAGGCGATCAGCGCGCGCGCGCTCAAGGTCCTGCGTCCGCTCATTCCGCCGACATGGATCATGGATCCGGCGCCGTTGCCGCCCGGCGCGGTGCTTGACGGCCCGCGGGTCGGTGGGCGTGCGCTCAACGACTGGCGCGATCTGGTCGGGGCGTCCCAAAAAGAACGCGACCTCATCGTCAAGATCAGTGGCTATCACGCGACGGCGTGGGGTGCGCGCAGCGTCGTGCTCGGCAGCGATTGCTCCCGCGAGGAGTGGCAACAAGGGGTGGAGCGGGCGATCGCGATCGCGCCGACGAATCTCCACGTCATCCAAACCTACAAGAAGCCGCGCCGCCTGGAGCATCCCGTTTACGACCCGGTCATTGCCCCGGGTTTGTCGCCGGCGGTGCACGTGAAGGCGGGCCGCCTGCGCCTATGTCCGTATTATTTCATTTTTGATGGCAAGTCCCACTTGTCTGGTGCGCTGGCGACTTTCTGTCCGCCGGACAAAAAGATCATACACGGAATGCAAGACGCCGCCCTGCTTCCTTCTAGGGTTTTCTCCGCAAGTCAGGACCGTGTCTAACCGCGGTGGATCGCACAAATTTTTCCGGCTATTTAGAAAGTAGCGAGCTGTTCTGGCGACGGCATTTGTCGCATTCGGACGGTCGGCCTCGCTGACGCGGGGCCGACCGGCATCGGCGCGGTTCGCACGCGGGCCGACCAGGGCGATTCGGAAGCGCTCAACGCACTGGGGAACGCCTACGCGAACGAGCCGGGGGCGGCGCAAAATCTGGCGGAAGCCATCGCGCTGTATCAGCGGGCCGCCGATCGCGGGCTGGCGTCGGCGAATTTCAACCTTGGCATAATGCACGAGCTCGGCCGCGGCGTGCCGGCGAACCTGGCCAATACATTCAAATTTTACCTGAAGGCGGCGGAGTAAGGATTCGTACCCGCGCAGTTTAACGCGGGCAACATGTATGCCAACGGTGCGGGCACGAAGCAGGATTTTTTCGAAGCGGCGCTCTGGTTCCGGCAGGCGGCGGACCGGGGCATTCCCGAGGCGCAATACAACCTTTCACTTGCCTACGAGTTGGGCCAAGGAGTAGGTAAGGACGAGCCGGCGGCACAGCGCTGGTATCGGCAGGCCGCGACGCAAGGCTACGGGCGGGCACGCTTCAACCTCGCCCTTATGCTGAAAGAAGGTCGCGGTTCCCCGGTCGATGTCGCGGCCGCGCTGACGTTTTATCGGGCAGGCGCGGAACAAAATTTTGCCCCGGCGCAGAACAATCTCGGAATCCTGCTCGCCGAGGGCCGCGGGGTGGCGGCCAATCTGGCCGAGGCCTACAGCTGGCTTTCGTTGGCCGTGGAAAACGGCGCCAAGCCGACCGGGCGCGATTTAGTGGCGCGACAACTCTCGCCGGCTCAGCTCGCCGAGGCCGGCACGGCCGTGGCCAGACTTCGTGCGGCGCTGGTCTTGACCGCGCCCGCGGCGTCCGCGGCCAGCACGCCACCGCCAGCCCGTCCGTCCACCCCGATAAATCCGCCGGCGCCGGCGACTCCGCCCGCCGACCCCGCCGGGCTCAACGCACGCCTCGCAGCGATCCAGTCCGAGCTCGAGAGATTCCGCGTCGAAAACGGGCGGCTTGCGGTCACTGCCCAGACGCTTGCTCAGAAAAAAGCGGCGCTGGAACAGCGGCTGCCCCCGCCGCCCGTGACAAATTTTCCGCCCAGATCGCCAGCCTTGAGAAAGCCCAGGCCGAGGCGCAGACCAGTTCCACGCGGCTCGCGGCCGAAAACAACCAGTTCAAGACCGCGGCGTCGCGTTCGACTCAGAATAGCACGCTGACCACGTTGCGAACGCAGGTCGAACAGCTGACGCGCACCGCCGAAACGCTGCGCGATGAGAAAACCAAGGCCGAGCGCCAGGCGGAACAGTTGGCCGCCGAACTGAAGGCTGCCCGCAACAGCGCTGCCGCGCCGGCCTAGCCTTCCTGGTTTCGGCAACAGGGGCTTTACTATCACCCATTCTTTTTGCGTTACACTGCTCGGATACGGCTCTCTTTTCGCCTGCATCTACCACCCTAAACATCCGGCGCCTCCTCGGGGCAGAGTTTTTTTCACAGCTTCTAAGGGCGGTTCGACCGCCGGCAACGTTCAGGCCTGATCCCGGCCTGAATCGTCGCAGTGCAGGTAAGCGGAGGGCGCGCCGCAACCTGAAACGACTCAAGCGGCGACGGCCTTGCGTCCGCTGCCTACGGCCGGTCTGGTTGCTTCCGAAGACAGGTGGGAGAAGAACGAGTCGCGCCGTTCCCGGGCGACCTGGAGGTCCTTGGTCCCAAGCGAGCGCCGGATACGCTCCTTGGTGAACGGCGTGGGATGCACGGTGTAATGCAGGAACCAGGTCCCGTGGTTGTTCCACAGGTGATGGTTCGGGTTGTCCGCGTGGACGCGGATTCCGGCGAGGCTGGCGATGGTATTCATGATGCGTGATTTTCTTTTGTGGAGTTATCGCGCCTCAGGTTTGAAAACAAAAAACCGACCTTGGCATCAAGTCGGTTTCGTCTTCGGGAGCGTTCTTGGTTCGCCTCCCTTGCGGGCTGCGCACATCCGGGGACTTCCCCGATCCACCGTGGCCGCTCCCGGCCCGGTTGGCGGAGCCAGCTTTTGAGGGCCGACTCGTTCCTGATGCAGGAAGGAACTTGAATACTCTCGGTTCAGTCGTCCAGTCTTTTTTTGGGCAGTCGGGCCGAACCCCGGTCTGGCCCGGTTGCGGTTCGGCGCCGGAGGCCTTGCTTACGGCGCGTGGCTCTTGGTGTAGTGGTCGCGCAGCGGATCGCGGCCAAAATCCCGTTTGAAATCGCGGAACACAGAATGGACATGATTCGCGCTGTTCTGGGTGTTATCGAACTCGATGAGGAAGGCGTCGCCTTGAATCCGGTAGTAGTGCGGGTCACCCCGTTCGAGCCCGCCCGCCCACGCAAACGTGAGGTTGTTGATTCCGGCCTTGGTGATTTCAGCGACGGTCTCCTCAGCGATTTCCGTCCGGCCGCGGTTCAGGTAGAGCCTCACGAGGCTGAATAACTGTTCGCGTTGCTTTGCATTCAGGCGGGCGGCGCTGATGCCCACGGGTGAGAGCGGACCGACTTCCCTCTTGTTGGCCGTGATAATTTCGCCGGGGGCTTTGGTTTCGATGATCGCGATTTTACGTTGGGCGTCATCTAGGGATTTCACGATCGCACGCCCCAGATCCTCCTCTTCGCCAAGGACTCGTTCGCCGGTGCGCGGTCCACTGCGCACCTCCGCAGGATTGCTGCCGATAAAGGCGGGCGCGAAGAAAACATGCGAGCCGTCGACCACCGTGAAGTTGAACGAAAGGTGGTGGCCTTCGAACCGCCACCCCCACGATTTGTCGGCGGTGGGTGGACCGAATACCGTGACGAAATAAAGCTGCGGATCGCGACGCCCGGGCGGCTTGTTGTGCTCCAGCTCGCGGAGCACCAACTCCATGGACATGATCGCCTCCGCTCTGGCCAGACCGCTCTGGCCCAGACCGGTTCGAAGCAGTGCGATCGCGAGGTCGCGTTGCTTTTCATCCATCGCTTTGAGCGGCAGACCGTGCCGCGGCACAGGCGTGAAAAACCAGTTTTCGCGTTCCGCGTCCGTGAGGGCGTAGGTGGCCTGCTTCTTCTGGTCGGTGGAAAGCGCGCCCAAAAAACCATTGGCCGCGGCCAGCATGTCGACGGCAGGTGCATGGGCGAAAATGGAAACGCTGGCGGCGAGCCAGACGAGAACCGCGACGGCAATTCGAAGGGTGGGGCGCATCCCTGATCGAAATGTCGAAACGCCGGACTGAGGCAAGCCCCGCGGCTGGGGTGGACCCAGGTCCAATGAATAAACCGGCCGGATTTTGGCCGGTTTTAGCGGCGCAGGGCGGCGCGCAGAATGGGTTCCATCACGTCGGCCTGGCGCATGAAACCGAGATCGTTGGCATGGGAGGCGTCCGTGGCGCCCTCGGCATCGTCGCCATAAAGATGGTCGCCGGGGATGTAGTGCAGGTTCTTCACGCCTTCTTTTTGCAGCGTCTGGAATGCGGCGCGCAGGGCAGCGTGATTTTCGTCATGGAACGTGGTGCTAGCCGGGATGATCCAGGAGTTCGTCATCCGGCGATCCTCGACCAGCACGATGGGCGTGTCCGGTCGGGCGGCGCGGAGTTGTTTCACGAGCGGGACGCATTTGGCGGTGACGTCGGATGGCTTCATATTGGGCAGGCAGTCGATGACGTAAGCGGCGGCATCGATTTGCGTGAGGAATTCGCCCACGGCCGCATCCATGCGGCCGTTGCCGGAGAAACCGAGATTGACGATCGGGTGGTCGAAGCGCCGGCCCAGAATCGCGGTGTGAACTATGCCCGGGCGGGAGGCGCAGGCGCCATGCGTGATGGAGGTGCCGTAAAACACGATCGGCTTCGCACGAGGAGCGAGGCCTTCGAACGTGGCGCCGCGGGGCACGCCGATTTCGAGCGATTCCACGCCGTTGTAGAGCGGCAGGTAGGCGGCGTATTCCCGGAACCCCGGGGCGAGACCCTTGATGATCTCGGCACGCACTTCCTGCGTGGCGGGTCTCGTCACCTGCACCCAGCGCCATTTACCACCGGCGTCGCGCGCGTAAAGATCGACGCCGCTGACGCCCGTGGCGGGCATGTGGGGCATCCCGAGCTGCGCCTTGCGCAATTTATAGTGAACGTGAATCGCGGTGGCGTCGGTCTTGAACCGTACCATCATGCCCGCGCTGTCGCGGCTGAGGCTCCAGACCGCGGGCGTCACGGTCTTTTCGGCGGCAGCGGGCAGCCGGTCGAACCATTGCAACCGTTCCGCGTCGGTCCACGCCCGGCCCTCGACGCCCCATTGCGTGACGTCATGCCAGTCCAGATTCTGACCGGCTGCCTGGTTGACGCCCATCGCGGGATCGAGGCGTGAAACATCCGGAGCGGGCGCAGCCGTTTGGGCGACGAGCGAAACGCTGGCGACGAGGAATGCGGCGAGGAACAAGTTTGGTCTCATGGGGAATAAATTGCGTGGGAAGGACGAAGGAAAAGACCGGGGCCGGTTAGGGGGTAGCCGGCGGAAAGCTTCCGGGCGGAGTGAGCGGGTTCCGAAAACTGGGCTAGGTGAAGTGTTAGTCTTTGGCTCGGGTTGATGTGATGACTGCGGTGGTGGTTGGCAATCCGAAGCGGAGGGACGGACCGGCTTGGCGGTCCGGCCCGGAGCTTGGGATTGGTAAAGATTTTTCCGCGACGAAGCGGTGCGGAGAGAGATAGCCGAGCGAGCTGTGCGGCCGCGCGGCGTTGTAGTCCTGGCGGAAGTCTTCGATGACGACACGGGCCTCGGTCAGCGTCCAGAGTTGC
>CANEVO010000023.1 GCA_947442255.1 Opitutia bacterium
AGCAGCGAAGCGATTCCCGTCCACCTCCTGACCCGCGAGGCATTTGAGGTCTATTTGAAGCAACTCGCTCCGAATGGGGTGATTGCCGTCCATATATCCAACCGCTATCTGAACCTCCGCCCCGTGGTGGAAGGTTTAGCCTACGAATTCGGACTCGGTGTAGTTACGGTCTTAGACGACCCGAAGAATTGGTGGCTCTACCGGTCAACTTGGGTGCTGGTGTCGAGCAATCAAGGTTTGCTGGCTAACCCGCGGCTCATCGACGCCGCGGACATTGCCGCCGCCACGGACCAGCACAAGGTCATCTGGACCGACGACCATGCGAGCATATTCAAGATCCTAAAGTGAACGGCCGACAGGTCACTTTCAAGAAGCGGCGGCCTCGTCGTGAGCAAAGCGTGATAACTGCGGATTTCCATCTCAATAAGGCTGTTAATTGCAATCCAGCGGTCATTCTCCTTCACCATGGCGGGGGGAGAGAGGCCCTCAAGCACCAGCGGCAACGGAGGCGGACGAGTCACTCCACGGACATTTGTTAAAAAATACCGAAACCGCCTCGCTGCTTTAGTGCTCAGGGCAATTGAGTGATAGTCCGCAGCGTTGTTTGAGTGGCCAGTACGACGCTTAAAAGTAACACTGGCTACAAAGAAAACTTAGGCTTGGGCCAGGAGCGTTGCCTCGGTCTTGGCGGCGTCCGCTTTGCGTCCCAGCCACCAGCCATTCACCGCCCAGATGGCGGCAATGATAGCGCCAAGGATTCCCGGAGCGATCCAGTTGGGGGCTGTAAGGACCTGGCCCGTGAGGTAATCGCTGCCCCGGTAGACGGGCACGTCGATGAAGTTCTTGGCTTTGTACTTGGTCTCCGCATTTAGCGGGCTGAAGAGCATCTCGCGGCCGGGTCTGACGAAAGAGTACTCACCCACGCGACGGACGAAGAACACGATCACCAGCACGGTCATGGTGTGCACGACGGCAAAGGTGGCGAGGCCGACGATCATGAGCACCGGAACAAAGGTCAGGAGCACCGTCATGCCCCAGCGGGAGGCGATCTTTCCCGTGACGAAGATCTGGCAGATGATGGTGAGTGCTTGCACCGCAGTGTCGAAGCGGCTGAAGAAGGCGGTCCGCGCCCGGGTATCGTTGGGGAAGGCGGCGGTTACAAAGTCGAGCTGCTCAAAGTAGAGAAACGTGTTTACAGACGCGAGCAGGGTGACGAAGACGGCGATCCCGATCAGGTAGGGCGATTTGACCACGATCCAGATTCCGGCAAGGGGATTGCCGCCGATGGGGCGATACTTGTTGCCGGTGGCTCCGGCGGTGGCGTTCGCCGCCGGGCGGTTCCAGAAGGCGAGGAGCGCACGCTGCACCACGACGGCCACGAAAAAGACCCCGGCGCCAAGGAACAGGATGCCGGCATTGCCAATGCGGCTCACCAGCAGGCTCGATACGAACGGCCCGGCCAGCGCCCCGGCGGTGCCGCCCGCCGCGATGAACCCGAAGAGCCGTTTCACTTGGCCGGCATCGAAAAGTTCCAGGAGGAAGCTCCAGAGCACAGAGACCATGAAAAGATTCACCACGCTGATCATCACGTAGAAAAACTTGCCGGTGGCGGCGTGGGACTCGCCCTTGACGGCGAACAGCGCCCCGCACACCGCCAGGGTCAGCCCGACGAGGCTGTAAATCAGGGGCAGGAACTTGCGGCGGGGCAGCCAGCCGCACAGCGCCCCGAAGACCGGGATGATCCCGATCGAAAAGACCCAGGTCCAGCCGTAGAGGTCCGCCACGGTGGCCCGCCCCAGCACCGTCCCGATCGTCTCCCGTACAGGCCGCACCGCGAAGTACCCGCCGAGCACGCAGAAATAGAGGGCGCAGGCCAGAAACGCCGGCACCTTTTCCCCGGATTCGAAGTTGAATGTTCCTCGGTTACTCGGGGATGACGGGATGGTGAAGGGTGAGGCCACGGGGCGGTATCGATTCAGTCCAGTTGAGGGGTGATCTTGCCGCGGGTGCGGCCGGCCTTGCTGTGATCCCAAGTTTGGTTGAGCGCCGCGAGCGTGAAAGTCTTGTCCCTTTTGGCGCCTTTTGCTTCAGGCAGCCGCGCTGGCCGGTACCGCCACATATTCGGCATAGGCGCCGCTCAGAGCGCCGCCATGAACTGCTCCATCCGCGTGCGCATCGCGGCATCGGGCAGGCGGCCGCGGGCACCCTGCACGTTGTCGACGAGGTTCCTTGGCTGGGTTGTTCCCGGGATCGCGACGGTCACGGCCGGATGCGAGACATTGTACTTCAGGAAAAACTGGGCCCACGTAGTGCAGTCGATCTCGGCGGCCCAGGGCGGCAGGGCTTTGCCCGCGACGATGGTGAATAGGTTGGCACGGCCGAAGGGCAGGTTCGTCACGATGGCGATCTTCTTCTCGATGGCGAGGGGCAGGAGTCGTTCCTCAACGCCGCGGTTGTTGATCGCGTAGTCGAGCTGCACGAAATCGAGCACCTGATTTCGCATGATTTGCTCGAGCTGGGCGTACTGATTGTCCGAGGAGGTCGTGACGCCGATGTAGCGGATTTTTCCGGCGGCCTTGTACTCGCGGAGGAGGCCGAGGTTGGTGTCGGTATTGCCGAGGTTCCAGACGTAGTGGAGGTCGATCTTGTCGGTGCGCAGCCGGGTGAACGAGGCGTCGACCTCGGCCTTGCCGCCGTTGGCGCCGACCTTGGAGGCGAGGAAAAACTTCGCACGGTTGCCGAGGCCCTGCGCGATCTCGCCAATGACATTTTCGGAGTTTCCGTAGCCGGCCGCGGTGTCGACCATCGTGCAGCCCGACTCACCCAAGCCTTTTAGGACTGTGCGGATGCCGTCGGTAACCGTGGCGTACGTGCGCGTGCCAATGCCGACGACCGGGATCCTTTCCCCGGTAGACGGGATGGCCTTGGTGATCAGCGGCAATGGGGATGCCGGGGCTGCGGCAGTTGCGGCCGGCGCCGCGGCGGAAAACAGGCGGGGGGTGGCGGCCAGCGCGGTGGCGCCGAGGCCGAGCTTCATAATTTCACGGCGAGTTAGGTTCATGGCGGACTCGATTTAGGAGGAATTTGGTTCGGACGGACCTGAATTCAGGAGCCGGGCTGGCAGGCTCTATTCCCGCGGAATGACGGCATCGCAATGAAAAGGATGCGGCCCCGGAACAAAACACGCGGGACACCCTTGGCAAACCGATCCCTATGTGCATGGAGGGGCGTTGCGACGGTTCAATCGATGAGCGCATTCCCCGTCCCGCCGCCAGCCCGAGTAGAGCTTATGAGATATCGAAAATACTGGGGGTGAAAGGATTACCTGAGTATTAGACCAAGGCGATGTGGGAGAGTTTTTAGAACTAGCTGGCCACTGAGAAAAGAATAGCCTTTAAAGATAGCTGTCTGGTCGTCTCCGGATGCACGCGATTAATTTGCACGCTGTCATCCCATCAACCCAAGCCAAAGACTAACACTCCACCTGGCCCAGTTTTCGGGACCCGCTCAAGATCACAGCTATCTTCTCATTTCTGTAATCACCGCAACTTCGCAGCGTCTAATACGGAATCGAGGTTGATTCTATTCCCAGCTTTCCCCTTCGGCTTTCATGAAAGAATTTCCACTTCTGCTCAGGTTTGGCTGTTTTGCCGGACTGTTCGTGGCGCCACTCCTCCTGCGGGCGGCAGAGTTTGACCAGCGGTTGTTGAATCTCTCGGCCCGGGCGCAAGCCGCCACCGGCGACAACGCGCCCATCGTGGGCTTTGTCATCGGCGAAGGCCCAGCCAAACGGGTCCTCATTCGCGCGATCGGCCCAGGCATGAGCGCGATCCCCGGGATCGGCGCCACCCTGGGCAACCCCAAGTTGGAATTGTATGCGGGGTCGACAAAGATCGCGGAAAACGACAATTGGACGACGAGTTCCATCGGCGGGGCGACCGGCTTCACCGCAGTCGGCGCTTTTCCACTGACGGCAGGATCGCGGGATGCCGCGCTGCTCACCACGCTCGGTCCAGGCGGGTATACGGCGCGGGTCACCGGGGTGGAGACCGTCAGCGGGGTCGTATTGTTGGAGGTGTATGATGTCACGGGGCAGGCGCGGCTGATAAATCTTTCCACGCGCGCCATGGTCGGCACCGGAGCGGGAATTTTGATTTCCGGCGTGGCGATCGCTCCCGGCGGGGGAGCGCGAAAGATGCTGGTTCGCGCGGCCGGCCCTGCCTTGCTGGGGTTGTTTCCGGGGCTCCCAACCCTCGCGGATCCCGCGATCGCCGTCATTCAGGGGGCCACCCAAATTGCGTCCAACAACGATTGGGGGACGGAAAACACTTCCGCTTTGAACGCCGCTTTCGGACAATCGGGCGCGTTTCCCTTCGCGCCCGGTTCGAAAGACGCCGCGCTCATGGTAGACTTGGCGCCGGGCCAAAATTACACCATTCATGTTAGCGGCGTCGGCAACACCACCGGCATCGCCCTCGTGGAGGTCTACGATCTGACGTCCGACAATTTCGCCATGGTGAGCGTGGCGGCGACGACCGTGAGCACGGATACGAAAGGCAGTGCGCCGGCGGTATTTACCGTGTCGCGTACGGGTTCGACGGCTGCGGCGTTGACCGTCTATTACAACGTCGGAGGGTCGGCGATCATGGGAAGTGATTTTGGCAGTCTCCCGGGCTTCGTCACCATTCCTGCAGGGGCGACGACCACCACCATTCCCATTAGCGCGCGTGAAAATGCCTTCGGGTCGGCGATCAACAAAAACGTTTCACTCTCGATCGTTTCCGCGCCCGGTTATTTGGTCGATTCCCGGCGGACGGCCGCGGTTTCAATCTTCTACAATCCGGGCACCCTTTACTTCGCCTCGCTGCGACCCGCCCTGACGGCCGCGGTGTCTACTGCGTATGGAACGGCCACCGTTCAACTCAGCTCCGATCAGACGTTCGCGGTCGTCGATGCCACCTTCTCCAATCTCAGCTCTCCTCAAACTGTCGCTTATCTACGCCTCGGTAACACCGGCGAGGTCGGCACGGAACTCGCGCGGCTTTCGAATGGCCAGGTCAACGGGCAAAGCTGGATCTTTCAGTCCACCGCCGGCCTGACGGCGGCGGACATGGTGCAGGCGCTGAAAGACGGACGGGTTTTCGTCAGTATCGAATCGGCGAATTTTCCGGGCGGCGAACTCCGCGGCGCGTTTATCCAATCCAGCGGATCGATGACGTTTACTCCACCCGCCACGATGCCGGCGATGGCGGACGCGCCGATGACGGCGGTGGATGCCGCGCGGTTCCTGATGCAGGCAACCTTTGGCCCGACCAAAGCGGAAATCGATGTGCTCGTCGGACGGCGGTTCAGCGAATTGAGAAACTGGATCGGGACGCAAATCGGATTGCCGCCCTCGCTCCTCCTCCCGGCCACCCGGGGGGATTTCAACGCGTTTACCGCGCTCAGCTCTGACAATCCCCAATACAGCTACCAAAACCGGCAGGCCGGCTGGTGGAAGAATGCGCGCACGGCTCCGGATCAACTGCGGCAGCGGATGGCATTTGCGCTCAGCCAGATCTTCGTGGTTTCCGACGTTAACTCGAGTTTATACAACAATCCCCTCGGGCTCGCGAATTACTACGACATTCTTGTCCGGGGCGCGTTCGGCAATTTCCGCCAGGTGCTGGAGGAGGTGACGCTCAGCCCGGTCATGGGCGTTTACTTGAGTAGTCTGCGGAACCCCCGAGCGACCCTAGACACCCGCACGCAGCTGTTCACGTCGCCGGACGAGAATTATGCGCGCGAGGTCATGCAGCTCTTCACCATCGGCCTCAACCGCCTGCAGCCGGACGGTACGCTCATGCTCGACGCGCTCGGTATCCCGATTCCGACCTACGACCAAAGGACGGTCACGGAGCTGGCGAAAGTGTTTACCGGGTGGGGGTACGCCTCCACGGCGACGAATCCAAGCTTCACCGGGGCGGCGGCGAACTGGATCGAACCGATGCTGCTGTATCCTGCTTTTCATGACAACACCGAGAAGGTCATCGTGGACGGGGTGATGATCCCGGCCAACCAGGGTGGGGC
Organism: Opitutia bacterium; assembly: GCA_947442255.1. Next base: position 6,070 of record CANEVO010000023.1, read on the forward strand.
GAAGGACCTGAAGGATTCGCTAGACGCGCTGTTCAACCATCCGAACACCGGCCCCTTTATTGCCCGCCAGCTCATCCAGCGCCTGGTCACGAGCAACCCCAGTCCCGGCTACGTTTACCGGGTGGCGCAGGTGTTCGCCAACAATGGCCTGGGAGGGCGCGGCGATCTCGGCGCGGTGGCGCAGGCAATTCTGAACGACTACGAAGCGCGATCTCCGGCGGTGGCGGCCGGCGCAAGTTTCGGCAAGCTGCGCGAGCCGCTGCTGCGGGCGACGGCGCTGTTGCGGGTCTTCAACGGCGGCGCGAACAACGGCCGTTTCGCGTTTTTTGTGGGGCAAACGAACGAAAGCCAGCTCGGCCAAACGGCGCTGCACGCCCCCACGGTTTTCAATTTCTTCGAGCCCAATTATGTTTTGCCGGGCGCGCTCACCTCAGCCGGCCTCTTCGCGCCGGAGTATCAGATTCTCACGGACACGACCGCCATCGCGCAGCCGAACCAATTGTGGTCCTGGATCTACGCCAACCGCTCGCAGGGCGCCACTCTCAACCCCGACGAGGCCACCATTGGATTCGTATTTGAGAGCAATTTTCTGGCGCTAGCCCGCACCCCGGGGGCGCTGGTGGATTACACGAACTTGGTGCTGGCCGGGGGCGGGCTGCCCAAGACGGTGACGGACCGCATCGTGGCTGCGATCGCTGCGATGCCAAACAACACCGCCGCCACCGACCTCGAACGCGTGCGCTCGGCACTCTATCTCACGGTCAGCGTGCCCCAGGGCGCCATCCAGAAATAACCGCCGCGATGAACAACTCCAAGACTTCCCTCCCCGATCTTTCCCGGCGCAAGTTCCTCGGCGCGTGCTGCGCCTCGGTGGGTGCGACCGGCATGCTCTCCGCGCTCGCGCAACTGCGCTTGATTGGCGCCGTGGCCGACACCAGCGGCGTCCCCGCCCGGGCCGCGGCGCCCCAGCCGGATTTCAAAGCGCTCGTTTGTCTCTTCCTCTCGGGCGGCAACGATGCCAACAACCTGATCATCCCCACGGATTCGCCGACGTACAATGCGTATTCCGTCGGGCGGGGCGCGCTCGCCCTGGCGCAAAATGCGGTGCTCCCGATCACCCCGCGCACCAATGACGGCCGCAGTTGGGGACTTCATCCGTCGCTCGGCATTAACCCGAACGGCAGTACGAACGGCGGTCTCAAGGGACTCTTCGATCAAGGTAAACTGGCGATCATGGCCAACGTGGGTTCGCTGGCGTACCCCCTCACGAAGGCGGAGTACACCGCGCGCCCCGATCTGCGGCCCCGACAGCTTTTTTCCCACAACGATCAGCAGGTCGAATGGCAGAGCAGCATTGCCGACCGACCGTTCACGACGGGTTGGGGCGGACGGCTGGCCGATCTCACGAATGCCTTCAACGAGAACAATCGCATTGCCATGTCGATCTCCCTGAACGGGCAGAACTCGTTTCAGGTGGGCCGCAACGTCGGGCAGTATGCGGTCGGTACGACGGGCGCGATTGCGCTGACGGGCAGCGGCACGGGGACTTCGGTTAACGGTCTCCGCACGGCGGCCCTGAACGACGCGCTGGCGGCGCAGAACGCCAACCTGTTCGAGACCGCGTTCGCGGGCCTGACCCGCGGCGCCGTGGCGAACAGCGCGCTGCTTTCCAGTGTGGTCACCGGCGCCAGTCCGTTCGCCTCGTTCTTCGCCGGGCTCACCTCGAATATCAGCCAGCAGCTGCACATGATTGCCCGGCTGGTGAATGCGCAGCAAACGCTCGGACTGCGGCGCCAAGTGTTTTTTGCCCGCCTCGGCGGGTGGGATCTGCACGATAACCAGGTGGTGGCGGGCAACACCGCCACCGGTGCTCACGCGAATCTTTTTCGCGACGTCAGCCAGGCCGTCACCGCATTCTACAACGCGCTCGCCTCGGTCGCGGCGGACGACCAGGTCACGACCTTCACGGCGTCGGATTTTGGCCGAACGTACAACACCAACGGCGACGGTTCCGACCACGGTTGGGGCAGCCATCATTTCGTGGTGGGTGGCGCGGTGCGCGGTGGCGACATCTACGGCCGCATGCCGACCTTCGCCATTGACGGCCCCGATGATACCGGACGTGGCCGATGGATTCCTTCCATGAGCGTCGATGAATACAGTGCCACGCTCGCGAGCTGGTTTGGGGTAAGCGCCACCAATCTGCCGGTCGTGCTGCCTAACATCGGTCGCTTTGCGCGCCCGAATCTGGGGTTCATGGCGAGCTAGTTGGCCCGCGTGACGTTCTGAACCGGATGTGGGCCCGTCGGATCATTCTGCCGCTGGCGGCGCTCGTGGGGTTGAGCCTGGCGCTCCTTTATTGGCGGGCCGGACGCGATGATCCGGCGCGCTCAACCCATGATTCACCGCCGCCGGTCGCGCTGCCGTTAGCGCCCCCGCCCGCCGAGGTTCAACCGCGCAACAGGGCTCCGCGCGAAAACGACGCCGCCAGCCCGATCGCGGATGCGCTTAACGAGCCGGGAGGTTCCATTAAGCGCGACCTGCAGATGGTCCACGAACTGCTCGAAACGTGGCAGTCGAATTTTCCCCGGGAAGGAAATCCCGTGGGCGAGAACGCGGAGATCACCGCAGCGCTGGCGGGGGATAACCGTCTGGGATTCCCTTTTATCGCGGCCGGTCACCGCGCCATCAACGGGCGGGGGGAGCTCTGCGACCGCTGGGGGACGCCCCTGCGTTTTCACTCGTTGAGCGGCACGCAGATGGAAGTTTTCAGCGCCGGGCCTGATCGAAAATTTGCGACCGCGGATGACGCGATGTGGCCGCCCGCGGCGCCTGAGCAGCCCTGATCGGCGTTCGCCCGATCGCTGGCCTGCCTGATGGCGCGGGCGTCTCGAGATCCGCCAACAGCTTAACATCGTTCACCCGTCATTCCACGCTCTCCGCGATTCGTCGTGACGAGCGCCCCGTTTCCCGTTGGAACGCCCGCGGTTTCACGCTGTTGGAAATTCTCGTCGTGCTCGCAATTATCGGCCTGGTGGCCGGGCTCGCGATCAGCAAGGTCGTCGGCATCTTCGACGGCGCCAAGATCCATACCGCGCAGCTGATTGTGAACACCAGCGTGAGAACTCCGCTCACGACGTACAAGGTCCACATGAGCGATTTACTGGTAGGAAGCCGGTTTTTGAGGGGGATCGGATCCGGGAGGGTTTTTCCGGCTCCTTTGAGAGCCGCCGACTAACAACGGAAGTGGCCTAGATTCCGGGGGATCACCGCACCTCCCCTTTGGGGGAGAATTTTTCAATGGGGGATGAACCAATCCCGCTATTTCCATGGCGAGCGAGCATGCGCCCCCCGAGGATGGTGCTCTCCCAAAAATTGCATCTGTTTTGGCTGTCCTAAACGTGCGGATACTTACGTGAGCTTTCCGCTCAGTTCGCATCGCAAATCCAGGCCTGCGGAGCTTCTCCCTCTGTCCCCTCTGAAAATAGACGAATCGCAGAAGTCATTAGCCGATTTCAACTCCGCCACCTCCACCATTTAGTTTCGATTTTCGATGCTCGATTTTCGAATGCGGACGCTTGTGGACGTGGCCGGCGGGCGGCCCGTCCTGTCGCGACGCGGCCGTTGACCACTTGCGAGGACACGGCAGGCTGGGAAGCACCCCTTCCTGCCGATGAGACTGTTGATTCCCCTCTTGCTCGCCCCGTTTTTCGCCGTGGTTTGCTCCGGCGCCGCTGGCACGCCGTGGACCATTTCCACCTTTGCGGGGACCGGCGAAAAAGGTTTGGGCAAGGATGGCGAGGTGGCGACGGCGGCGAAGGTCGACAATCCCTTCGGGGTGGTGCGCGGGCCGGACGGAGCCATCTGGTTCACCCAATATACCGGGCAGATGATCAGCAAGGTGACCGCCGATGGTCGAATTCATCACGTCGCCGGCACCGGGCAAAAAGGCTACGCGGGCGATGGCGGACCCGCGCTGCAGGCGAGCTTTAACCTGCCGCATGAAATCCGTTTCGATCGCGCGGGAAACTTCTACATCGCCGACATGCAGAATCACGCCATCCGCCGCGTGGACGCCAGGACGATGATCATTACCACCTTCGCCGGCACGGGTGTGGCGGGCTACAGTGGCGATGGCGGCCCGGCCAACCAGGCCCAGCTCAATCAGCCCCACAGCATTCAATTCGGACCCGACGGCAGCCTCTACATTTGTGATATCAGCAACAACGTCATCCGCCGGGTGGACATGGTGACCGGCGTCATTTCGACGTTTGCCGGCACCGGCAAGCCCGGCGCCACAGCGGACGGTGCCCCCATCGCCGGCACGCCGCTCAATGGCCCGCGTTCCCTCGATTTCGATGCCGCCGGCAACCTCTGGCTCGTAACGCGCGCGGGCAATCAGGTTTTCAAGTTCGATTTGCGGGCCGGAAAAATCATCCACGTGGCGGGCACGGGGCAGAAGGGCTTCACCGGCGACGGCGGGCCGGCCACACTGGCGACGCTGTCCGGCCCCAAGGGCATTGCGCTGGCGGCCAACGGCGACGCGTATCTGGCCGACACGGAGAATCACGCCGTGCGCGTGATCGAGGCGCAAACGGGCAAGCTGCAACTCGTCGCGGGGACGGGCGCCCAGGGCGACGGACCGGACGGTGACCCGCTGCGGTGCAAGCTGGCCCGGCTGCACGGCGTGTTCGTGGACCATGACGGCTCCGTTTTCATCGGCGACAGCGAGACTCATCGCGTGCGGGTCCTGCGGAAGCAGTGAGGCGCGGTCTGATTCCTGGCTTCCTGGATTCAGGCTCAAACCCGGCCCGGTCGGGGTGGAGATCGAAGCCGGAACCCTGCAGTTGAACCGCGAAGTTCGCGAAGAGGCGCGAAGGCCGCAGCCAATGCTGAGATTACCCGCGCTGGCCACTAGAGCGGATTAAGAAATTCCGTAGCCATTCGGGCGTGGACGAGCCACGCCCCTACGCCGCACTTCGTAGGGGCGTGCCTCGTGCACGCCCGCAACGTCGTGTCGGCTACACTTCCACTTAAACGGCTCTGAATGGTGGGTTCGAAAGTGGGGCTGAGCCCCAGCCGTCTACCTCGAAGCTTCGCGCTGCTTCGCGTCCTTGGCGGTTTCTCTCTGCATCTTTCCGTCTAAGATCCAGTTGTCGTGGCCGGACGCCGCGCTGGAGACGGGAGCGAGGCGCGGCAAGATGCGTGTTTACAAGCGGCCCGGCCGGTCGAATGTTTCTGCCGCTCCGATGATACCCCACGGAACAGAATGTGGATGCTTTGGCATCGCTGACGGTTCGCATGTCCGTGCGCGGCATTTTCTTTTCATGCTCGCCTGCCTGGCTCCGCGCTGGCTGCAAGCGGCCGACACAGGACCTTCGCCTGAAGGGCTGGAGCTGTTCGCAAAAACGATCCAACCGATCTTCGCTGAGTCGTGCTACAAGTGTCACAGCCACGAGGCCGACAAAATCAAGGGTGACCTGCTGCTCGACTCGAGCGAGGCGACGCTGACGGGCGGCTCGTCCGGACCGGCGCTCGTGCCCGGCAAGCCGGAGGAAAGCCTCCTGGTCACGGCGATCCGCTACACGGACGACGATCTGCAGATGCCACCCAAGGGTGAGAAGCTCACCGACGAGCAGATCGCCGCGATCACCGAATGGGTCCGACTGGGGGCGCCCCGCCCGGAGCAGCCGTCCCGTTTGAACCGCCGCCGCACCACGGCCAGTGACACGAGCTGGTGGTCTTTCCAACCGCTCACGCGCCCGGCGATTCCGGAGGTCAACGGCACACGATCATCGGCCAACCCGATCGACCGGTTCATCCTGGCGCAGCTCGAGGCCAAGGGCCTTGGTCTATCTCCGGAGGCCGAGCGCCGCGCCCTCGTGCGCCGGGTTTATTTCGATGTAACTGGGCTTCCGCCCAGCCCGGAGGAAGTGCAGCGCTTCGTCTCCGACCCGGCGCCGGATGCCTACGAAAAGCTGGTCGATGATCTCCTGGGCCGTCCGCAGTACGGCGAGAAATGGGGTCGTCACTGGCTCGACCTGGTCCGCTTCGCGGAGTCAGATGGCTACAGGGCGGACGAGTTGCGCCAGTCGGCCTGGCGGTACCGCGATTACGTCATTCGCAGCTTCAACGAAGACAAACCCTACAATCGCTTCCTGATGGAGCAGGTCGCAGCGGACGAGCTCTGGCCCGAGAATCCGGATGCGCTCGTGGGCACGGGCTATCTTCGGCTGGGGATCTACGAATACAACCAGCGCGACGCCGTGACCCAATGGCACAGCATGATCAACGACGTCACGGACGTGACGAGCGACGCGTTGCTGGGGCTCGGGATGCAGTGCGCCCGCTGTCACGATCACAAATTCGACCCGATCTCGCAGAAGGATTATTTCCGGCTCCGCGCTTTCTTCGCCCCGCTCTCGCAACGTGACGACCTGCCCCTGGCAACCCCCGCCACCTTGGCGGAATTTCTGCGGAAGCAGGCGCAGTGGGAGGAGATGACCGCGGCCATCCGCGCGCCGATGGCTGAGTTGGAGAAACCGGTCCGCGAACACCTGGCCAAGGCGGCGATCGAAAAATTTCCGAAGGACATTCAGGCGATGATGAACCGGCCGGCCGCGGAGCGGACTCCGCTCGAGCAGCAGCTCAGCGATCTCGCCTACCGGCAGGTGTTGTTCGAATACCGGCAGATCGGGGGGAAATTGAAGGGAGCGGAGAAGGAAAAGTACGACGCCCTCGCCCAGGCCCTGGCCGAGTTCGACAAGTTCCGGCCCGAGCCGCTGGCCACGACCCTCCTGGCCACGGACGTCGGCCCCGTGGCCCCGCTGAACACGATCCCGAAGCGGGGCAAGGGAGAGGACGTGGCGCCCGGATTTCTGTCTCTGCTCGATCCGGCCCCAGCCGAGGTCCTCCCGATTCCGGGCCGGCCAGATTCCACCGGACGCCGCGCCGCACTCGCCCGCTGGCTGGCGCAGCCGGACAATCGCTTCACCACGCGCGTCATGGTCAACCGCGTCTGGCAGCACCTGTTCGGTCGCGGGCTCGTGGGGACGCCGAGCGATTTTGGCCACCTCGGAGACAAGCCGACCCACCCTGAATTGCTGGACTGGCTGGCCGGCTACTTCGTCGACCACGACTGGAGCATCAAGGGCCTGCAGCGGCTCGTCCTGACCTCGGCGACCTACCGTCAATCAGCCCTGACGCCGGCTTCGGATCTCGCGCGGAGCGAAGATCCGGAAAACCGGCTGCTCTGGCGCATGAACGTGCGCCGGCTGCAGGCGGAGGAGATCCGGGATGCCATGCTGACCGCCACGGGCGAGCTCGATGCGGCGACCGGCGGGCCCAGTGTCGACCCCTCGAAACCGCGGCGCACCGTGTACACTCGCTGGCTGCGCAACAGCCGCGACTCCCTGCTCGACGCTTTCGATCCGCCGGACACCTACACCAGCACGCCCCAGCGCAACGCGACCACGACGCCGTCGCAGGCGCTAATCCTGATCAACGGCCAGTACGGCTTGCAGCGTGCCCAGGCCCTCGCCAGCCGGATCGCCGACTCCTCCGACCAGGCGGCGGTGGCCGCGGCCTATGGTCACGTTCTGGGCCGCGAACCGTCGGTGAAAGAGTCGGCGCGGGCGATGAACTTCCTCGGCGCCCAGGCCCGCCGGATCGCGACCTCGAGCTGGAAGGATGCCGTGGCGGCGGCCGAACCGATGCCGCGGCGCGCCAGCCGGGCGGCGCTGCTCGAGCCCACCGGCCTGCAGACCCGCCTGCAGGTGCCGGACAATCCGTTGATGCCGGCCTACGATTTCTCCATCGAGGCGTACGTCGTCCTGCGATCCGTGGATGAGGGCGCGAATTTTCGCACCATTGTCTCGCGCTGGGATGGGCGAAAGGACCAGCCCGGCTGGTCGCTGGGCGTCGGAGGAGCCAAGGCCCCCGGCCAGGCCCGGATGCTCGTGCTCGAGCTGATTGGCGATCCCGCGGAGGACGGAGAGGGCGGCTACGAGGCGATTAACTCCGGCCTGCAGCTGCACCTCAATACGCCGTATTACGTCGGTGTTTCCGTCCGACTCGGAGACACGAGCAAGACGGGCGTGACCTTCCACCTCAAGGAACTGCTCGCAGATGCGCCAATCGCGACCGCCAGCGTAGCCCACCGGGTCACGGCCAATCACCTCTCCAATCTTCCGCTCATCATCGGGGGACGCGATCCCGACCAACGGGTAGTCTGGGACGGACTGGTCGATGACGTCCGGCTCTCGCGCGCGGCGCTCGCCTCCGACCAGTTGCTCATCAACCGGGAGGGAGCGGGCGAGAGCACGGTGGGCTTCTGGCGATTCGAAGCGTCGGATTTCTTCCAGGACTCGTCGCCCCATGGTCACGAGATCCGGTCAGAGATCGCGCCCACCGCTGGACGCACGGACGCCCGGACCGCCGCGTTGAACGACCTCAGTCACCTGCTGTTCAACACGAACGAGTTTCTCTACCTCGATTGATGGCGCCGTCTTCCCGATGAATCCCGCTCACTCCCGAGTTGCTCCGCACATCGAAACGCTCTGCAGCCGGCGTGATTTTCTCTGCCGCGGCGGCGCCGGTTTCGGCGCCCTCGCGCTCAACTACCTGCTCGCTTCCGAGCGCCTGCAAGGCGCCGTTACGGCCACGGGGTCGAGCCGGCCGCTGGATTTCCCGGCGAAAGCGAAGAACGTCATTTTCCTCTTCATGGAAGGCGGGCCGAGCCAGCTCGACACGTTCGATCCCAAGCCGGCGATCCGCAAAATGGCGGGCCAGAAGCTGCCGGAAAGCTTTGGCAAGAATCTGATCACGGCCATGGGCGAGGTCGATTCGCCGATTCTTCCCGACAAGCGCGTCTGGAAGCAGCATGGCCAGAGTGGCATCTGGGTATCCGACTGGCTGCCGCATATTGCCGAGTGCGTGGACGACATCGCGGTCATCCGCTCGTGCTGGGCCGACGGCCTCAATCACGCGAATGGCGTCGCCCAGATGAACACGGGGTCGATCCTGGGCGGTCGCCCTTCTTTGGGCAGCTGGGTGAATTACGGCCTGGGCTCCGAGAACCAGAACCTGCCCGCCTTCGCCGTCCTCTGTGACAACAACAGCAACGTGGTCGGCGGTCCGCGGAACTGGGGCGCCGGGTTCATGCCCGCGGCCTACCAGGGCGTGCGGCTGGGCGCGGCCACCGAACCGTTTCCCAATCTGAACCCGCCGCGGGGAATCAGCGAGGAGCGGCAGCGGGGGAAGCTGGATCTGTTGCAGGAGTTGAACCAAGAGCATGCCGGGGCCCGGGCGGAAAACTCGGATCTCGATGCCCGGATCCGCAGCTACGAACTCGCCTTTCGCATGCAGGCTGAGGCGCCGGACGCGGTCGATCTGTCGAAGGAATCGGCCGCCACCCGGAAGCTCTACGGCGTGGAAGAACCCGAGACGGCAACTTTCGGACGCAACTGTCTCCTCGCACGCCGGCTGGTCGAGCGCGGCGTCCGGTTCGTCCAGCTCTACAGCGGCACCGGCAGCAAGTGGGACGCTCACACCAAGATTGAGGAGAACCACACCGACTTGTGCCGGGCGACCGACAAGCCGATCGCCGGGCTGCTGAGGGATCTGAAGTCGCGCGGTTTGCTCGATTCCACGCTGGTGATCTGGGGTGGCGAGTTCGGCCGCACGCCGATGTCGGAAAAGGGCGACGGCCGCGACCACAACCCAACCGGGTTCACCATGTGGATGGCGGGCGGCGGCGTCAAAGGAGGCCAGGTCATCGGGGAGACGGACGAACTCGGCCTCTACGCGGTGAAGGACCGGTTGCACGTGCGCGACATCCACGCGACGATCTTGTATTTACTGGGGCTCGACCACTCGAAGCTGATCTACCGTCACCAGGGCCGGCCGGAGCGCCTCACGCTCAACGAAGGCGAGCCCTACACGAAGATTGCGGGTTGAGCGCCCGATCCGGGCGAGTTCACGCGAAGCCGCGAAGGCGCGAAGATAGGCCCAGGCTTCGCGCCTTCGATGGGACTTCCGGTAGCAACGAGCGCCCACGAGTTGACCGACCCGCCCTCCACTCGCGGGCGCTCGTGGCTACGCGGGAGCCACCGAGGGCTTTCCTTTCTGCCTTAGTGTCTTTGTGGTTCTCAGTCTCCCCGTCATGCGCCTGTTTCCCGGCTTTCTCCTGTCCCTCGTTCTTTCGGTCTTCGCCCTCGTGGCGCAGGCCGCGAGCGAGCCGCCCCTCAACATCGTCGTCCTGCTCGCTGACGACTGGCGCCACGACACGCTCGGGATTGCGGGTCATCCCGTGCTCAAGACTCCGCACCTCGATCAACTCGCACGCGAGGGCGTGCGGTTCACGGAAAACTGCGTGACCACGTCGATCTGCTGGGTCAGCCGCGCCAGTCTTTTCACCGGCCAATGGCTGTCGCGTAACGGGAGCGGGCAAGGCGGCCCGTTCGCGACTCCCTGGGACGAGACCTACCCCGGGCTTCTCCGCGCCCGCGGTTACTTCACCGGCCACGTGGGCAAGTGGCACAACGGCACGTTTCCCGCGGAACGATTCGACTACGGCGCCGGCCGCATCACCCCGATGCGCCACTGGCTCAAGCAGCCCGACGGCACCGAGATTCACGTCACGAAGAAGAACGAGGACGACGCGATGGAGTTCCTGCGCACGCGACCGCGGGAAATGCCCTTCGTGCTCACCCTCGCGTTTGTCGCGACTCACGCCGAGGACCAGCACCCGAAGCAGTTCCTGCCGCAGCCCGAGAGCATGGCCCTCTACCAGGACGTGACGGTGCCCGTGCCGAAGACCGCGACCGAGGAACACTTTCGCCGGCTGCCGCCCTTCATCGCCAATGAGAAGAACGAAGGCCGCAACCGCTGGAGATGGCGCTTCGACACGCCCGCACGCTACCAGCAGTACATGAAGAACTATTACCGCATGGCCACCGAGCTCGATGCGGTCTGCGGTCGCGTGCTCGCCGAACTCAAGGCCCAGGGCGTGCTCGATCGCACGCTGGTCATCTTCACCGGCGACAACGGCTACTTCCACGCCGAGCACGGACTCGCCGACAAGTGGTATCCCTACCAGGAGAGCATCCGCGTCCCGCTCATCGTGCGCGATCCGCGGCTTCCGCTCGCGCAGCGCGGCACGACGCACGATGCCTTCACGCTCAACGTTGATCTCGCCCCCACGATCCTCGCCGCCACCGGCACGACCGCGCCGGCCCGGATGCAGGGACGCGACCTCTCGCCGCTCTACCTTGCCCCCACTCCGCCGAAGTGGCGCGACGAGTTTTTCTACGAACACGCCACTGTCCGCAGCATCGACTTCATCCCGTCGTCCGAGGCCCTGGTGCGCAAAGACGTGAAGTATATCTATTGGCCCGACTTTCAGCATGAGGAGCTCTTCGACCTCCGCGCCGATCCCCTGGAGGAAAACAACCTCGCCGCCGCCCCCGATCGCGCCGCCCAACTCGCTGTGCTGCGCGCCCGCTTTGCCGAGCTCAAAGCCGCCGCGAAGTAAGGATCCCGAATCTTGACCGCGGATGACGCGGATCACGCGGATGGCGGCCAAGGCAGCAGATGAATGCGCCAGCCTCATCCGCGGTTAACCTGCCTTGGATTTTCCTGGTTTCCTGGCTTCAGGCTCACCCCAAATCCCCGGAATTAACCACGAAGGCACAAAGACACGAAGGGTCTGAGCTCCTCGGTGTCTCGGTCGTTCAGCTGGCTTGGGCTCGATGCCCAATCGACCACCCCGGAGTTAACCACCGAGGCACCGAGACACCGAGCGGCCGGGTTTCTCTTCGCGCCTTCGTGTCTTCGTGGTTCCACCGGCTTGATCCGGATGCATCCCGGCTTCACTCGGCAGCCAATCCCCAGAGTTAACCACAAAGACCCAAAGGGCTCGGGGTTTTTCGGTGTCTCGGTGTCTCGGTGGTTCAACTGGCTTGGGCTCGATGCCTTAGTCCATGCCATACACCGATGGTTATTCCTGGATTCCTGGCTTCAGGCTCAAGCCACCGATCCCCGGAGCTAACCACCGAGGCACCGAGACACCGAGAGGCCGGGTTTCTCTTTGTGCCTTCGTGTCTTCGTGGTTCCACTGGCTTGGTCCGGATGCTTGCACGCCAGTTCATCCGGCGCTTCTTTTGTCCATCGCCCCGCCGCCTGTGCCGCTCCCGCGCCCGAACACCCTGCTTCTCCTGACCGCGGCGCTCGCGGCCACCGGAAGCCTCCTCGCCCAGAGTTTTCGCAGCGGCGGCATTCGGGGCTCGGCGGAGGACTGGACGGACGAGGACGAGGTACGCACGGCCCGCGAGATCATGCCGCGAACGTTCCAACTTCCGCCGTGGGAAAATCCGCGCGGGTTCGAGAAGGACGTCTTCACGTTTGCCCGCGTCATTTTCCAGACGGATCCGCAACGCCCCGGCGATACCGGATTCGGTGGCCGGCTCCGCCGCGGCTGGGCGGTGGATTTCCCCGACGCCGATCTCAATTTCTCCTACCGCCTCCAGCAGATGACCTCGCTGCGCGTCGATTCCGACGGCCGCGCCCTCAAGCTCACGAATCCGGAGCTGTCCGACTTTCCCTATCTCTTCATGACGCACGTCGAGCGCATGGCGCTCGGCGACGAGGAGCAGGGCATCCTGCGCCGGTACCTACGCAATGGCGGCGTCCTCCTGGTGAACGATTTCTGGGGCGCCGCGGCCTGGCAGAACCTCGTGCGCGAGATGCGCGAGGTGCTGCCCAACCACACGTGGATCGACCTCCCTCTCGATCACCCGATCTATCACTGCGTGTTCAACCTCCGCGGCCCGATGAGCGAGCTGCGCGTGCCCACCATCCATCGTTGGAACACGGACTACGAGCCGGGCAACCCCAACTCCAATCCCACCTCCGGCTACCGGGGAGAGGGCTACGAGACGATGCACATTCGCGCGCTGCTCGACGACCAGCAGCGGATCATGGTCCTCGCGATCCACAACTCCGACGTGAGCGACGGCTGGGAACGCGAGGGCGAGAACGCGGACTACTTCGCCCTCTTCTCCGAACCGCGCGCCTACCCGCTCGGCATCAATATCGTTTTCTATCTCATGACCCACTAGGCGGGCCGGCGCCCAGCGCCGGGCCTACAGCAATGGCATGTTCTCGGCTGAGCAGTGGCATGGGTCTCCTGATCCAGGATGGATTTTTGAAGTCTGTGGCACGGGTCGGGAGACCCGTGCCACGCCGGGCCCGCCACTCGCTCACGCTCGCAGCCACGGATGGGCGTGAGGCAATTTTAGGATTCTTGTCGCCGCTCGGGAACCGGCCCATGAAACGGTAACCGTGGCTCGCCGCTCTTCCATTCCCCGTTCGCTCCGTCGCACGAAGGCCTTCCTCGTCGCGAATCTGGTGCTCTGGGCGGCCATCGGCGGCTGGTATCTGTTCCAGCCGACGCCGCGCCAGCAGGAGATCTCGCATCTCGTCGGCAACCTGTTCGACAAGCAAAAGCAGATCACCGCCTTCGATGTCGCGTGGGACTTGTGGCAACTTTACGCGGGCGACGCCTTCGTCCGCGCGCCGTTGCCGGGCGACCGCACCCATCTGTATGGCGGCCTCCCCCAGCCGGTGAATTTCTCCGGCGGGGACATCCGGGTCCTGACGAACACGAGCTACGTCGTCGGCTACAGCGATCCGCTCGGCAACCCGGTGTGGGCGGCGTACCGACTGAAGGATGTGACGCTCATGAGCGCGCCTCCCCGGCCGGATTCCTTCACCATGGACCGACGGACCGTGGCGCGGATCGAACCCTCCGACTATGCGCGCAGCGACTACGATCGCGGACATCTCGCGCCCAACTACGGGATCGCGACGCGTTACGGGAAGCAGGGACAGGAGGAAACGTTCCGCATGTCGAACATCACGCCGCAAAAGCACGGCCTGAATGCCGGGCTCTGGAGGAGCCTCGAGGAGAAAATCGCCACCAGTTATCCCGGGCGCTTCGAGGAGGTCTGGGTTCTGGCCGGCCCGGTGTTCGGACCGAACCCGGCCAAATTGAAGCAGCGCGTGGCGGTGCCGGAGGCGTTTTACATGATCATCGTGGACGAAAGCGACGGACGCGTCCGCACGCAGGCCTTCCTCTTTCCGCAGGAACAGAGCCGCGCGGAGTTGAATCGCTACCTCGTCACGATCGATGAGATCGAGCGGCGCACCGGTCTGGACTTTCTGCCGGCGTTACCGGATGACGCGGAGACGGCGCTGGAGGCCCGTCTGCCGGCGCGCGCTTGGTGAGATGACGGGCGTCGATCGCGGCGGCGGCACGGCCAGCTACCGGTCCGGGTCTAGGGTGATTCGGTCCCGGATTCGGTCTCTGATTGAGGTTCGCAGATCAGACTGAAAGAACGACCAGAGTTCCTGCGCTGACGCGCAGGGCTACGCAGTGGTGGCCGCAGCGGGAGGTTTTGCCTGCCCTGTCCGACGAGCCATGATGCGATTTTCAATAATTTTCCCCGCATGCCTTCCCCCTTTCTTCCCCCACCCGAGCGTTGCGAGCCGCTGGCCGGCCTCGTGGCGCGTTGGGATGGCGCCATGGAGATGCGGTCCGCGGCGGAGGTGGTGGAGTACGCGCTGCCGAGCCACGCCTCGGCCGAGTTAAGGGAATTCTGGCACGCGGAAACGCGGGCTGAGGCCGGCCCGGCGTTCATCGCGCGACTGCCCCAGGGACGCGTCTTCGGCAGCGGCATCGTCCTCTCCCCCGATGGTCGCAGCATCGCCCGTGATGTGTCACTGGATTTTGGCAAGCCGCCGACGGATCACTGGCTCGTCACGCATCAGAAGATTCCGCCGCCCCAGCCAGTCCCCGGCCGCACTGCCGTGGTCGCGACGACGCTGGGCATGGGTTACGGGCACTGGCTGCTCGATGAGCTGCCGCGGCTGCTCACGCTGCCGCGCGCCGCGGCCGATGCCGTCATCGCCCACGCGGACGAGCCCTGCAGTCGGATGGCACTCGACCAGGCCGGCTGGAGCGGCGCCGTGCTGCCGGCTGATCGCCGCAGTCATTTCCAATGCGAGCACCTCATCGTTCCGAGCCTCGTGGGCAATGTAGTGCAGCCGACGCGCACGGCGGTGGACCTGCTCCACGCGTTCACCGATCGATATCACTCGGACACGTCGCCCTGCGGGGCGCGTCTTTACCTGAGTCGTGAGACCGCGCGTCGTCGCCGGGTGACCAACGAATCCGCGTTGTGGGCGGAACTGGAGCCGGCGGGCTTCGTGAAAGTGCGGCTGGAGAAGATGACCTGGCCGGAACAGATCAACGCGTTCCGCCACGCGAAGATCATCGTGGCGCCGCACGGGGCGGGTCTCGCCAACCTCGCCTTCTGCCGTCCGGGCACGCGCGTGATCGAGTTCTTCAACCGCGCCTACGTGTCCGGCTGTTACTGGCGCCTCGCCGCCTTGCAGGGACTCGACTACCGCCCCGTATTGCCGGAGTCGCCCGGGCCCCTGGGCGCGACGCCCGAGTGCAACCGGCTCGATCTCGAGGCGGACTTGGCGCAGGTGCGCGCCGCGCTGCGGAGCGCGTGAGCCGCCGCGCCGACCGGGAGCGGGCGTCTAAAAAGATGACTTCTCTCACCGCGGTGCGGCTGTAGCCACGAGCGCCAGCGAGTGGATGAACGCCCGTCGCTCCGCTCGCTTGGCGCTCGTGGCTACGGGAAACGTACCGGTTTAGACAGACTCTGAGGCAGGTGAGCGACCGGCGAACACCTGTCTCCATTCGAAAATTCCGAATCGAAATTCGAAAATCTAACCGCAATCCCGCTTTGACTGGCGGAACTTCCCGCATACTCATACGCCATGCTGGTTGACGTACTTCAAGATCACGCGGCGCTCTACGTGTCCGGGGCCATGGCCGCCCCGGAGCGGAATGACTTTGAACTGATCCTAGAGTTTCACGGCGAGCTGCGGGCCCACGTCGCGGAATTACAGAACGCGACCACCGCCTGGACGATCGCCGAGTTGCCGCCCGCCCTGGCCGCGCCGACGGGATTGATGTCGCGCATTCTGGGCACGCTCGACACGCAGCCCGCCCCGCCACCGCCCGAGGCCGTGGCGGTGACCGATCCCGCGGGCCTGATCGAGTGGGTCAATCCGGCCTTCAGCGAGATGTGCGGCTACACGCTCGGCGAACTCCGGGGCCGCAAGCCCGGCGCGTTGTTGCAGGGTCCCGCCACCGACCCGGCCGCCGTGAGCCGCATCCGCCAGTCAGTGCGCGAGCGTCGCGCCTGCCGCGAAACGCTGATCAATTATCACAAGGACGGATCGCCCTATCGAGTGGCCATCCAGATTACCCCGGTGCTGGACGACGATCAGGGACCCCTGTGGTTCGTCGCCCGGGAGCGGATACTGGCAGAGGGTGCTTGAGTGGCACGGGTCTCCCGACCCGTGGAGTGCATCACGGAACGTAGTTCATGGTTCGGGAGACCCATGCCACGGAAATCACACTTGCCCGGGTTCGTAGTTCCGCCTTCAGGCGGAATCGAGCATGGAAAAACCGTGCGGCCATCGTACCCAAGCCGTCCGCCTGAAGGCGGAACGACGAACTCAAGCCGATGGCCGCCGGTGACGTCTGGTCCTACGGTACCGCCAGAGCGATCAACTCGGCGGGGACGCCGCGGGCGCCAACGGCCACGACGATGAACTGACGGTCGTTCACCATGTAGGTCATCGGGATGCCCGTCGCGTTGGCGGGCAGTTCCAGCTCGTGAATCGTCGCGCCGGTCTTCTTGTCGAGTGCGCGGAATTTCTTCCCCCCTCCGCCCGGGCCGGCGTTGAACATGCCCGCGCCGTCGGCGGCGAAGAGCAGAGTCTTCGTCACCATCAGCGGCGCGCGTTCCGGCCGGCCGGTCTTGCTGAGATCGATGCCCTTGAGCGCGGGGTGATTCTTCACGGCGTCGGGCACGTCGCCGTTCGGCACCATCCACGCGTGATCGCCGGTGCGCATGTCGATCGCGGTGATCCGGCCCCACGGTGGCCTGATCAACGGCAGCCCCTGCGGCCCGATGTTACCGCGCACCGCTCCCTCGCCGCCCCCGCCGGCTTTCGCCGCCGCGGCTCCACCACCCTTGGCCGCCGCGCCACCCGCCGGTCCGCGGCCGGCGCCGCCGACATAGGCCATGTCGGACCGGCGCGGATCGGGAACCGAGACGGCCATCGGATCGGGATTCGTAAGCGAGGAAACGAAGAACAGCTTGGTCTCCGGATCGAACGCGCCACCGGGCCAGTTGGCTCCGCCGGTGTGATGCGGGAGCAGCAGCGTCGCGAGCTTGCCATCCGTGCCGCGCACGATCGGCGGCAGATAGAGCGGGCCGTATTTGTACTGCTCGAGGATCTTCCGCGCCTCGACGTTCAGTTCCGGCGTGAAGTCGATCAGGTCGTCCGGTGACACCCCCACGCGATCGAAGGCCGCCGGCTTGGTCGGAATCGGCTGCGTGGGCGAAGTCCACTCGCCGGGCACGTCGGACGCAGGAAACGGGGTCTCGATGATCGGCCAGACCGGTTCGCCGGTCACACGATCGAACACGAAGGTGTGGCCCATCTTCATCACGAGGCCCACGGCCTTGATGTTCTTCCCGCCGACGGTGGTGTCGAACAGCAGGGGCGGCGACGAGGGCTCGTAGTCCCAGATGTCGTGATGGATGATCTGGTAGTGCCAGACGCGCTTCCCCGTGCGCGCATCGAGGCACACGAGGCTGCCCGAGAACAGATTGTTACCCGGGCGGTGCCCGCCGTAGAAATCGCCCGTCGCGGACTCGACCGGGATGTAAACGTAGCCGAGCTCTTCGTCGCCCGCGAGCGGCGCCCACGCACCGGCGTTGCCGGTGCCCTTCCAGGAATCCTTTTCCCACGTCTCGTTCCCGAACTCGCCGGGTTGCGGGATGGTGCGGAATGTCCAGAGCTGCTTTCCCGTGCGGACATCGTAGCCGCGGATGTGGCCCGGGACATTGTTCTTCGAGGCCGGCGCCGTGCCGGGCTGGAAAGCCGCGCCGACCACGACGACGTCGCGGATGATCATCGCCGGCGAACTCGATCCGATCAGGCCCGGAGGCACGACATCGCGATCGAGGCCGGCGGTCAGTTCCACGATCCCGGACGTCCCGAAGTTCGGGATCACGCGACCGGTCTTCGCGTCGAGCGCCACGAGCTGGTAGCCCGGCGTGATGAGGATGATTCGGTTGTCTCCCTTGCCATCTGTCCAGTAGGCGAGGCCGCGGTTCTGGGTCCGCACGGCGCGATCGCCGCGCTCGCCCTCGTCGAGACGATACATCCAGAGCGTCTCGCCGGTGGCGCCATCAACGGCGACGACATCGCGCCGCGAGCCCGCGGTCAAATAGAGGGTGCCCTCGATCATGAGGGGCGTCACTTCCCAGAGATAGTCCGGCCGCGGACCGAAATTCTCGGCCTTCCAGCGCCACGCGATCGCCAGTTCCTTCGCATTCGTGGCGTTGATCTGATCGAGCGGTGAATACTTGGTGTTGCCGGCGTCGCCGCCGTAGTAGCGCCACTCGCCCTTGGTGGCGCCCTGTTGGGCGGACAGGCTGCCGGCCAGCGTAAGCGGCAGGAGCAACCGGAGCAGAATTCGGGTGGGGTTTGGTCTCATTTTTTCGGGGTAATTAAGATCTGGTTCAGCACGTCCAAGGTGGGCTCGAGCTCGCCCGGGCCGGCCGGGTAATCATTCTTGCTGAAGACATACGCCGTGATGTCGGTGCTTTGCTTCCGCGTCACCTTGCCCGGGCCGTCCGACGGCATCTCCTCGCGCGTGTATTCCACGAGTTCGCCGAACGACTTGCCGATCCAGTTGTTGAGAAAATCGTCGTCCACCAGCGGCGGGGAATCCTCACCGCCTCCGAGCTCATCGCCGTGGCACCGGGCGCACAGGTTTTCGTAGGCCTTCTGGCCGCGGCTGATTTGCGCGGAGTTGTAAACGCCATCCGAAATCGAGCGGGTCGAGGCGGGCTCCGCCCCGGTCACCAGGGATATCGTCAGCACCGTCGCGAGAATCGCGCCCACGCCAGCCCCCCAGGCCAGCCGGCGGGGGAAATGGAAGTGCACAAAGGGTGGGGTCATCGACACAGGCAGGTAACCCCACCAAGGGAGGCCAGGATTGGCGGGATGAAAAGGAATTAAAGAGGCAGGTCCAACGCCGGGGCCGCAACCGCGCTTGTCTCGCACCCGCCGCGTGCCACGTTTCCGCCATGCGCTCGCCCCTCCTCTCTACCCTGCTCGCCGCCGCCGTCGTCGCTGTGGCGTTCGTGACGCCTCAACTTCAAGCTCAGTCGCCCGCCAAACCCAATGTCGTGTTGCTGATGGGTGACGATCACGGCTGGGACGAAACCGCCTACAACGGCCACCCTTATCTCAAGACCCCGGTGCTCGACCAGATGGCGCGCACCGGGCTTCGCCTCAATCGCTTCTACTCGGGCGGCTCGAGTTGCTCCCCCACCCGCGCCACGATCATCACCGGCCGTCATCACCTGCGATCGGGCGTCTTCAATCCGGGATGGTCCACGCGCCCCGAGGAAATCGGCCTCGCCAAAATCATGAAACAGGCCGGCTACGCCACCGGCCACTTCGGCAAATGGCATCTCGGACCCGTCAAGGCCGACTCGCCCACCAATCCCGGCGCCATGGGCTTCGATACCTGGCTCTCCCACGATAATTTCTTCGAACTGGATCCCGTCATGTCACGCAACGGCGGCGCGCCCGAGAAGTTCAAGGGCGAGAGCTCCGAGATCATCATCGCCGAGGCGATCAAGTTCATCAACCAGGCGAAGAAGGACGGAAAGCCGTTCTTCGTCGTGGTCTGGTTCGGTTCGCCGCACGAACCCTACCAGGCGCTGCCGAAGGACCTCGCCCTCTATGATAATCTGCCCGCGACGTTCGGGGCGAAGCAGGTCAGCCTGACGTCCAACGAAACCGGCGGCGTGGTTAACCGGCTCCAGCGCGACGTGCTGCGCGAACGCTTCGCCGAGATCACCGCGATGGATCGCTCGATCGGCCAGCTTCGCGAGCATCTCGGGCAGGAGAAGCTCCGCGAGAACACGCTGCTCTGGTACATCGGTGACAACGGCACGCCGCAGGAGGCCGTCGCGACCGTGCCGTTCCGCGGCTGGAAGGGTGCCGTCTACGAAGGCGGCATCCGCGTGCCTGCCGTCATCGAGTGGCCCGCGCGCCTGCGCCAGCCACGCGTGAGCGACGTGAATACGGTCAGTAGCGACATCTTCACCACCCTCTGCGATCTCGCCGGCCAGCCGCTGCCGAAGCGGCCCATCGACGGCCTCAGCCTCGTGGGCCTCTTCGATGGCAGGATGACCTCCCGCCCGACCCCGATCGGCTTCTGGAACGGCGGCGAAGCCCGGCCCGCCGGCGCCAAGCCCTACCTCGCGCCCGATGCGCAGGTTGGCACAACCCCGCTCGTGAAGCTCGATCCCGAGGGGCGGGCGACGCGCAATTTCCTCAACTTCCACTACTC
Source organism: Opitutia bacterium (assembly GCA_947442255.1). The sequence continues at coordinate 26,594 of CANEVO010000023.1, forward strand.
GGAGATCAAGGAGTCCGACTTCGGCCGCGCCCGCGCCCTCCTCGACAATCAGTACAAGCTCGTGATCAACGGCGGTCAGGGCACCGGCAAGGAACTCTTCGACGTCCGCGCCGACCCGGCCGAGAAAAACAACGTCATCGCCGCCCACCCCGATATCGCCGCAAAAATGGAGCAGCAGCTCCGCGCCTGGCAGCAATCGGTGCTCACGAGCCTGACGGGGGCTGATTACCGGGGAAACTAAAGCGATTGGGAACGGCCGTAGCCAACCGGGCGTGGACGAGGCACGCCCCTACACGCTAAACAGCTTTTGTAGGGGCGTGCCTCGTGCACGCCCGACGTCTGGTCGGCTACGCGCTAACTCAACGGCTCCGGGACCCGGGCTCGCAACCTCACATTTAGGGCCGGCGCCCGGCGCCGGCCCCACCGCGGAAAAGTATCCCAATCGGAGGAGATCGGTCTAGAGGTCGTTCATGTCCGCCCACCCCGCCCCACTCTCCCGCCGCGACTGGTTGAAGTCCGCCTTCGCCGCCGCGGCCGCCAGCTCATTCACGTCTCCCCTCCTCGCCGCCACCACTGCCGTGACGCCACCGCGCCGGGTCACCGTCGGCGCGCACGCTTGGGTCTATGCGGCGACGCATCCAGGCAACGACTACACGCCGGTGCTCCCGCAGGTGTTCGCCGACTTCAAGGCGGCGGGTTTCGACGCGATCGAGCTCATGCACACGGTGCTGCGGCACGACGATTCCGCGCCCCGCATCCGGGAACTGTCGCAGCGTCACCAACTGCCCGTGATCGGCACGTCGTTCACCGGCGCGATGTGGGACCGCGAACAGCATGGCATCGTCCTCGCGTATGCCCGGACGATCCTCGGCAACATTTCGAAGGTCGGTGGCCGGACGTTCGGCACGTCAGTGGGGCAACTGCGCGGTGTTCCACCCGGCACGCGCAAGTCCGAGGCCCAGCTGGATGCGCAGGCGGAGTGCCTGCGCCAGGTAATCGCCCTCGGCCGCGATCTCGGGGTCGTCGTCAACCTGCACAACCACACCTACGAGGTCGAAAACGATTACCACGATCTCAATGGCACGCTCGCGCGCATCCCCGACGCGAAGCTCGGACCCGACCTAAACTGGCTCATCCGCGGCGGCGGCAACCCCGTCGAGTTCATCCGCCGGCACGGAAAGCGGATCGTGTTCCTGCACCTGCGCGATCAGGCCGCCAGTGGACGCTGGGGGGAGTCGATGGGCGAAGGCGCGACCGACTTCACCGCGATCGGCGCCGCGTTGCATGACGTCGGCTTTTCCAGCGACGCCGTGATCGAGCTCGCCCACGAAAAGGACTTCCAGCCCACCCGCCCGTTCCGCGAAAGCTTCCGGCTCAGCCGCGAGCACGTCCGGAAGACGATGGGATTTTGAACTGCGGGTGGAGTTTGGGGTTCGGGGCTGCCTGGGTTCTGCGTTTCGAAGGATGCTGTCTGGTCGGAGTGGCATGGGTCTCCAGACCCATGAACACCGTGCTGGATGCAGGGCCGCGCGATTCCGCTCGGCGCGAACACCACGGGCCGCCGCTCTCAACCCTCAACTCTCATCTCTCCGCATCCCCCTTCACCGCCGATAATCCGCTCCCTGCGCAGCGATCATCCGGCGCAGGGCATCCCATTCAGGCACGCCGTACTCCGGGGTCGCGCGCGCTTTCTTATAGCGCGCCGCCGCCGCCGCGATGATCGCCGGCTCCATCAGGATCGGCGGCTCGCCCAGCGTACGCGCGATCAGCTCCAATTCGCAGGCCCGCTCCAGGAGATAAAGCCGGCGCAAGGTCCCGGGAATGGTCGCGCCCACGGTCATCAATCCGTGATTCTGCAGGATGACGCAGCCGCCCTGCTGGCAACTCACGCCGAGGGCGTCGCACTCCTCCCGCGTCGCGGGCATTCCATACGGGTGATACACGAGATCGTCGTACACATGCAGCGCGTCCTGGCTGATCGGACGCAGCCAGCGCCGTACCAGTGAGACGCCCGCGCCCGCCCGGGTGTGGGTGTGCATCACGCAATTCACATCCGGTCGCGCCCGATAGACACCGCTGTGAATCGTGAAACCGGCGGCGTTATAACGCCCCTGGCGCTGGCCGATCACGCGTCCGTCCAAATCCATCTTGAGCAGGCCCGAGGCCGTGATCTCGTGAAAGAGATCGCCGTGATGATTGATCAGGAAGGTCCCCGGCTCTCCCGGCACGCGCACCGACATGTGCGTTTCCAGCAGATCCGTCCATCCGAGGTACTCGACGATTCGATACAACGCCGCGAGATCGCAGCGCGCCTCCCATTCAGCGGGGCTTGTGTCGGTGGGAGGTGGGGCGGAGGCGGGCGTCGTCATAAGGCGGAAAATTCCACGCATCACGAATCCAGCCGGCCCCTGTCCGCAAGGTCGGAGTTGGTGTATTCGGTCCCATGCCTGCCCTCAGATTTGCACAGAAGCCAAACCAAGACCCATCCAAGGTTCCGGTCGAAGGGGCTGCCTTGGATCGACCTTGGATTGCCTCCTGTGAAATGGATTGGGGCGGCTTGGATTTTTGGAGGATACACCATGGCTTGAGCCATGAAGCCAGGAGTCTAGGACTCGATGCCGTGGCTGCGAGCGTGAGCGAGTGGCTGCCGCCACAGAAAGGCAGAAGCCGGGCGAGTTCACGCGAAGTCGCGAAGCCTGAGCCTTTCTTCGCGCCTTCGCGGCTTCGCGTGAGATCTGGATTGCTTGAGCGGGCTCTCCAGGAGCCGACCGTGGAAAAAAGGGGTCAGCCTGTTACATGTTACAAACCGATCCGCATTCTGTAACATGTAACAGGCTGACCTCTTTTAGAACTTCCCGTCCTTCAAATCCGATACCCAAAAAGAGGGTCAGCGCTGATCTGCATCAACGGCGGGGCGATCGACGGAATCGCCACCTCGGCTGATGCAGATTTGCGCGGAAGAGACACGATAGGAGTCCCGGTTCAGGCCTGCGGCACGATCTCCAGCGGAAGCACGAAGCGCTTCGTCTCCAGGTTGGACGTGTTCTGGGTCAGATCGAAGCGCCACTGGCTGAAGGCCGCGGCAATCTGATCCTTCACCGCGCGGTCCGCGTTGGCGTGGATCGTGATGTCGCGAGGCTGGCCGGACGCATCTACCGAGAACTCGATGTTGACCGTGGAGCGCATGAACGAGCGGGGCAGGTCCGTCGGGTTGACGATCTTCGACGGCACGAGCTTCGCCGCGACCTCCTGGTGGCGGGTGCTGTTCGGGCTGAAAGCGAAGGCCGGGCTGCTGAGGACGATGGCCGCGAGGACGGCGAGGAGAGTGGTGGACTTGTTCATTTTATTTGGGGCTCCAGTGCCGGAGCGTGGGATGGATTTTGGTGCTGTCCTCGATTTCCGGAGACGTTCCGGGTTGGTCGCGAACTGCGCGCATCCTTTTACACTGTGCGTGCCAACGTGCTTTTCAGTGACGCAAAACATTCGTCCGCACCGGATAAAAGATTTTTGTGATTTTCCACCGGGCGGATGCGCCGCCCGCCCGAATCAGAAATGAAACTGGCGTTTCCCAACTCCGGGAAATCCAAGGTATTTGAACCACCGAGGCACAGAGGAAACCGCGATCTCTGGCTTCCTGATTTCAGGCTCCCTCCGGATTGGTCGAGCTAGGGATTGAGCCTGAAGCCAGAAAGCCAGGAACCTCCCAGCCAGGTTGACCGCGGATGGCGCGGAGTTCGCGGATAAAGGCGTCGAGCGGGATGCGCCCGGACCAAACCGGGTGGAACCACAGAGGCACAAAGGAAAACCCGCTTCTCGGTGTCTCGGTGCCTCGGTGGTTCAAGCTGAAGCTGCGGGGATTGATCTGCCGCCGCATCCACTCGCTGGCGCTCGTGGCTACCCGACGACGCGCCCGCGCTTTCGCTCAGCTTTCAACTCTCAGCTCTCAACCCTCAACTCCGTCCTCTACTTTTCCCCACCCTCAGCGCTGCGCTCCGGTCTTCGCCTTCATCCCTTCGAGTTCCGTTTCCGTGTACGGCTCGCTGCGCAGGATGATGTACTCGCGCATGACATTGACGGTCGCCGGGCTCACTGCGGGGGCCTCATGCCCCCAGCTCCGGCGGATGAATGTCAGCGCCGCTGCCAACGTCTCGCTGCCCAGCATCTCGAGCGGCGGCATCGTGACATTCGTCTTTCCCACTTTTCCCTTCAGCACGATGCGCGCGAGAAACTCGTCGGACCCCAGCACCCAGGGCGAGTTGACCAGCGGCGCCGCCACGCCGGGCAGACCGCGGCCATCGGGCTGGTGACACGCCACGCAAATCGTCGAATATGCCACGCGGCCTTTCTCGAACAGCACCTGCTCCGCTGCCGTCAGCGGAGGCGCGGCGTCGTGCTTCCCGGGCCAGGTGAGGCGCGTCATCATCTCGCCCGCGCTCTCGGCGATTTCCGGATCCGCCGACTTCGCCGCCGCCGCCATCGCAGTCGGCATCGCGTCGACGTGACGCAGCCCGGACATCGCGATCCCACGCAGCACCGCGCGGCGCTGCCACAACGGACTGCCCTCGCCGCCCGCCAGCGCGAACAGCCGTTTGACTTCGGCCGACTGGGCGCCCTCCGCCACCGCCGCCGCGAGCAAATGCAACACCTGCGCATAACCTTCGCCCGCTTCCCGCCACTCCGGCGAGCTGACCAGGCTCTCGAGAAACGCCAGCTCCCGGCCCGCCAGGCTGCTCACCGCGGACGCCGCGAGAAAGGGAGCGCTCGCGTCGCGCCGCAGTAGGCCCGCCAATGTTGCCTGACGCACTGCCGGCGGCGCGTCGGCCACAGACAGCGCGAGCTGCACCCGGACTTCGCGCGCGGGATCCGACGAGTGCTTGAGCACCTGCTCCGTCAGCCCGGCCTGACGCGCGGCGAGAAAGGGTTCGCTCAGCCGAATCGCGGTGGTCCGGATCTTCACCGCCGGATCGTCGAGCAGCGGCGCCAGAATTCCCGGCTCGATCGCCCCGAGGCCTTCCATTGTCCACAGCGCCTTCAGACGCACAATCTCGCCGGCGTCCCGCGCGAGGGCGACGTCACGCAGTTTCGGCACCACGGATTTGTCTCCGGCCTCGACAAGCAGCCGTTGCGCGGTGTCGCGCCACCAGCCGTTGGGATGCGACAGCGTGGCGACTAATTCGGCAGGCGTGGCCCGGGACAGCGCCGGCACGGGGCCGACCGGTTTGCCCTCGTGCACGACCCGGTAGATGCGGCCGTAGCCGAGTCCCTTATCGAGGCCACGCTCGAGGATCTGCCGGCGCAGGAAGGAGGTCATGTACTGCCGGTGCTGCAAAATGCCGCGATAGAGATCGACGACGTACAAGGTCCCGTCGGGTGCGGTGTAGACATTGGCGGGGCGGAACCGCTCATCAGTGGAGCGGAGAAACTCGGTTCCGTCATAGGCGTTGCGGCCCCGGAGAATGCCGTCCTCTTCCGTGATGATCGAGCGGCGGACGAGGTTGCCCGCGGGCTCGGCATTGAAGTAGTTGCCGTTGAACTCCGCCGGAAAATTGTCGCCGCGATAAATCATGGGGCCGCAGGCGGCGTCGAAGTTGCGCATCGAACCGTCAGGGCGCAGCCGGCCTTCCCAGTAACCGCGGTTGACGCCGGGATTGGGCCGCGCGGGCCAGACGGTCTGGACGCTGTTGACCTGGTAATTCACCCCGCTGGTCGGGCTGCCGGCGCGGGGCGACAGGACGAGATTCGGGTTCCGCGCGGGATAATGAGGCGGAATGAGATCGGCGCGAAAATGATCCTCGTTCGAATTCGTATAGAGACGTCCCCAGTCATCCATCCCCTGCCCCCACTGGCCGCGCAAGGTCACCGGCGAGCTGATCCACTTGCCGTCCTGCAGGCGCCACCGACGGCCATAGCCGGAGCCCACGAGCCAGTTGTCGAGGCCCCAGATAAGCGCGTTGGCGCCGATTTCCGGGTTGCGCTCCGGCAGCGAAAAATCGGTGGCGATGGCTGTCTTTTCGTCGGCCTTGCCGTCGCCATCCGTGTCGCGCGTGAACCACAGGTTCGGCGGATCACCGATCAGGACGCCGTCGCGCAGGACCTTGATCGTGCGCGGGAGACCGAGCCCCTCCATGTAGACGGTGCTCTTGTCCATCTTGCCGTCCTTGTTGGTGTCCTCGAGGACCACGACGCGGTTGATCCGCTGGTTCTCCCCCTTGCCGTCGATGTCCGGCATGTAACTCCGCATCTCGATGACCCAGATCCGGCCATCGGGATCGAAGTCGAGGGCGACGGGCTCGTGAATCAGCGGTTCCGACGCCACGAGTTCGATCCGAAATCCCGGCTGAAGCTTAAAGGTCTGGAGGGCCTCCTGCGGTGAAAGCACCGGGGCGGGGCGAATGAATTCGGGATTCGGCGGCTTCTGTTCCATGCCCGGGCTGTCGCGCTGGTCGCCCATCTGGGCCGCCAACGGCAACGTCGAGCAGGCAGCAATCACCGTAACCAGGACCTGACGGGCAAAAGCATTCATGGGAAGGGCCGCACCTTCGCCGCCGCGGAGCCAAAGATAAAGGAATTTGCAGCCGGCCTGGTCAGCCAAGCTTGTACTCACGCGAAGCCGCGAAGGGCGCGAAGCCCGCGCCGGCAATCCCGTGGCTACAGGCGTGAGCAATGCCCCGAGTTCCAACTGGACGAAGCTGGGCCGCCCGGACCGGGGCGACTGCGACCGTTCCACCGGTCATGTTGAGAAACTCAACTTCGTGCGCGGAGTGCTCGCAGTGAACGTGCACCATCGTGCCCGCGTCGCCGGCGACCAGCCTCTTAGCAGGCAGATCCTCCGTCAGAACGGCGCTCGTGTGCTCTCTCAGCTTCATGGTTCGACCGAATCGGCGAGCATTCATCCGGACACGCAACGCGGACCCAGCCCGCCGAGGACGCGCGGCTCGAGCGGCGCCGAGCACGACGGACAGTTGGGCGGCGAATCAGGCATGGAGACAACCCAGGCGCCCCGCGCCCACCCAAGCCGACGTGTAACGTATTACGTTACATGTCGGCTCGGGGGCGAAGCGGGAGCGCGGCGCGAGCAAGCAATGAGATTCCAGGGCGCAGCAGCCGACCAGTCGTTGGGAAAATTGAAACCTGGCACCTGATGATCAAAGCTGATCCGGCTCGAGGCAGCCCTACCCGTGAAGGCGGGGCTGCCTCGAGCGCACTTAACTTCGGAATCCAGACCGTGGGCCGGTCGACGATCCCGGGGCCGTTCGGGCCGGTGGCGTGCCGCGGCCATGGTAGGCGATGAGGAAATACGCGAACACCGCACCGGCGCCGAGGGCGAGGCCGTTCCAGAACAGGGGCCAGTTGGCGCCGACCTCCGTCGCGCTGCGCGCAAACCACCAACCCGAGGAAAGGTATCCCGTGAGGCTGCCCGCGCCGCCGATCATCAAGGCCAGCAGGGCCTGCGCCCGCGCGCGCCAGGCCGGATCGATTCGTTCCTCGAGGTAAATCTGTGCCGTGATCAGCACGAACGTGTACGAGACGCCGTGCAGCGAGATGCCGAGCAGCAGGCCGGCCCGGCTATCGAGCGCACACAGCGTGAACCGGACCACCCCGAGGAAGAGTCCGATCGAGAAAATCCACTTCAGCCGCCAGCACAGGAGCAGCCGCGCCAGCGCCAGCATCGCAAAAATCTCGGTGACCTGTCCCAGCGACATCCACGACGTGGTGTGGTCGATCCCCAGTTCGCGCAGGTGAACCGGCGTGTAGGGATAGAACCCAACGAGCGGGATGTTGAACAGCGCCGCGGCGATGAACACCACCCGATGATCGCGGTTCTTGAGCAGGGTGAGCGCGTCGAGACCGAAGCGTTGCCGCCAGCTCACCGTCCCCGCCAGCCGCGGCGCCGTTGCCGTCGGCAGGAGCAGGGACAAAGCCGCCACCCCGAGCCAGCCCACCGCGCCGGCATAGCCCGCCCGCGTGGAGGCGTCCGCGTCGATCAGGCTCACGAGCCAGCAGCCCGCCATCCAGCCCAGCGTGGCCACCGCGCGCACGGGGCCGAAATGACGCCGGGCATCCCGCAGTCCGCCGAAAACCACGGTCGCAGCGAGGCTCCAGGCCGGGGCCGAGCACAGCGCATGCACCAGTACCAAGCCCAGCACCACGCCGGGTGGCGCACCCTGATGGATGGCGAACGACGCCGTGGCCATCGAGGCCGAAGTCGCGAGGGCCAGCCCGCGCAACACGATGACCGGGGCCGCGTGACGATCGGCCAGCGCCCCGAAGAACAGCGGGGAAATGAAGGCCGCGACGCCCGAGGTCGCGTAGGCGAACGTCTTGATCCCTTGGTAACCGTGCGCATCGAGCACGCTCGTCAGCGGCACGAACCACATCGCCATCGATGCGCCCTGGACGAAATAGAGCGCGGTCAGCTGGGCATAGATCACCCACGCGGGGCGCGACGCGTCCGTGGAGGAGTGAGAGCCAGCCGCCATCGCTCGAACCAAGCGCAAAGCCGCCACGGCGCGAAGAACAAACCCGCGGGGGCCCATCCGCGGAAAGCCAACTCGCTGGCGCTTGCAGCCGCCAAGCAGCCGCGGGTCAGGAAGCGGCGAACTGCAGCGCAAAAATGTCCGCATCCGCAAGGGCGAAGCGGAGCCGGACGGCTTTGCCCTGCAGCGCGGAGACGTCGGCGCCGTTCTTCCACGTCACCTTGCGATTGAGCGAGTCACCGAAGACAACCTGGCTGTCGGCGAGCGTGAAGCCGGGAATCGCGCGGCCACCTTCGTCCTGGATCTCCAAGCGGATGCCGCCCGCGGCGGACGACGAAAAATTCAGACGCAGGACGGAACCCTTGAACCGCAGCGGACGCGTCACCATCTCGCCCACGGCGACCCCGGCGTGGACTGACACGAAGCCATCCAAACGCAGCGTGTGCCGGCGGAGCGTGCTGCTCTTGCCCGTCCAGTAGCTCTCGACGGCATAGAAGGAGAGTTCGTTGGGCGCACCGCCGTCCAGACCCGAGGGCGTTTCAACGATGTGCCACGCGAGACACTGGTGGCCGTAGTTCCAGGTGCCCTCGCGCTCGAGGCCGGGACGGAGGAAGGCCTCGTCCCACCGCTTGAAGGTCACGCCGTCGCGGCTCGTCATGAGCAGCGCGTCGGACACCGCCGTGCCGTAGCGTGGGTTGACCGTGGCGCGCAGTTCCCGGTTCTCGAGCTCGGGGAGCGCCCGCGTGGAGTCGTTCCAGCCGCGATCCACGTAGTGCATCGGGAAACCGACGTAGAGATGCGGGGCGCGGTGGTAGGGCTTGATCTGGTTGGTATAGAGATGCACCTCGGGCGCGGCGCCAGGGTAACTCACGTCCACGTGCGGCTGCCAGGTGATGAAGTCCTTCGACGTTGCGGTGCGGATACCGCGATAGCCGGCGGCCTTCCAGGTGCCCTCGTTCGTCACGCCCTCGCTGAAGAACCGCCAGTAGGCGCGATACTCGCCACGCCCGGCATCCCAGAACGCGAGGTTCTGGGAATCGAAGGCGCCCTCCGTGATGATCGGCTTCTCGCTCATCGGCGTCCAGCGGAGGCCGTCGGCCGACTGGAATGCGATCAGACCGAAGGGCTTGCGACTCCGGACCAGCGCCTTGTAACGGGCGTCGGCGGGCGCGGCGGGATTCTCGTCCTTGAACACGGCTGATTCCGCGGCGTTGAGGTGCATGCCGCCCCACGGACCGCTGGGCAGGACGATGTTGTTCGCCTTCGAGCCGATGTAGTTGAAGAGCCCGAGCTCGGGCTTGCGCCAGTGGATGCCATCGTTGCTCTCCGCGTAGCAGAGGCGGTGGGCGTCGGCGTCGCCGGTGTACGGGTTCTTTTGGCTGCCCTCGAGATGCCACGCCTTGTAGTAAAGGCGGTAGAGGTCGCCGTCCTTGAAGAGACTGTGGTACCCGCTGCCGCTGCCTTCCCACGGCGCGTCGTGCTCGATGACGATTTCGCGCGGCTGGGGGTGATGCAGGAGGAGTTCGACGCGGCCGGTCATCGACTCGATCAGGTGATCATCGACGAAAAGCTCCCGCCGGGAACCGATGTCCTCCACGCCCTTTGGCCCCGCCGCGGCCGACGTCGCCGCCGCTGCGGCACCCTGGGTCTCAGGTGCGAGGCGGAGCGTGGCAGCGGTGACCGCGAGACCGGAAAGCTGGAGGAACGTGCGACGGGACAAAGGGGCGCTTTTTTTCGGTTTCATGCGGAAGGAAAACGGACGGGTGAGGAGCGGGGTGCCCCGGGATTGGGATCAGTCCCGCCGCGCAGCTCAATTCAGCGGCGTTGGTAAGCCGACTTGACCAGAATGTCCCGGCGGTGGCGGGAGCGCTTCCCTCTCCGCCGTGGCTGCGAGCGTGAGCGAGTGGCGGATTGCGAGTAGCGCCAATCTCCGACTGGCGAACGGCACGTCGATCAACCCGTACAGTGAAACCCGTGCCACTCTTCCCACCCGAGCCCCCCGCTCACGCTCGCAGCCACCTCGTCAGACGCGCTCGCGCTTTAAGGTTTGCGCGTGCCGCGCGGGGGTTGCTCCTTCACGACACCGAAATGTCGCGGCTCAATTTCGTTCTCGAAGGCACCTCCTCCGGCTCACGCGCTCGCGCAGGCCGGTTCCGGACGCTGCATGGCGCGGTCGAAACGCCCATCTTCATGCCGGTGGGCACGCAGGCGACGGTCAAGGGCCAGACGCTCCACTCGCTCAAGGCCGCCGGGTCGAACGTGCTGCTCGCCAACACCTTTCACCTGCTGCTGCGGCCCGGGCCGGAGGTCTTCCGCAAGGTCGGCGGAATCCATCGCTTCATGAATTGGGACGGACCCGTGCTCACGGACTCGGGTGGCTTCCAGATTTTCTCCCTGCCCGATCTCGGCCGGATGAGCGAGGAGGGCGCGGTGTTCCAGAGTTACGTGGATGGCGACACGCACCTCCTCTCGCCGGAAACGAGCATCGCGATGCAGCGCGACATCGGCAGCGACATCATGATGGTGCTCGATCAATGCATTCCCTCGACGGCGGGACGCGCCGAGGCGCAGGCGGCGATGGAGCTGACCCACCGCTGGGCCGTGCGCTCGCTCGCCGCGCGGGGCGATTCCCCGCAGGCGCTGTTCGGCATCGTGCAGGGGGCGTGTCACCCGGATCTGCGCCAGCAGAGCGCCGAATTCCTGCGCACCCTCCCCTTCGACGGCCTCGCGATCGGCGGCCTCGCGGTCGGCGAGACCGCGGACCAGCGCTACGAGTTCACCGGCATGGTGACCGCGTACCTGCCCCAGGATTTGCCCCGCTACCTGATGGGTGTGGGCACGCCGCTGGACATCCTCGAGGCCGTGCATCGGGGCGTGGACATGTTCGACTGCATCATCCCGTCGCAACTGGCGAAGCGGGGCACGGTGTTCACGTCGCAGGGCAAACTCCACCTGCGACGCTCCGTGTACAAATTTTCCGAGGAGCCGCTCGATCCGGTCTGTGGCTGCCAGGCGTGCCGGGAACATTCGCGGGCCTACCTGCATCACCTGATCAAGTCCGACGAGGTGCTCGGCTGGCACCTGCTGACGATCCACAATCTCACGTTCTATCACCGGCTGATGCGCGAGATGCGGGCGCAGATCCTGCGGGGCGAGTTTCTTTCCTACTACGAGCGGATGCGGGTGGAGCTGGCGCGAACGGACGAGGAGAACCCGAGCGTTTATCCCAAGAAGGCGAAAGTGTTTCGGATGCCGTACCTGGGCGACTACGAGATTCACCAGGGCCCGGGCGGGTTCAACAGCGTGCGGCAGATCAGCTCGGGCGAGGTGATGCACTCGATCAACCGACCCGAGGAGGAAGCCGAGCGGCTCTACATCGGGCAGTCGCAGCTCGCGGCGCGGCTCGCGGCGCCGGAGGCGCGGAACGACGAACTCGTAATCTGGGATGTCGGGCTCGGCGCCGGGAGCAACGCGATGGCCGTGCTGCGCTGCTTCGAGCAGCGCCTGGCGGAGGAGGAACTCCGCCGCCAGCATGCAAGTGGCACGGGTCTCCCGACCCGGGAAGGCCGTAACGTTGCTCCTCAGGAATTCCACGGGTCGGGAGATCCGTGCCACTCCGGGCTGCGACCGCTGCGCCTGGTGAGCTTCGAGATCGATCTCGATCCATTGCGCCTGGCGACATCGAAGGCCGCGTACTTCCCGCATATCCAGCATGGCGCGCCGAAGGAACTCCTCGCGCAGGGCCAGTGGACGCATCGTTCCGGCGGCCTGCATTGGGAGCTGGCCCACGGGGATTTCCTCGCGCTGTTCCCGACGGCGAAACCGCCCGATCTTATTTTCTACGATCCGTTTTCCGCGAAGACGGACTCTGCGCTGTGGACCGCGGAGACGTTCGCGCAGATCAGGCGGGCCTGCGCAGCGAAACCGGCGGAGCTGTACACTTACTCGGCGGCAACGGCGGTGCGGGTGGCGTTGCTCAGCTCCGGCTTCTTCGTCGGCGAGGGCGTCGGCACCGGCCCGAAGGCCGCGACCACGATCGCGTTCACGACCGCCGGCGTCGCGGCACGGCATCCGCAAGCGCCGCGGCTGCTCGACGGGGAATGGCTCGCCCGCTGGCGCCGGAGCAGCTCGAAAACCCCGGCCTCGGTGCCGGACGCGGAGCGCACGGCGTTCGAGCAGGCGATCGAGAAGCATCCGCAGTTTGTCGTCCGTTGAGCGGTGGCTCGGGCGTAGCGCCAGCCTCCGACCACAGCCGGTCCCATCGGAGAGTGGATCGAGCCACACAACCCACCCTTCGGGCACCCCTCTACGGGAGGGAATCCTGAACAAGCCAGGTCTCAAGATCCCCTCTGGAGAGGAGATCCTGAAGAAGCACGTGCCGAAGATCCCCTCTGGAGAGGGGTGGCGCGCAGCGCCGGGGGGTGTGGGCTGGTTGCCTCCACGGCGGTGCCCACTCCGGAAATATTTCTTGCGACCCGCGGGAATGTGGCGGGCGCTAGAGCCGTTCGATGTCGGGTCAGAGGCACGGTCGAGATCGTGATTTGAGTCAGGCAGCGGGTTTTCAGCAGCGCCGGCGCAAGCGGCTTCTTCGCCGGTCAGGCACTTCCTCGATCACCACATCGCGGAACTGGCGGACCTGTTTGTTTTCCTGCACGACCGCGTCGGCGCAACGCAGTACACGTTCCGGCTCGAGGAGATCGAAGCCCGGTTCCAGGAGCCGCTGCGCCGGGAGC